>NZ_JBIRXG010000008.1:0-338111 GCF_044388685.1 Streptomyces sp. NPDC020192 | reverse complement strand
GATTAAGTTTGGTGTGTGTTTTTCAGCGGTGTGCTCTGCCGATCGCTGGGGGTGTGCGCGGGGTGGCTCTCGCGGGGGGGGGGGGGGGCCCCCGCCCCCCCTTGGGGGCGGGGGGCACCCCCGCGGCGATCAGGCCGTGAGGCGGGCGATGGCCTCCTCGACCGGCAGCTCCTCGCGCTCGCCGGTCCTGCGGTCCTTCAGCTCCACGACGCCCTCGCCGGAGCGGCGGCCGGCGACCAGGATCTGGGGGACGCCGATCAGCTCGGCGTCGGTGAACTTCACGCCCGGGGAGACACCGGCCCGGTCGTCCACCAGGACGCGGACGCCGGCGGCGGCCAGCTTCTCGGCGACGTCGAGGGCCAGCTCCGTCTGCAGGGCCTTGCCGGCGGCGACGACGTGCACGTCGGCCGGGGCGACCTCCTTGGCCCACACCAGGCCCTTGTCGTCGGCGTGCTGCTCGGCGAGCGCGGCGACGGCGCGGGAGACGCCGATGCCGTAGGAGCCCATGGTGACGCGGACGGGCTTGCCGTTCTGGCCGAGGACGTCGAGCTTGAGGGCGTCGGCGTACTTGCGGCCCAGCTGGAAGATGTGGCCGATCTCGATGGCGCGGTCCAGCTTCAGGCCGGTGCCGCACTGCGGGCAGGGGTCGCCCTCCTGCACCACGACGACGTCGACGTACTCGCCGACCTCGAAGTCACGGCCGGCGACGACGTTCTTCGCGTGCGTGTGCTCCTTGTTGGCGCCGGTGATCCAGGAGGTGCCGGGGGCCACGCGCGGGTCGGCGATGTACGTGACCTTCTCGCCGAGCCCCTGCGGGCCGACGTAGCCGCGGACCAGGTCGGGACGGCCGGCGAAGTCGGCCTCGGTGACCATCTCGACGGTGGCCGGGGCGAAGTGCGCCTCGACCTTGCCCATGTCGACCTCACGGTCCCCGGGGACGCCGACGGCGACGATCTCGCCGTCCACCTTGACCAGCAGGTTCTTCAGCGTGGCGGAGGCCGGGACGCCGAGGGAGGCGGCCAGGGTCTCGATGGTCGGGGTGTCGGGGGTGGGGATCTCCTCGAGCGCGGGCACGGCCGAGCCGTCGACCGGCTTGAGGGCGTAGGTGATCGCCTCGGTGTTGGCGGCGAAGTCGCAGTTCGGGCAGTCGGCGAAGGTGTCCTCGCCGGCCTCGGCCGGGGCGAGGAACTCCTCGGACTTGGAGCCGCCCATCGCGCCGGCGGTGGCGGCGACGATGCGGTAGTCGAGGCCGAGGCGCTCGAAGACGCGCCGGTAGGCCTCGCGGTGCAGGGCGTAGGACTTGGCGAGGCCCTCGTCGTCCAGGTCGAAGGAGTACGAGTCCTTCATCAGGAACTCGCGACCGCGCAGGATGCCGGCGCGGGGGCGGGCCTCGTCCCGGTACTTGTTCTGGATCTGGTAGAGGATCACCGGCAGGTCCTTGTAGGACGTGCACTGGTCCTTGACCAGGAGGGTGAAGATCTCCTCGTGGGTGGGGCCGAGGAGGTAGTCGCCGCCCTTGCGGTCCTTGAGCCGGAACAGCTCCTGGCCGTACTCGTCCCAGCGGCCGGTCGCCTCGTACGGCTCCCGGGGCAGCAGGGCGGGCAGGGTGACCTCCTGGGCGCCGATGGCGTCCATCTCCTCGCGGACGATCCGCTCGACGTTGGCGAGGACCTTCTTGCCGAGGGGCAGCCAGCTCCAGATGCCGGCGGCGGTGCGGCGGACGTAGCCGGCGCGGACGAGGAGCTTGTGGCTGATGACCTCGGCGTCCGCCGGGTCGTCGCGCAGCGTCTTCGCCATCAACTGGGACATGCGCTGGACCGGTGCCTTGGCCATGGTTCTCGTACTCCTGCCGGGTAAGGGTGATGGCATAGGAGGTTAGCCGGGCCGCCTGTGCGGGCGGAAATCGGTTATGCCCCCGTCTGTGGCCTGGTCCATGGCCTCGTCTCTGTCCGCGGCTCTATTTGCGGCGCAGCGGCAGGTGGGCGCCCATCACGGCGTACGGCCGGGGCGCGCTCGGGAAGTGGACCCGGCGGGCGAGGTCGACGTAGCCGAGGGAGTGGTAGAGGCCGCGGGCGGGGCTGTCGGTGTCGATCGCTGAGAGGATCGAGCGGGGCTCGGCGGCGGAGTCGGTGATCATGGTGATGAGCCGGCGGCCGATTCCCCGGTTCTGGTGATCGGGGTGGACGTGCAGCTCGGTGATCACGAAGGAGTCGTCCAGCCAGAAGTCGTTGCCGTTCGCGCGGAGGTAGGGCTCCACGACGGTGGACCACCAGTGGGTACGGCTGTTGGGCATGCCGTACACGAACCCGGCGAGCCGTCCTGCGACGGTCGCCCCGAGGGCCCGCGCACCCCGGAACTGCATGTGCCGCTGCACGATCTGCCGGCGTACGGCGACCTCGTCCGGCCCGAGCCCGAACGCCACCGCCTGGACGGCGAGGGCCTCGTCGACGTGGGCTGCGAGGTCCAGGGGGCCGATCACGAGGTCCATGCCGGGAGCGTACAGGTGGTTCAGAACAGCACACTCATGAAGGCGCCGACCTCCTGGAAGCCCACGCGCCGGTACGTCCGCCGGGCCGCCGTGTTGAAGTCGTTCACGTACAGGCTCACCATCGGGGCCACGTCGGCGAGCGCATACCGCAGGACGGCGGCCATCCCCGGTGCCGCGAGCCCCCTCCCCCGGTATTCGGGAGCGACCCAGACGCCCTGGATCTGGCAGGCCTGGTCGGTCGCGGCGCCGATCTCGGCCTTGAAGACGACCGTGCCGTGTTCGTCGACGCGGGCGAAGGAACGGCCGGAGCCGACGAGTTCGGCGACCCTGGCCTGGTACAGCAGCCCGCCGTCCCCCGCCATCGGGGATACGCCGACCTCCTCGGTGAACATCGCCACGCACGCCGGCATGATCGTCTCCATCTCGTCCTTGCGGACGCGGCGGACGTAGGGGTCCGGAGCGATGTCGGCGGGCATCCGGTCGGTGACCATGAGGGGCTGATGTGCGCGGACCTCGCGGGCGGGGCCCCAGTGCGGCTCCAGCAGGCGCCACAGCGCGGCGGTGGCCTCGGCGGGACCGACGATGGAGGAACAGCGCCGCCCGGCCCGCCTCGCCCGGTCGGCGAAGGCGCGCACGGCACGCGGGGTGGCACAGATGGGAACGAGGTTGGCGCCCGCGTAGCACAGCGACGTGAGCATGCCGTCCTCGTACCAGCCCCACATCTCCCCGCCGAGCCGCCACGGGTCGAGGCCGGCGACCTGGACGCGCGAGGTCACGAAGGCGTTCGCGACCGGCTCGCGGTCGAGGACGGCGAGCGCGGCGTCAAGGTCGCTCGGTTCGAGCACCCGTGAGGTGGTCTGGGTCAACACGTAGGGGGCCTAGGGGCTGGGGATCTGCTGATCCTCCGCACTATAGCTGCGCATGCTTGGCCGTGCGCCTTCTGGCTGGGGGGCTGGGGTCAGCCCTTCGGCGGAAGGCAGTCGCCTGGGCAGCTCAAAATTGCACAAGCCCGAGGAACGCCTGCCAGGCGGCCGGGGGCAGTGCGAGGGTGGGGGCGGTGGCGGGGTTCTGCTTCGAATCCCGTACGTGGATAGTGGTGGGGGTGGTGGCGACCTCTATGCATTCGCCGCCATCTCCACTGCTGTAGCTGCTCTTGAACCACATCAGGTCCGACAACTCTTCGACGTTCATGACTCCCCCAGCAACTTCTCTACGAATGCCAGCGATTCGCGCGGCGTCAGGGCCTGGGCGCGCAAGAGACCGTACTGCTCCTCCACCTCCCTGACCGTGGAGCGGTCGGTGAAGAGGCGGCTGGCCTTGTGTGCCGGTACGTAGGCGATCCTGCGTCCTTTCTCCGTCTCGATCAAGGTGAACGGACCGTTGAGGGAGGCGTGCTCCTCGCGGTCGTCCGGCATGACCTGGATCTCCACATTACGCTGCTGGCCGACAAGCAGGATCTGCTCCAACTGGCCACGCCAGACAGCCAATCCGCCCAGTCGCCTTCGCACGACGGCCTCCTCCATCACGAAGGTGAGGGTGGGCGCCGGTTTCCGCGCGAAGATCTCCTGCCGAGCCAACCGCGCCGCCACCCGCTGCTCGATCGTCGCCTCGTCCAGCAGCGGCCGCCACATGGTGAACATCGCCCGCGCGTAGTCCTCAGTCTGCAACAGGCCCGGTACCGCCTGCACGGCGAACACGTGCAGCGCCACCGCCTTCTTCTCCAGCGCCGCCGCATCCCGGAAGAACGCAGGATACTGCGCCTTCTCCATGTCCTCGATGAAATCGAGCAGCATCCCGCGCGCGTTCAACACCTCGTCGGCATGCCTGATGAACTTCTCGTTCGGAATGCGCCTGCCTTGCTCGTACGACGCGATAGTCGCCGCAGAGTACCCGGTACGGGCGCCCAGTTCGGCGCGCTCCATGCCCGTCTGAGTCCGCAGCCGCTTCAACAGCCGCCCGAAGGCGACGGCAACGCCCGAGACCGGCTCGGACTCCTCGTCCTGCTCCAGCACTTCCTGCGCTTGCTCGCTCACATAACCCCCAATTCCCTCGCGCCACCGTCGGTCACGGCGCGCATGCCTACAGCGGCACCCCACGCTCGTACAACGCGTGTTGGTCAAGGTGCGGCCGCTGTTCACGTTACTGAGCGTGCGGGAGCGTAAGCGGCATGAAGTCAGAAATCTCCACCCAGGAATTCACCATGCGCTTCACCTCGACCCCGCGCGGCGCACGGCTGGCCCGGCGGCTCGTCTCACACCGGCTGGACGAGTGGGGGCACCCCTACGACGGCCCCGTCAATGAAGCCGTCACACTGATCGCCGCCGAACTCGTCGCGAACGCCGTACGGCATGGGCACGTACCAGGGCGGGACTTCCGTCTTCAGCTGACCGGGTCGGATGGGCTCCTGCGGCTGGAGGTGTCCGACACCCGTGGCGAGCGGGTCCCCGAAGTGCGGGTTCCCTGCGCTGAGTCCGGGCGTGGGCTGCTGCTGGTCGAGGCGCTCGCCGACACATGGGGCGTCACCCCACGCCAGCCCGGCAAATCCGTCTGGGCGGAGGTATGGCTGAGTCCCGCCACCGAGCGGTGACGGGACTCAGGAAAGTCAAAAGATCAGCCGGCCACCGACACCGACGGCTCGCCCGACTCCACGCCCT
This sequence comes from Streptomyces sp. NPDC020192, assembly GCF_044388685.1. Classification (NCBI taxonomy): domain Bacteria; kingdom Bacillati; phylum Actinomycetota; class Actinomycetes; order Kitasatosporales; family Streptomycetaceae; genus Streptomyces; species Streptomyces sp. NPDC020192. The sequence goes on along the minus strand of NZ_JBIRXG010000008.1, from coordinate 332,969 downwards.
GGGCCTCCATCTGCTCGGCCAGCTTCATGGCCTCCTCGATGAGGGTCTCCACGATCTTCGACTCGGGGACCGTCTTGATGACCTCGCCCTTGACGAAGATCTGGCCCTTGCCGTTGCCGGAGGCGACGCCGAGGTCGGCCTCGCGGGCCTCGCCGGGGCCGTTCACCACGCAGCCCATGACAGCGACGCGCAGCGGGACCTCCATGCCCGTGAGGCCTGCGGTGACCTCTTCGGCGAGCTTGTAGACGTCCACCTGGGCGCGGCCGCAGGACGGGCAGGAGACGATCTCCAGGCCGCGCTGGCGGAGGTTCAGGGACTCCAGGATCTGGGTGCCGACCTTGACCTCCTCCACCGGGGGAGCCGACAGGGAGACGCGGATCGTGTCGCCGATGCCCTGGGAGAGGAGCGCGCCGAAGGCCACCGCCGACTTGATCGTGCCCTGGAACGCCGGGCCCGCCTCCGTCACGCCGAGGTGGAGGGGGTAGTCGCACTGGGCCGCGAGCTGCTTGTACGCCTCGATCATGATCACCGGGTCGTTGTGCTTGACCGAGATCTTGATGTCCCGGAAGTCGTGCTCCTCGAAGAGCGACGCCTCCCACAGGGCCGACTCGACCAGGGCCTCCGGGGTCGCCTTGCCGTACTTCTGGAGCAGGCGCCTGTCGAGGGAGCCGGCGTTGACGCCGATGCGGATCGGGGTGCCGTGGTCCTTCGCGGCCGCCGCGATCTCCTTGACCTTGTCGTCGAACTGCTTGATGTTGCCCGGGTTCACCCGGACCGCCGCGCAGCCCGCCTCGATCGCCGCGAAGACGTACTTGGGCTGGAAGTGGATGTCCGCGATCACGGGGATCTGGGACTTCTTCGCGATGGTCGCGAGGGCGTCGGCGTCGTCCTGGGTGGGGCAGGCCACACGGACGATCTGGCAGCCGGACGCGGTCAGCTCGGCGATCTGCTGGAGGGTGGCGCCGATGTCCGACGTACGGGTCGTGGTCATCGACTGGACCGACACCGGTGCGTCTCCGCCGACCGCCACGCTTCCGACCTGGATCTGCCGGCTCTTCCGGCGCTCGGCGAGCTTGGTCGGAACGGACGGCATGCCGAGAGAAATCGCAGTCATCTGCTGTGCAACCCCAAGTCGTGGATCAAGGTCCGGTCCCGTAACGGCGGGCTCCAGGCTTCGAGATTACGGCACCGGCCCGGGCGCCAGCACATCCCGTCCTGTAAACCCACCCGATGGAAGGCGGCCCGGAGGATCATCTTCCGGGCCGCCGAGAACGTCGTATGGCTACGAGATTTTCACCGGGTTAACGACGTCCGCAATCAGGACCAAGATCGTGAAGCACACGAAGATCCCCGCCACCACATACGCCACCGGCATCAGCTTCGCCACGTCGAACGGACCGGGGTCCGGGCGGCGCAGCACCCGCGCCAGGTTCCTGCGCAACGCCTCCCACAGGGCGCCCGCGATGTGGCCGCCGTCGAGGGGGAGGAGGGGGAGCATGTTGAACAGGAACAGGGAGAGGTTGAAGCCGGCGAGGAGCATCACGAACATCGCCACCTGCTGGGAGGCGGGGATGTCGAGGGTGGCGATGTCGCCGGTGATGCGGGCCGCGCCGACGATGCCCACCGGGGAGTCCGGTTCGCGCGGGCCGTTGCCGAAGGCCGCGTTCCACAGCGCCGGGATCTTGGCGGGCAGGGCGGCGAGGGAGTCGACGGCGTCGCCGACGCGGTCGGTCATCCAGGTCACGGACTGGCCGAAGCTCTGGTGGACCACGCCGGTGGCGGAGCTGAAGCCGAGGAAGCCTGCCTTGACGTACTGGCCCCGGAGGTACTGGCCGCTGGAGTCCTTCTTGGCGACCAGGTTCGTGGCGATCGTGGCGTGGAGCGTCAGCTCCTTGCCGTCTCGGGCCACGACGATCGGGACCGTCTTGCCCGCGCTGTCGCGGATCAGGTCCGACAGCGTGTTCCAGTCCTTGGTCTGCTTGCCGTCGAAGGAGACGATCTTGTCGCGCTTCTGGATGCCGGCGGCCTGGGCCGGGGAGGCGGGGTCGGACTTCTTGCAGCTGTCGCGGTTCTCGCTCTGGGCGATGACGCACGGCGAGACGGAGGCGACGGTGGTGGTCTGCTGCTGGATGCCGAAGCCCATCAGGACCGTGAAGAACAGGGCGATCGCGAGGACCAGGTTCATGAAGGGCCCGGCGAACATGACGATGACGCGCTTCCACGGCTTGCGCGTGTAGAACATGCGCGTCTCGTCGCCCGGCTGCAGTTCCTCGAACGCGGCGGAGCGGGCGTCCTCGATCATGCCGCGCCACGGCGAGGTGGAGCGAGCGGAGACCCGGCCTTCCTCGTCGGGCGGGAACATGCCGATCATGCGGATGTAGCCGCCGAGCGGGATCGCCTTGATGCCGTACTCGGTGTCGCCCTTCTTCCGTGACCAGACGGTCGGGCCGAAGCCGACCATGTACTGCGGCACACGGATGCCGAAGAGCTTGGCCGTGGACAGGTGCCCCAGCTCGTGCCACGCGATCGAGACGAGCAGGCCGACCGCGAAGACCGCTATGCCGAGGATGAACATCAAGGTCGTCATGCACGCGCCTCCGCGCTCGCCGTCGTGACTGTCAGTTCGCGGGCCCGGGCGCGCGCCCAGGCCTCCGCTTCGAGGACGTCCGACACGGTGAGTGAGGTTCCCGTGACGGGGGTGCCGTGTTCCTCGACCACCCGGGTGACGGTCTCCATGATCCCGTTGAAGGGCAGCGCGCCGCTGCGGAAGGCCTCGACGCACTCCTCGTTGGCCGCATTGAACACCGCCGGAGCCGTGCCCGCGAGCTGCCCCACGTGCCGGGCGAGGTTCACCGAGGGGAAGGCCTCGTTGTCCAGCGGGAAGAACTCCCAGGTGGAGGCCTTGCTCCAGTCGAAGGCGGGCGCGGCGTCCGGGACGCGTTCGGGCCAGCCCAGACCGATGGCGATGGGCCCGCGCATGTCGGGGGGCGTCGCCTGGGCGATCGTGGATCCGTCGGTGAACTCGACCATCGAGTGAACATACGACTGGGGATGCACGACCACCTCAATGCGGTCGAAGGGAATGTCGTAGAGGAGGTGTGCCTCGATGACCTCCAGGCCCTTGTTGACGAGGGTCGCGGAGTTGATCGTGATCACCGGGCCCATCGCCCAGGTGGGGTGGGCGAGGGCGTCCTCGACGGTCACCCGGGCCAGGTCGGCTTTCGTACGGCCCCGGAAGGGCCCCCCGGACGCCGTGACGACCAGCTTGCGAACGTCCGCCCGTGTCCCCGACGCCAGCGCCTGGAAGAGGGCGGCGTGCTCGGAGTCGACCGGGATGATCTGGCCGGGCTTGGCGAGTGCCTTGACCAGCGGGCCGCCGACGATCAGCGACTCCTTGTTGGCGAGGGCGAGGGTGCGGCCGGCCGCCAGGGCGGCGAGGGTGGGGGCGAGGCCGATGGAGCCGGTGATGCCGTTCAGCACCGTGTGGCCGTCGGAGGCGGCGACCTCGGTGGCCGCGTCCGGTCCGGCGAGGATCTCGGGCAGCGGCTCCCCGGCGCCGTACTCGGCGGCGAGGGCCTCGCGCAGGGCCGGTACGGCGTCCTCGCGGGCGACCGCGACGGTCCGCACCCGCAGCCGGTGGGCCTGCTCGGCGAGGAGGGACACGCGGCCGCCGTTGGCGGACAGGGCGGTGACCCGGAAGCGGTCGGGGTTGCGGAGCACGAGGTCGATGGCCTGGGTGCCAACGGATCCGGTGGAGCCGAGGATCACCACGTCCTTGGGGCCGTCGCCGGCGAGGGGGTCGTAGACGAGGTGCGGATCGGCGAGGGGCGCCGGATGGGCGGGACTGTCGGTCATCTCTCCATTGTTGCCGCAACGGGCCGAGCTCCGGACAGTGCGTCCCCCGGGCGGGTGCGTTTACAGGTTTCGTCGCCGGATGATGCGATTTTCCCTTTGTGAAGTACAAGTGAAGATCATGTGATAACACTTCAGGCACACCCGTTCGCGGACGACATCCTGGGGGGATCTCTCCATGCGTACCGTGCGCCTGCGCGCCGCCCTGCCCGCCGCCGCCGGCGCGGCCCTGCTCACCGGCACCCTGCTCAGCACCCCGGCCCAGGCGGCCGGGGGCGTGCGGATCTACCAGGTCTGGTACGACAGCCCCGGTAAGGACGACCGCTCGAACAGGAGCCTCGACGCCGAGTGGGTGCAGATCAAGAACACCGGCGGCACGGCCGTCTCACTGAGGGGCTGGGTGCTCAAGGACTCCGCCGACCACCGGTACGTCTTCAAGAGCGTCAGCATCGGCGCCGGGACGTACATGAAGATCCACACGGGCCGGGGCACGGACACCGCGACGGACACGTACCAGGGCCGACGCGCCCACGTCTGGAACAACGACCGGGATACGGCCACGCTCACCCGGGCAAACGGCGCCAAGGTCTCCTCGTGCTCCTGGACGAAGCCGGGCGCGGGTCACACGTACTGCTGAAATCGCGCGCTTTCGGCCACCGGTCATGGCATCCTTCCGTCCGGCGCCCATCACGAAGGGCGAAACAGGGGGAGGAACCACCACCATGAACCGCATGCGCGCGGCCGCGGCCGTCCTGGCCACCGCCGGAATTCTGAGCGCCGCTCAGCTCGGACTCGCCGGAGCCGCCTCGGCCGCCACCCGGACGTCGACCGGCACGGGCTGCCCGATCGACATCGTCTACCCGAGCCGCTTCTACATCGACTCGCACGGCTGGGTCACCAACGGGGGCCTGTACTTCGGCCTCAGGAGCAAGACGACCAAGAGCTTCAAGAACGTCACCTTCACCGTCATCGACGAGAAGAACCTCCGCTTCGGCAAGGCCAGGCCGACAGGCGGCAGGATCACCCACAACACCTCGACGTCCGTGTCCGTCTACGCGGGGACCTTCAAGGGCAAGGCAAGCCTCGGCATGAAGATCCCCACGCATCTGCTCAACACCCGCTCTTACGAACTGAAGTTCACCCTGCACGGCACGGGCTGGAACTGCGCCGTGAACCAGGGCACCTGGGGCAACTGACCTCAGGCGCCGTAGGGGCGGCGTTCGTTCTCCCGCGTGGCCGGTCCGGGGGTCGCATCCGCGATCCACGGGCCGTCCCCGGACGGGTCCACGACGCCGTCCTCCAGCCAGGTGTACGAGCCTGCCAGGACCGCCTTGACCACCTTGCGGTCGAGGTCGTCCGTGTTGGTCCACAGCCTCTCGAAGAGTTCCTCGACGCGGATGCGGGCCTGGCGGCAGAAGGCGTCGGCCAGTTGGTACGCCTCGCGGCCGTGGTCGCCCTCGCTCCGGAGCCGTTCGGCCCGTACGCAGGCCGCGCTCATGGCGAACAACTCGGCGCCGATGTCCACGATCCGCCCGAGGAAGCCCTGCTTGGTCTCCATCCGGCCCTGCCAGCGGGACATGGCGTAGAAGGTGGAGCGGGCCAGCTTGCGGGCGGTGCGCTCCACGTAGCGCAGATGCCCGGACAGATCGACTCCGTGCTTGAACTCACCGTATGACGTGGGGAGTTGACCCGGGCCCGCGACCAGCTTCGGCAGCCACTTCGCGTAGAACAGGCCCGCGTTCGCCCCCGCCTTCGCCTTGTCCGACAGGGACTTGTCGGGGTCGATCAGGTCGCCCGCGACCGACAGGTGGGCGTCGACGGCCTCGCGGGCGATCAGCAGGTGCATGATCTCCGTCGAGCCCTCGAAGATGCGGTTGATGCGCAGGTCGCGCAGGATCTGCTCGGCCGGGACCCCGCGCTCGCCGCGTGCCTTCAGGGACTCGGCCGTCTCGTAGCCCCGGCCGCCGCGGATCTGGACCAGTTCGTCGGCCATCCTCCAGGCCATCTCCGAGCCGTAGAGCTTGGCGAGGGCGGCCTCGATGCGGATGTCGTTGCGGTCCTCGTCGGCCATCTGCGAGGAGAGGTCGAGGACGGCCTCCAGGGCGAAGGTCGTCGCCGCGATGAACGCGATCTTCGAGCCCACCGCCTCGTGCAGCGCGACCGGCTTGCCCCACTGCTCGCGCTCCGCCGACCACTCGCGGGCGATCTTCAGGCACCACTTCCCGGCACCGGCGCACATCGCGGGCAGGGACAGGCGTCCGGTGTTCAGCGTGGTCAGCGCGATCTTCAGACCCGCGCCCTCGGGGCCGATCCTGTTCGCGGCCGGGACCCGGACCTGGTGGAAGCGGGTGACGCCGTTCTCGATGCCGCGCAGGCCCATGAAGGCGTTGCGGTTCTCCACGGTGATGCCCTCCGAGCCGGCCTCCACGACGAACGCCGTGATGCCGCCCTTGTGGCCGTCCGACTTCGGCACCCGCGCCATGACGACCAGCAGGTCGGCGACCACCCCGTTGGTGGTCCACAGTTTCACTCCGTCGAGTACGTAGTCGTCGCCGTCGGGGACCGCCGTGGTGGCGAGGCGGGCCGGGTCGGAGCCGACGTCGGGCTCGGTCAGGAGGAAGGCCGAGATGTCGGTGCGGGCGCAGCGGGGCAGGAAGGCGTCCTTCTGCTCCTGGGTGCCGAAGAGCTTCAGCGGCTGGGGTACGCCGATCGACTGGTGGGCGGAGAGCAGCGCGCCGACGGCGGGGCTCGCGGAGCCGACCAGAGCGAGGGCCTTGTTGTAGTAGAGCTGGGTGAGGCCGAGACCGCCGTACTTGGGGTCGATCTTCATGCCGAGGGCGCCGAGCTCCTTCAGGCCCGCCACGACCTCGTCGGGGATGCGGGCCTCGCGCTCGATGCGGGCCGAGTCGACCGTCGTCTCGCAGAAGGCGCGCAGCTTGCCGAGGAACTCCTCGCCCCGCTGGACCGACTCCTCGCCGGGGAGCGGATGGGGATGGATGAGGTCGAGCCGGAAGCGCCCGAGGAACAGTTCCTTGGCGAAACTGGGCTTTCGCCAGTCCTGTTCCCGGGCGGCCTCCGCCACCTGGCGGGCTTCGCGCTCGGTGACGGTGGTACGTGGGGTGGTGGGGGCGGACATGAGGCTCACCTCACCGCGAAGAGGATGATTGCGGACCGTTCGCTACCGATCAGTGCTACTGGATCGTTGGTACCCGAAACGGGCCGACCCCACCACCCCTCACGCGTCCGTTCAGCGGATAGTCGGCCGATATGGGCGGGTGCTCAGCCGATGTCGACGGAGTAGGACGTCGTGTCGAGGCGGCCGGAGCCGTGGAAGACCTCGGTGCCGGACTCGATGCCGGAGACGTACTTGTCGTTACTCAGGAGCTTGCGCCGGACGAGGGCCTGGGTGAAGTCGTCCAGGTTCAGGGTCGCGCTCGTGGTGTTGGTGCGGCGGACGAAGGAGTACACCTTCCAGCCGATGTCACCCTGGTAGATGTCCCACATGGCGCCGTCGAGGCTGACGCTGCCGTACTTCGTGCCGAGGGGGCCCGCGCCGCCCTGGCGGTTGAGCCAGACCATGATCTCGTCGGTGGGCTGGTCGCGGTGACCTTCCTGCGGTCGCCGACGCGGAGGGGCAGTCCGGTGGCGGCCTTGTCGGTCTTCCAGCCCCAGTGCCAGCCGAGGACCGTGCCGGCGTAGGACTTCACGTCGTAGTCCTTGCCCTTGCTGTTGGTGGTCAAGGACCAGGAGGTCCCCCAGGAGAGGGTGGAGCCGCTGAGGCCGCCCGCCCAGACGCACTGGCTGCCGGTGGCCTTGTCCTGGCCCCACAGGTTGATGTTGACGTAGTACTTGCCGCGCGTGATCGTGTCGAAGGCCGTGCACTTCTTGTCCGTCGCGTCGGCCTGCGCCACGGCGACTCCGGCGCCGACGGCCAGCGCGCCGTGGCGGCCACCAGCGTCTTCGCCTTCTTCGACAGGCGCGGTCTGCGGTGTTGCATCGGGGGTCCTTCCAGGGGGACGGTTCGTGTACCGCATCCCAGTGGCCGCCGGCGGGCGAAAAGGTTGCCGTGGATCCGGTACGGAAAAACTGTCGAAGCGCTTCGACAGCCTATGGACACCCCACCCCGGCTGAAGCTAGTGTCAATCTCACCCTCAGTCGCCTTAGTCGGTCACGCGCTCTGTCGAAGCGCTTCACATAGCTTGGAGAGCCGGATGGTCACCCTCGCCGAGGTCGCCCAGCATGCCGGAGTGTCGGCGAGCACGGTGAGTTATGTCCTCAGCGGCAAGCGGTCCATCTCCGCGACCACCCGGCAGCGCGTCGAGCAGAGCATCCGGGAACTGGGCTACCACCCGAACGCCGGCGCCCGCGCGCTGGCGAGCAACCGGTCGAACATCATCGCGCTGATGATCCCGCTGCGCACCGACATGTACGTGCCGGTGATGATGGAGATCGCCATCGCGGTGGCCACCACGGCCCGGACGCACGGCTACGACGTCCTGCTGCTCACCGGCGAGGAGGGGCCGGACGCGGTGCGCCGGGTGACCGGCAGCGGCCTCGCCGACGCCATGATCCTGATGGACGTCGAGCTGGAGGACGAGCGGCTGCCGCTGCTGCGGCACACCGATCAGCCCTCGGTGCTGATCGGCCTGCCCGCCGACACGGCCGGTCTGACCTGCGTGGACCTGGACTGGAGTGCGACGGGCGCGTTGTGCGTGGAGCACCTCGCGGGGCTCGGTCACCGTGACATCGCTGTCATCGGCGAGGCTCCGGCCGTCTACGAGCGGCACACCGGCTTCGCCGAGCGCACCCTCGAGGGACTGCGCTCCCGGGCCCGCGAGTCGGGCCTCAGGGTGCTGCACCGGCCGTGCGAGGGCGGGTACGACGCGATGGCCCTCACCCTGGCCCGGATCTTCGACGAGCGTCCGGGGACGACCGGGTTCGTGGTGCAGAACGAGTCGGCGGTGGAGCCGCTGCTCGCGCTGCTGCGCCAGCAGGGCCGGGCCGTGCCCGAGGACGTGTCCGTGGTCGCGATCTGCCCGGACCAGGTCGCCGTCCAGGCCTCGGTACGGCTGGCCTCGGTCGCCATCCCCGCCCAGGAGATGGGCCGGCACGCCGTGGAGCACCTGGTGGCCAAGCTGGAGGGGCGGGGCGGCGACGAGGTCGTGCTGCTCGCGCCCGAGCTGACCGTGCGGGCGAGTACGGGACCGGCGCCGGCCGCGTCCTGATCCGCACCGACCGTGCCCTTCCCGGGGCACACCCCTGCCTGCGTCCCTGTCTGCACGTCTCTCCTCAGGAGCCGCCGTGAACCAGCCTGCCGGTACTCAGCCTGCCCTCGCGCAGCCCAAGGTCAGCCTCGCCCAGTCCTCCCCCACCGTCGGCCGCGTCCGGGTGCGCGGCGGGGCGCTGGAGTGGAGCGGGCGTCAGGAGACGGTGCGGATCGAGCCGTGGGGTCCGGACGCGGTCCGGGTGCGGGCCCGGCTCGGCGGCCCGGTGCTCCAGGGCCTGCCGGGGGCGCTCCTCGACGCTCCGCCCGCCGCCGAGGCGACGGTCGACGTCGGCGAGGGAGAAGGGCGGCTGACGGTCGGCGCGCTGACCGTCGAGGTGAGCGCCGAGGGCATGCTCCGCTTCCTGCGCACCGACGACGGCGGCGAGCTGCTCGCCGAGGAGCGGGCCCACTTCTGGTGGCCCGGCCCGCGCCTGTACACGGCGGTCGGCAACGGCTACCACCGCCTCGAGCAGCGCTTCGCCGCCTACGAGGGCGAGCAGCTGTACGGCCTCGGCCAGCACCAGCACGGGCGGCTGGACCAGAAGGGCCTGGTGCTGGACCTGGTGCAGCGCAACAGCGAGGTGAGCGTCCCGGTGCTGGTGTCCAGCCGGGGCTACACCCTGCTGTGGAACAATCCGGCGATCGGCCGGGTGGAGCTGGCGGGCAACGGCACCCGCTGGGTCGCGGACTCGGCCCGGCAGATCGACTACTGGATCACGGCGGGCACTCCGGCCGAGGGCCAGCGCAACTACAGTGCCGCGACCGGGCGTTCACCCATGCTGCCGGAGTGGGCGGCGGGTTTCTGGCAGTGCAAGCTGCGCTACCGCACCCAGGACGAACTCCTCGCCGTGGCCCGGGAGTACAAGCACCGGGGCCTGCCGATCGCGGCGATCGTGTGCGACTTCTTCCACTGGACGCACCTGGGCGAGTGGAGGTTCGACCCCAAGGAGTGGCCCGACCCGGCGGGCATGGTGCGCGAGCTGGAGGAGCTGGGCATCAAGCTGGTCGTGTCCGTGTGGCCGTCGGTGTCCCCGCTCTCCGAGAACCACCAACTCATGCAGCAGCGCGGCTACTTCGTCGGCACCCAGTACGGCCCGATGGCGCACGCCGACTGGCCCGACAAGGAGGTCGCCTCCACCGTCCAGGTGGCGTTCTACGACCCCACGAACCCCGAGGCCCGCGACTTCGTGTGGTCGAGGATCCGGGAGAACTACCTGGACCCGTACGGCATCACGGCCTTCTGGCTGGACGCGTGCGAACCCGAGCTGAAGCCCGGCTTCCCGGAGAACCTGCGCTACTGGGCGGGCCCGGGCCTGGAGGTCGGCAACCTCTACCCGCTCGAGAACGCCCGCACCTTCCACGAGGGCCTGCTGGCGTCCGGGGAGTCGGAGGTGATCACCCTCAACCGCTCGGCGTGGGCGGGCAGTCAGCGGCACGGCGCGGCCCTGTGGTCCGGTGACATCGGCACCGACTTCGCCACCCTGCGCCGGCAGATCGCGGCCGGCCTCAACACCGCGCTGTCCGGCATCCCGTGGTGGAACACCGACATCGGCGGCTTCCACGGCGGCGACCCGGACGACCCGGCGTACCGCGAGGTGATGGTCCGCTGGTTCCAGTTCGGCGCGCTGTCCCCGCTGATGCGCCTGCACGGCTTCCGCGACCCCGGCCTGCCGCTCGGCCCCGACATGACGGGCGGCCCGAACGAGGTCTGGTCCTACGGCGAGGAGGCCGGCGCGATCCTGGAGAGCTACCTGCGCCTGCGTGAGCGCCTGAAGCCGTACATCCTCACCGTCATGCGCGAGGCACACGAGGAGGGGCTGCCGGTGCTGCGCCCGCTGTTCCTGGAGTTCCCGGACGACCAGGCGGCCTGGTCGGTGGACGACGCCTACCTCTTCGGCCGGGACCTGCTGGTCGCCCCGGTGCTGACCGCCGGCGCCACGGCCCGCACGACGTACCTCCCGGCGGGCGCGCGCTGGACGGACGCGTGGACGGGCGCGACGTACGAGGGCGGTACGGCGGTGACGGTGGACGCCCCGCTGGACCGGATCCCGCTGTTCCTGCGGGACGGGGCACGGCTGCCTGTAGGGGAGTAGCCGAGCCGAACGGCGGCCGGTCTCTTCCGTACCCACGGAAGGGGCCGGCCGCCTTCTCACGCGTCAGTCGCGGCAGACGGAAACCAGGGAGCGGACCAGGGCTGCGGTGTGCAACAGGTCCGGGTGCTTCTCGTGGTGGACCTCGACGACGGCCACGGCGAGTTCGGGAGGGCACGTCGGTTCGGTGCGTTCCGGGGTGGTGTCGGCGAGGGCCTGGACGAGGTCCGTGTTGATGTGGTTGATCGTCTGACGGACGACGTTCAGGTCGGGCTTGGTGGTCGGGGCCTGCTCCGGGTGGGCCGTCCACCGGGCGAACAGGGCGCGCTGGACGGCTTTGTTGGCCTCGATCTGGTCGCGGAAGACGCGCCGTGCCTCGTCGGGGTCGGCGCCGATCCGCTGGGCCTGGGCGGCGACGGAGTCGAGGACCTGCTGCTCGCGGGCCGGGTCGTCGATGGGGCTGTCGGTGCCCCACTTGGCGGCGGCGACCAGGTCGGCGGTGGCGAGGCGGTCGGCGGCGAGGGAGGCGACCGGCCGCAACGGGGAGATGTGTGCCGGTGCCGCCGCTGCGGTGCCCGGCAGGGCCAGCAGCGCGGCGGCGGCGATCGCTGTGGTGCTGAGAGGGGTGGGGATTCGCATGGCGTCCATGAAACCCCACGTCGGCTACTTCTCGGTCAACTGCTGCTGACGCTCTCGCTGTTGACGGTGAAGTTCAGCCCGCCGGAGGACGAGGTGATCTCGAAGCCGAACTGGAAGTCGCCGATGGTCACATCGCCGAACCAGCCCTTGGTGTCCCTGATCCACTTCAGGATCGGCAGGACGCTGACCGTGCCGGAGCCGGCGTTGGAGCTGCGGACGAAGGAGAACACGTCGTTGGAGCCGTTGTTGCCCTTGTAGACGGTCCAGGTGGAGCCGCCCAGGCTGACCGTGCCCTGCGAGGTGCCGAGCGGGCCGACGGCGCCGGTCTTGTTGACCCAGAGCATGATCTCGTACTTGTGGTTCGTGTCCCAGATGTCGTACGCCGTCTCGTAGGCGCCGGACGACGGGACGGTGACGTTGTAGCTGGTGCTGAGGGAGCCCAGAGAGCTGATCGACTTGTTGATCACCTTGTCGGCGTTGGGGTAGGACTTGATGCCGCCGGTGTTGGGGTGGTTGGCCCAGACGCCCCAGTTGGTGCCGGAGTTGGCCCAGATGCACTGGTTGCCAGCGCCGGAGCCCCAGATGTCGTTGTAGAGGGTGTAGCCGTTCAGCGTGGTGCTGCCCCACTGGTCGCAGGAGGACCAGACGGCGGCGGAGGCGGGCGCTGCGGCGAGGCCGACGGTGGCGCCGAGGGCCAGGGCGGGGGCGACGAGGGCCGTGGCGACCTTGCTCAGCGTGCGTGTTGCCATGGTGTCCCTTCCATGGGTGGGGGGAATTGCGGGGAGTCACCACGTCCCCAGGCTGAGGACGCGGTCTTCTCCGGCGACAAGGTCGAGCGGCTCGCCGCCGGAGGAAGTCCGCAGGTCGATGCGGGTGGTGCGGCTCGGTCTGAGGGTGACCGTGGCGTGCCCTGGAGCCCAGCTGAGGTCGAGCTCGGCGCCGAACCGGGTGCGCACGCCCCGGAGTTCGCCGGACGGCCAGGATTCCGGAACGGCGGGCAGCAGGACCAGCCGGTCGGGGGTGGACTGGACGAGCATCTCGATCAGGACGCCGGGCAGGGTGTGTGCGGCGTCCGCGTTGTAGACGTCCCGCTGCGGGTAGTGGGCACTCATCAGGGAGGCGTGGAAGAAGTCGCCGCCGAGGACCTCGTGCAGGGCGTGCGCGGCGCGGCCGGGGTCGCGCAGCCGGGCCGCGATCAGGGCGTGGTGCAGATGGCCGTGCGCCGAGTGGTTCTCCGCGCCACGCAGTTCGAGGGCCCGGTGGGCGGCGGCGGCCAGGTCCGGGGTGTCGTAGGGGTTGATCTCGTCCAGGGGCCAGACGCCGTAGAGGTGGCTGAGGTGGCGGTGGTCGTAGGTGTCGTCGAGTCCCGGCCAGGCCCATTCGGCGAGCGCCCCGTCGGCGTTGATCCGGTGCGGCGGCAGCCGGTCGGCCAACTTCCGCCATTTCTCGGCATGTTCCGGGTGGTAGCGGGCGGCGGTGAGCAGGGCGTGCCGGGCGGCCGAGAGGTCCATGGCCGCGTTGAGCGCGCCCCAGCTGCCGTTCGCGGGCCGGTTCTCGGGCGAGTAGGAGGGCACGACGACGAGACGGCCGTCCGCGTCGGTGCGGGTGAGGAAGTCCTCGTAGAAGGCGGCGATCTCGGCGAGGACGGCGGCCGTGCGCGGATCGGGCTCGCCCCGGGTCTCGTCGTGGTCGACGAGCGGCTTGAGCAGCCAGTCGGCCCCGGCGGTCCACAGGTGAAGGGGGTACTCGCGGGCGAAGTGGTACGTCCGTCCGGACTCGCCATCGGTGTGGGCGGGGGCGACCACGCCCCGGGCGCCGAAGATCTCGCGGGCGTTCTCCCGCCAGTGCGGGAGCTGTCCGGTGACGAGGGCGGCGAGCGCCTCGGTGACCTCGGGCAGGGCGGCGGCCGGTGCGGAGGCGGTCTGGAGGTTGAGGTTGGCGTCGTTGGTGAACGCCCCGGACCAGGCGGTGTTCCAGTCGCCGGTCCACAGGCCGGTGAGCCGGGGCGGCAGCCGGCCGCTACTGGAGAGCAGGTGGTAGCGGCCGGCGGCGAAGAGCCGTTCCAGCAGGGCGGGGCTGTCCGGGCGCTGCAGCAGCTCCGAGCCGGGCAGGGCGCGGTCGGCGGGGTCGGCGCCGAGGTCGAGCGTGACCCGCTGGTAGGCGGTGCGGTGCAGGGCCAGGTGCCGGCCGAGGAGGACGTCGTACGGCTGCTCGATGCCCTGGAGGAGTTCCTGGAGGAGCCGGGCCTCGGCGACCGCGTCGGCCTCGCCGGTGTGCCGGAGTACGCGGGTGAGCAGCAGCACCGAGCGGGCGCCGGTGACGCGGACGCCGGGCGGGTGGAGTTCGGTGCGGCCGCCGAGGACGGCGACGAGGGTCACACCGGTGTAGGCGCGGTCGCTGCCGGGGTAGTGGGCGCGCAGGCTGAGCAGGGCACCCTCGGGGGTGAGCAGCGCGCCGTGGCCGACCCGGAGACCGGCCGGGGCGCCGGGCAGCCGGTGGTCGAGGCGGATGTGGAGATCGCCGGCGGTGATCTCGTGCACGATCGCGTCGTCGGCGCGGGAGACGAAGACCCGGCCGCGGACGTCACCGGAGACGGCCGTGACCTCGCCGCTGGTGAAGTCGACGGCCCGCCGGTACACGGACCGGTCGCCGCCGGGCCCGGTGAGCCGGATCTGGAAGGCGGGGTGGAAGGGCTGCACCCACTGCAGCGGGCGGCCGTCGGTGAAGTCCTCGGCGGCGGTGAGGTCACCGGCGAGCAACCGGTCCTGGAGTGCGGGCAGTTGAGAAGCCAGCCGGGGCGGGCGGCCGTGCTCGCCGCCGTTGGGCCGGACCAAGGTTGCCTGGGTGACGACGACCCGTTCCTCGTTCGGATCGCCGAACACGAGAACGCCATGGTGGCCGTTCCCGCTCAGGAAGGCGTCCTCCCAGCGTGCCGCCGGCGCCGGTTCCCACGTGCCGTGGACGGGTGCGTGACTCATGGCCGCAGCACCGCCACGCCGTAGCGGCCGAGGGTGACCGAGCCGGTGACCTTCTCGCCGCCGAGCAGGTCGCGGTGGCTGCCCGGCACCTCGACGGTGACCGGCTCCCGCCCGTGGTTGAGCAGGAACAGCAGCTCGCCCCGGCGCACCGCCTCGACTCCGTCCGGCAGCCCCTCCAGCACCGGGCGCACCCCCGCCCCGGCGGCGACGGAGGTGAGCAGGTCGCGCAGGGCGTCCGGCTCGGGGAGCGTGGAGACGTACCAGGCGCGGCCGTTGCGCAGGACGGCGGGCAGCCCGTCCAGCTCGCCGCCCCGGTACGGCACGGTCTCGGCGACCCCGGGCTCGGCCTCGATCTCCTCCGACCACAGCGCCCCGCGGAAGCCCTCGCACCGCACGGTCTCCCCCGCCTCCAGCGGCCACCACTCGTGCAGCGTGCGGATGCCGAACAGCTCGCGCAGCCGGGCGTCCATGCCGCCGGGCCTGACCCGGTCGTCCTCGTCGGCGACACCGGTGAGGAAGCCGCAGACCAGGGTGCCGCCGCCCCGGACGTAGCCGAGGAGGTTGTCGACGGCCGTGTCGGTGAGGAGGTAGAGCTGCGGGACGACGACGAGCCGGTAGCCGGACAGATCGCGCTCGGGGTGGGCGAAGTCGGTGGCGAGACGGGCCTCCCACAGCGCCCGGTGCCAGGTGGTCAGCACCTCCGGCAGATCCACTTCGGCCGACAGCCGCCCTTCGTGGGCTCCGGCCCACCAGGAGTGCCAGTCGTGCAGGACGGCGATGTCGGAGTGACTCCGATGACCCACCACTTCCCCGCTGATGGCGGCGAGTTCGGAGCCGAGCTGCCGTACCTCCTGGTAGGTACGACCGTGCTCCCCCGCGTGGCTGACCATCCCGGAGTGGAACTTCTCGGCGCCCTGGCGGGACTGGCGCCACTGGAAGTAGCAGACGGCGTCGGCGCCGCGGGCGACGGCCTGGAGGGACCACAGCCGGTTGAGGCCGCGGGGCTTGGGATGGTTCACCCCGCGCCAGTTGACCGGACCGGCCGCCTGTTCCATGAGCATCCACGGCCCGCGGGCCTGCGAGCGGGTCAGGTCGTGCACCAGCGCACCGCGCTGCCCGCCGAGCGGGTCACGCGGGTCGGGATAGAGGTCGACGGAGACGACGTCCTCCTCCCCCGCCCAGCGCCAGGCGTCCTGGCCGATCCACAGCGGCATGAAGTTGCTGGTGACGGGGATGTGCGGGGTGTGCCGGCGGACGATGTCCCGTTCGGCGGTGAAGCACTCCAGGAGCATGTCGGAGGTGAAGCGCCGGAAGTCCAGCACCTGGGTGGGGTTCTTCAGATAGTGCGCGTGGCGAGGCGGGAGGATGCCGTCCCAGGTGTCGTAGCCCTGGCTCCAGAAGGCCGTCCCCCAGGCGGAGTTGAGGGCGTCGAGGGTCTGGTACTTCCCGCGCAGCCAGCGGCGGAAGGCGGCGGCCGCCTCGTCGCCGTAGTCGAAGGTGCAGTACTCGTTGTTGATGTGCCACATCGTGAGGGCGGGGTGGGTGCCGTAGCGGGCGGCCAGGTCCTCGGTGATGGCGGCGGCGTAGCGCCGGTAGGTGGCGCTGGAGTGCGAGAAGTGCTGCCGGCCGCCCCACCACTCGGTCCGCCCGTCGGCGTCCCGGGGCAGGGTGTCCGGGTGGAGGCGGCCCATCCAGGGCGGCGGGGAGGCGGTTGGTGTGGCGAGCACGACGCCGATCCCGTGCGCGTGCAGGAGGTCCATGAGCCGGTCGAGCCAGCTGAACTCCCGGTCCCCCGGCTCGGGTTCGAGCGTGGCCCAGGAGAAGACGCCGAGCGTGACGGAGTTGACGTGGGCGTCCTTCATCAGCCGGACGTCCTCGTGCCAGGTCTCCTCGGGCCACTGCTCGGGGTTGTAGTCACCGCCGAAGAGGATGCGGCCCCCGGTGGCGTCGGCGAGGGTCGGTCTCATGCCGGCTCCCCGTACTGGATGCCGCGCCCGTTGGTGGCGAGGTACACACGGCCGTGGATACGCGGATCACCGGTGATCGCCCGCCCGGTCCAGCCCCACTGGTGGGCGTTGTCGTTGATGCGCGCCCAGGACCGGGCCTGGTCGTCGGAGCGGTAGACGGCGGTGAGGGCGCTGTCCGTGCTGCCGACGAGGTAGATCGCCGGGTAGCCGGCACCGGGGGCGGCCTTACCGAAGCCGAGGGTGTACGCGGCCCGGGCACTGCCGGACTTGGTGAAGGTGGCCCCGCCGTCGGTGGACCGGTACAGCCCGTTCCCCTTGGTGCTGAGCCACAGATCACCGCTGCCCTGCGGGGCCGCAGCGAGCTGGAACTGGCTGTCCCCGGAGGGCAGTCCGGTGGCGCGGGCGGTGAAGGTACGGCCGCCGTCGGTGCTGGCGTACAGGGTGCCTGCGTCGGTGTCGTAGGCGTAGAAGAGGGTGGGGTCGGCGGGATCGGCGAGCGGGGTGGCGCCCTTCGGGCAGGTGGCCACCTCGGCCCAGCTCGCGCCGCCGTCGGCCGAGCGGTGGGCGGGGTACTTGGTGCCGTCCCCGTGCACGAAGGTCCACAGCAGCACGCTGCCGTCGGCGCTGACGGCGACGGGCCCCGGGGCGTCCTTGGCGAGCGGCGGCTGGCTCGGGAAGGGCGTCCAGGTCTGTCCGCCGTCGGTCGAGAAGGCGCCGTTGCCGTGGTCTCCCCAGCCGGTACGGACGACGTACGACGGTTTCGCCGCGGCCTGTGCGAGTCCGGTCGCGGTGCCGAAGACGGGGTTGGCGGCGAGCCCGCGGGCCGGGGAGGCGGTGAGCCGCTCGTGGTAGAGGACGCCGATGTCCCCGTTGCCGCTGATCAGATGGGCCGTGCCGGTGGGCGGGGAGATCAGCTGTTGTACGGACGTCTCCTCCAGGCCGCGGATCCGGGGGGCGAAGTGCCGCAGGTCCCGGGTGCCGTAGATGGTGGCGCCGGTGCCGTGGAGGATGTTCCGGCAGTCGTACGGATCGACGGCCACGGCCTGGATCCACCACCCGAACTTGGGCTCGGCCTCGCCCCAGGTGAGGTAGGGCGTCTCGGAGACGTCGAGGACGGCGGTGTCCTTCAGCGAGACCCAGGTGCGGCCGCCGTCGGTGCTGCGGTACAGGGTGTCCCCGGCGGACCAGCGGTTGTTGGTGGAGACGACGACCGTGCCGGGGCGGTGGGCGGTTGTGGCGACTCCGCCGTAGCCGAAGGTGTCGGTGCCCTGTGGGGTGGCCGGCGTGACGTCGGTCCAGGTGCCGGTCGCGGTGTCCAGCTTGTGCACGCTGCCGTCGGTCTGGCCGTTGGGGCCGGGCGCGTTGGCGTACGTCACGTACAGCGCCCGAGTGTGCGGGTCGTGGGCGGCGCGGACCGGGACCTTGGCGGAGGTGCCGGTGGGTTGGCCGGGGACGGGTTCCCAGGTGGTGCCGCCGTCGGTGGTGCGCAAGAGGTTCGGGGTGGTGCCGTCGGAGTCGCCCCAGCCGGCGTATACGGTGCGGCCGGCGGAGAGGAGGAGGGTGACGCCTTGGCCGGTGCTGGTGGGGGTGCCGGGGAACCCCGTGTCCTTGGCCCAAGTGGCGCCCCTGTCGGTCGACTTGAGGAGTCCGTCGTGGCGGGTGCCGAGCCAGAGGGTGTCGCTGTCGCGGGGGTCGACGAGAAGGCGTTCACCGGTGCCGCGACCGTCCTCGTTGGCGCCGAGTCTGACGGTGAGGTCGGTGCGCCGCCAGGTGTCGCCGCGGTCCTCCGATCTGAGGACGGCTCCGTTGCCGGCCCAGGACTGGGCGTAGGTGCCGAGGGCGAGGTAGAGGCGGTCCGGGTGGGCCGGGTCCACGGCCAGGGCCTCCACACCGAGGAGGTTCCAGTCGTCCCAGCCGAGGTGGTCGGTGAGGGGGGTCCAGCGGGCGGTGTCCTCGTCCCAGCGGTAGGCGCCGCCGATGTCCGTGCGGGCGTAGGCGAGGCCGGGGGTGGTCGGATGGAAGAGGATGCCGGTGACGAAGCCGGTGCCGCCGATCGCGGCGGTGCGCCAGCGGTATGTCCGCGGGGCGGCTGCGGCTTCGGCTGCCGTTGCCCGGGTGGGGAGCGTGAGGAGAGCGGCTGCGGTGGCCGTTCCGACGAGGACGGTTCTGCGGGTGGGGGTGGGCATCGGGTACCTCGGTGGACGTGGGTGGGTTGGTGGACCGGGGTGCGTGCTGGGCGGGGGTGGGGGCGCTTGCCCGCGCTTGCGGGGGGCCGCTGCGCCCACCCGTGCCACCCCAGCGGCGCGGCTGCCCGCAGCTAGGACGGCATGCTGTTTGCCCGCAGCGGGGGCACCATGGAGCCGACGGAACTGCAACTCCCTAGGGGCGCCCGGTCAACCCTTCACCGCCCCCGTCAACATCCCCTTCTTGAAGTGCTTCTGGACGAACGGGGACAGCACCGCCACCGGCAGCAGCGCCATCACCATCACCGCCATCTGCACGGCGAGACCCGACAGCTCACCCGTCTTGATGGCCTGCCCCAGACCCACCGGAGCCTGCTGCTTCTGCACCAGTTGGATCATGACGTTCTGGAGCGGCATCTTGTCCTGGTCGTTCAGGTACAAGGACGCGTTGAACCAGGCACTCCAGTACCCGACCGCGTAGAACAGCGTGATCACCGCCAGCACCGCCCGTGACAGCGGCATCACGATCTGCCGGAGGATCCTGAAGTCCCCCGCGCCGTCGATGCGTGCGCTGTCGATCAGTTCCTGCGAGATGCCCATGAAGAACCCGCGCAGGACGAGGATGTTGAAGACGCTCACCGCGCTCGGCAGGATCAGGGCCAGGTAGCTGTTCATCAGGCCGAGGGACTGCACCAGCAGGTACGTGGGGATCAGGCCCGCGCTGAAGAACATCGTCGCCAGCAGCAGCATCAGGAACCAGCGGTGGCCGAGTGAGCCGATGCGCGAGAGGCCGTAGGCACACAGCACGGACACCGTCATCGAGAACAGCGTGCCGACGAGGGTGACCAGGATGCTGATGAGCGCGGCCCGGGTGACCTGTCCGCCGCTCAGCAGTTCCTTGTACGCGACGAACGTGATGCCCTTCGGGATCATCACCAGGCCGCCCGCCTGGTCGATCGTCTTCCGGGAGGACAGGCTGGTGACGATCACGATCCACAGCGGGAAGAGGATGCCGAGGCAGGCCAGGGTGAGGACCAGGCCCTTGCCCGCCAGGCCCGCCTTGCTCGGTTCCTCCTCCCACACCGGGCGGGGCGGCGCGGCCCACCGGGACGGCTCCCGCTCCCGGACGGGCGGTTTGTCGATGACGGCGGTCATTTCTTGTACACCCCCTGCTCGCCCATGAGATGGGCCACCTTGTTCGCGGCGAGGACCAGTCCGAGGCTGACCACGCCCTTGATCAGACCGGCGGCGGCCGCGTAGCCGAAGTCCTGGTTGCGCACGCCGTTCCACCAGGTGAAGGTGTCGAGGACCTCCGCCGCGCCCGGTCCGACGGCGTCACGCTGGAGCAGGATCTGCTCGAAGCCGACGGTCAGGGCGTCACCCACCCGCAGGACCAGCAACAGCGCGATCACCGGGCGCAGCGCGGGCAGCGTGACGTGCCACATGCGGCGCCAGCGGCCGGCGCCGTCCATGGCCGCGGCCTCGTACAGATCGGGACTCACCGAGGCCAGCGCGGCGAGGAAGATGATGATCCCCCAGCCCGCGTCCTTCCAGATCCCCTCCGCCGTGACGAGGAACTTGAAGGTGGACGGGTTGGTCATGATGTCCAGGCCGTTGTAGCCGTGCTGGCGCAGTAGCTGGGACAGGACGCCCGCGCCGCCGAAGAGTTGCTGGAAGACGGCGATGACCAGCACCCAGGAGAAGAAGTGCGGGAGGTAGAGGACCGCCTGCGCCACCGCCCGCACCCTCGGCCGTATCACGCTGTTGATCAGCAGCGCGAGCAGGATCGGGACCGGGAAGAACAGCACGAGTTGGAGGATGAACAGCACCAGGGTGTTCTGGACCGCGTGCCAGAAGGACGAGTCCGCGAAGAGCTGCTGGAAGTTCTCCAGGCCGACCCAGGGGCTGTGCAGCATCGAGACGATGCCGTTGTCGCTGACGTAGGGGTCGTAGTCCTCGAAGGCGACGACGTTGCCGAGGATCGGCAGGTAGTTGAAGAGCAGAATCAGCAGGATCGCCGGCAGCGTCATCAGCAGCAGCAGGCGGTCGCGTCTGAAGCGCAGGCGCAGGCTGAGCTTCCCGGTCCTCGTCTTCTTCCGGTTCTTCCGGGTCGCCGCGGCGCCGTCCGACGCCGCCGTGGCCTTCCCCGCCCTGTCGTCCGCCCCGGCCCTGCTCCGAGGCACCGTGCTGTGGGACACGGCATTCTCCTTGCCTCGTGCCTCGGGTCAGCCGGCCGCCGTGCCGTTCTCGTCGAGGAGCTTCTTGTACCAGTCGCGCAGCTTGTCGCCGCCCCTGCTTTTCCAGTCGGAGACGGCCTGCTGCATGTCGCTGATCTTCTTGCGGCCGCGGGTGATGTCGTCCTCGAGCGTTTCGAAGTTGTCGCCGAGGTTGGTGTAGCGGGACGGCTCAGTGATCATCTGGCCGTAGAAGCTGGACTTCTTGGTGAAGGAGCCCATCCGCTGCTGCCACAGGACCTGGGCCTTGGCGACGTCGGGGAAGTCGGGGTGAGCGACGGTGGGGGCGGGGCTCGCGACCATGACGTAGGCGTTCATGACCTCGTTGTTGCCCTGGGTGGTCTTGACGGGCACGCCGTTCTTGACCGTGTAATCGGCGCCCTGGACACCGTAGTTGGTGGCCATGTACTCCTTGGTGCCGTACGGCGCGGCCGTGACGTTGGCGACGGCCAGGGCGTCACGGATCACGGACTGCGAGGCCTTCTTGTTGATGAAGGCGAAGATGCCGGCGGGCTGTTCGGCCCAGAGCGTCGGGTCGCCGCCGTCATGACCGTAGACGTCCATGCCCCAGATCTTGAACGACGGGTTCTGGGTGGCCTGTTCGGCGGTGCGGCCCCACCACTGGCTGATGTTGTTGGAGTAGATCAGGAACTCGCCGGCCGCGAACTTGGGGCCCGGGTCGGGGGCGCTCTTGCCCATCATGGCGTCGGGGTGGACGTATCCGGCGGCGAAGAGCTTGCGGGTCCACTCCAGCGCTTCGAGGTACTCCTGGGTCTCGATGCGGTTGATCAGCTTGCCGTCGACGAGGTTCCAGCCGAGCGGCTTCTCGCTGCCGGACAGCACGCCGAACATCTGGAAGGCGGTCCACTTCATGTCCAGGCAGGCCCAGCGCTTGGCCTTGGCGTTGGTGATCTCCTTGGCCAGGGCCATGAACTCGTCCGCCGAGCGCGGGACCTGGTAGCCCTGCTTGTCGAAGATGTCCTTGCGGTAGAGGGGCACGATGCCGGTGA
Source organism: Streptomyces sp. NPDC020192 (assembly GCF_044388685.1). Taxonomy (NCBI): domain Bacteria; kingdom Bacillati; phylum Actinomycetota; class Actinomycetes; order Kitasatosporales; family Streptomycetaceae; genus Streptomyces; species Streptomyces sp. NPDC020192. The sequence goes on along the minus strand of NZ_JBIRXG010000008.1, from coordinate 310,750 downwards.
CGTACGACTGGGGCATCGGCAGACCGCGCAGCTTGCCGCCGATGATGCAGCGCTGCCAGGCGTCGGTCGGGATGGCCGCGAGGTTCGGGTACTCCTTGACCGCGTCGCCGGAGAGGTAGGGGCCGAGGTCGGCGAACTTGCTGATGATGGCGGTGGGTATCTTGCCGCCCATGTTCCAGCTGGGGACGACCACGACGTCCGGTACGTCGCTGGAGGCGAGGACCGCGCCGAGCTTCTGGTCGTAGGTGTTGCCGTCCTGGTTCTGCCAGACGACGTCGACGCCGATCATGTCGTTCATCGTCTTGTAGTAGGCGTTGTCGCTCTTGGGCGGGGAGCCCCAGAACGGCGACATGACGGTGACCTTGCCGCCCTTGCCGAGCTTCTTGGGAACCGAGGTCTTCAGGGTCGCGAGATCCAGCTTGCCGGTGAAGCCGATCGGCGAGCCGTTCTTGGACGGGATGTCCGGTACCACCACGTTGCTCGCCACGTAGGTGGGGAGCAGCTTCTTCTCGCCCTTGCTGCCGGAGGAGCCGCCGCCCGAGCCGTTGTCCGAGCTGCCGCAGGCGGTGAGCAACGGCATGCCGCCCGCCACCGCTGCGGCGGCGACAGCCGTGGAGGCGAGGAAGCTTCTCCGACTGGGGGCGGAAGAGGCGGCGTTCGGCGTCATTGCGTCAACCCTTCATGGCGCACCAGGACACCCGGCGGTGGCCGTCGGCTGCGGTGTCTCGAGTGGATCTGGCTGAGCTGGAACGTGCTTCGACGAAATGCGGCCAGTCGAAGCGCTTCGATGTTGCTGCGAGGTTAAGTGAACACCTGAGGGCGCACAAGGGTCGCTTCCAAGATTTCCGCTGTGCGCCGGAAAGCCGCACGAAGGCCTATGCCCCTTGCCGTGCACGTCGGATACGCGTCTTCTTCACGCACGACACCTTGACACCTCGCCCTCCCTCCACTGAGCATCGAAGCGCTTCGAAAGCGTCTCGTCGCTCCATCCGCAAGGGGAACCGCTCGTGACCGTTGACTCGCCGTCCGCCCTGCCGTTCCGCGATCCGCATCTGCCGATCGCGAAGCGCATCGACGACCTGCTGGCGCGGCTCACCCTGGCCGAGAAGATCTCCTTCCTGCACCAGTTCGCGCCGGCCGTCGAGCGCCTGGGCATCGCCGCCTTCCGCACCGGCCAGGAGGCGCTGCACGGGGTGGCCTGGATGGGCCCGGCGACGGTGTTCCCGCAGGCCGTCGGGCTCGGCGCGACCTGGAACCCGGAGCTGGTCCGGCGGGTCGGCGAGGCGGTGTCGAAGGAGGTCCGCGCGATGCGGGCCCGGGACGACCGGGTCGGCCTCAACGTCTGGGCCCCGACGGTCAATCTGCTGCGCCATCCGCTGTGGGGCCGTAACGAGGAGGGCTACGCGGAGGACCCGACGCTGACCTCGGCGATCGCCACTGCGTACACCCACGGCCTGCGCGGCGACCACCCGCTGTACTGGCGTACCGCGCCCGTCCTGAAGCACTGGCTCGCCCACAACAACGAGACGGACCGGGCCACTTCGTCCGCCTCCGTCCGTCCGCGCGTGCTGCACGAGTACGATCTGCGCGCCTTCAGGGAGACGGTCGAGGCGGGCGCCGTGGCCGGGGTGATGCCCGCGTACAACCTGGTCAACGGCCGCCCCAACCACGTCTCGCCGTATCTGCGCGACCCCCTGCGCACCTGGACCGACGAGGAGCTGCTGGTCTGCTCGGACGCGGGCGCGCCCTCCAACCTCGTCGACGCCGAGCACTACTTCGACACCCACGAGGAGGCCACCGCGGCCGCCCTGCTGGCCGGCGTGGACAGCTTCACCGACCACGGCACGGACGGCTCGCAGATCGCCGAGCGGGTGAAGAGGGCTTACGAACAGGGCCTGTTGACCGAGGCGGACATCGACACCGCCGTACGCCGCCAGCTCTCCGTCCGGTTCCGGCTCGGCGAGTTCGACCCGCACTACGACCCGCACAGCGGCACCGGCGAGTTCGACACCCCGGCGCACCGGGCGCTCGCGCGCGAGGCCGCCGAGCAGGCGGTCGTCCTGCTGAAGAACGACGAGGACCTGCTGCCGCTCGCGCCCGACACCCGGATCGCGGTGGTCGGCCTGCTCGCCGACGAGTGCAAGCTCGACTGGTACAGCGGCACCCTCCTGCACCGCTCCACTCCCCTGGAGGGCCTGTACGAGCGGTTCGGCGCCGAGCGCGTGGAGTTCGCGGAGGGCGTGGACCGGGTCCGGCTGCGCACCACCGACGGGGCGTTCCTGCACGTGCCGTCGACGGACGCGCCGGACGAGGTGCGCGGCACCGAGGGCGCCCTCGACCCGGCCCTGCTGTCCGGCCGCACCGACCTCCCCCCGCTCACCACGGACCCGGCCGGCACCGAGTTCGCGCTGGTGGACTGGGGCGAGGGCTGCCTGACCCTGCGCGCGCCGGACGGCCGGTACCTGTCGGTCGCCGACGACGGGTACGTGCGCGCCTCCGCCGACCAGCCGGGGGGCTGGGTGGTCCAGGAGACCTTCCGCCTCGAACCTCACCGCAACGGTCACCTCCTGAAGCATCTGGGCACGGGTCGCCATGTCCGTGTCGCCGCCGACGGCGTGAAGGTTGCCGAGGCCGAGGGTTCCGGGGACGTCCTCGAGGTGATCACGGTCGAGCGGGGCGAGGAGGCCGTGGCCCGGGTCGCGGAGGCGGCGGAGGTCGTCCTCGTGGTCGCGGGCAACGACCCGCACATCAACGGGCGCGAGACCGAGGACCGTACGACCCTCGAACTGCCGCCCCACCAGCTGCGGTTGCTGCGCGCGGCCCGCGCCGCCAACCCGCGCACGGTGCTGGTGCTGACCTCGGCCTATCCGTACGCGGTGAACGTGGCACGGGTGCCGGCCGTGCTGTGGACGGCGCACGGCGGCCAGGCGGCGGGCACGGCCCTGGCCCGCGTCCTGGCTGGCGACGTCTCTCCCGCGGGCCGGCTCCCGCAGACCTGGTACGCCTCCGACGCCGACCTGCCCGACCTGTTCGACTACGACGTGATCGGCGGCCGCCAGACCTACCTCTACTTCGAGGGCACCCCGTTGTTCCCCTTCGGCCACGGCCTGTCGTACGCGTCGTTCGGCTACGGCGACCTGGTGGCCGCTGTCACCGACGGCTCACTGCGCGTGTCGTGCACGGTGACGAACACCGGGGACCGGGCGGCGGACGAGGTGGTCCAGCTCTACGGCCGGGCGGTGGACCCGTCGGTGGCCCGCCCGCGCCGGGAACTGCTGGCCCACCGCCGCATCGGCCTGACCCCCGGCGAGACGGCCGAGGTGACCTTCGAAGTCCCGCTCCGCGCACTGGAGTTCTGGGACGTGGCACTGGGCGGCCCCCGCCTGGAGACGGGACCGTACGACCTCCTCGTCGGCGCGTCCAGCGAGGACGTCCGGCTGCGTACGACGCTCCACCTCGACGGCACCGCACCGGCCCCGCGCCCGGTGGTCCGACGCGGTCTCGCGGGCGCGGACTTCGACGAGCAGTCGGGCATCGAGATCGTGGACCGGACCAGGACGGCGGGCGACGCGGTGACTCCCGCCGAGGGAGGTACGGCCGAACTCGTCTACCGTGCCTGCGACTTCGGCCCGGGCGTGACCGAGCTGACCGCGCAGGTGGCGGGCGAGGGCGTCCTCGAACTCTCCCTGGACGGCGGCCCGGTGCTCGCCACCCTGCGCCTCGAGACCCCCACCGACGGCCCCTACGCCTACACCACCCTGGGCGCCGGCATCGTCGCCGAGGGCGTGCAGGACGTCCGCATCGGACTGCGCGGCCCGCTGCGGCTCGCGCACGTCGGCTTCTCCGGTTGAGGGTCCGGAGGAGACCGACGACGGGAAGGGGCCCGGCACCGGAAGGCAGCGGTGCCGGACCCCTTCACCTGCGAGAGCGCCTGCGTGTCAGCCGCGGCTGGCCTTCGCGAGAGCCGGGACGAAGGTCAGGGCGTTGAGGGTGCCCACGCCGGTGGCCATGTCGTAGCCGTTGACGGCCTTGTAGCCCTTGACGCCCTCGTAGCTGTTGTCCGTACCGTCGTTGACGTCGACGATGCCGGAGCCCTTGCGGCCTTCGAGGGTGTAGAGGGCCTGGTTGATGTTGCCCACGCGGTGGCCGGCCGCCTGGTCGGCGAGGGCGACGATGCCCGAGAAGAGGGGGCTGGCCTCGCTGGTGCCGCCGGCGACGTCCCAGCCGGTGGCGGTCGGGTCGTAGCTGGAGTAGACCCAGGCGCCGCCGTTGACCGCGGCGGCCATCGAGATGTCCGGGGTGCCGCGGCGGGTGCCGACGACGTTCTTCACACCGTTCTGGTAGGCCGGTCGGGTGAAGACGTGGGACTGGCCGCCGCCGCCCGCGCCGTAGTCGTTGTAGACGCTGTCCGGCTTGACGCGCTGACCCTTGTCGTTCAGGTGCAGCTGGGTGCCGCCGATGGAGGTGACCAGCGGGTCGGACGAGGGCCAGGAGTTGACGGGCTGCTTGTAGTACGACTTGCCGTCGGCCTGGAGGTCCGTGGCGCCGCCGTCGCCGGAGGAGGCGAGGACGGTCACGTGCTTGCGCTGCGCGGCCTCGAAGGCGTACCGCAGCTTCTTGATGCTGGAGAAGTCGCCCTTGGAGAAACCGGGGAAGGTGTTCTCGGTGGCGCCGAAGCTCTGGCTGATGACGTCGCCGACACCGTGGTCGATGAGGGACTTCTCGGCGGACATCATCTCCGGCAGACCGGTGGTGCCCTCGGTCTCGGCGACGGCCGTCTCCACCAGGACGATCTTGGCGTCCGGCGCGACGGCGTGGGCCATCTCGACGTCGAGCGTGGTCTCGCCGGCCCAGCCGGTCATGTCCGAGTTCTTGGGGTCGAAGACGGGGACCTTGCCCCACTTGACGACCTTGACCTTGGTGCTGGGCAGCCCGAACTGCTTGCTGTAGACGTCGAGATCGTGCTGGACGGTCGGCGAGCCGAACGAGTCCACGATGACGATCGTGCGCCCCTTGCCCGTGATGCCCTTCTTGTACAGCGCGTTGAGGTTGTACGCGGTTCTGTACTGGAGCGGGCTGTAGCAGTTGATGTGCCACTTGGCCTGGCACTGGGCGATGGGGAGGGGGCTGGCCACGTCACGCACGAGCGTGTGCCCCGAGACGGCCGGCTGCGCGAAGGTGTGCGGTACGCCGGCGGGCGCGGCGGTGGTGGCGCCGGCCGAGGAGAGGGTGGTCGCCAGTCCTGCGGCGACGAGTGCGGCGGTGGCGGCGGAGGCCGCGAGGCCGCGCCCGGTACGGGCTATGTGCATGTGTTCCCCTGAGTTGGTCCGGTGTCGGACGTAATCGGTCGCCTCAGTCGACACGCAGACCCTTACGCGAGTCATGCACAGAACAAGATTCTTGACCGGCCGATGCCAAATCCTTTACCCGCGCCGCACCGCCGAATGACCCTCCCTGGCCTGCGCGTTCACCGAGTGAGCAGCGACGCCGGAACCCGGACCGACCACGTCTAAGGTGAGCGGCATGAGCGAGATCACCGGCGTCACAGCCGCGCCCGGCGGCCGTATACGCGTCCGCTTCCACGACCGCGGTTTCGTCGCCGTACGCGACCGGACCGCGGGCCGCATCGCCGACGCGCTCATCGGCGACGAGGCCGGATGCGTCACCGTGCTCGTCCTGCTCGCTTCGGTAGCCCTCTACGGCCTGCTGAACAAGGCCGGTGCGCCGCAGGTCGTCCTCACGGTCTGCCTCTGGGTGTTCCTCGTCTCGGTCTGCTACGCGGCACTCCTCGCACTCCTGCGGTGGATGGCCGGAGTGGTGGGCGGCATCCTGCTCTTCCTCCTCGCCGTGGTGACGCTCCCCGGTCTGCTGATCCCGGGCTACCAGCGGAAGGTGCTGCGCCGCCCGGGCACTGCCGGCCCGGAGACCGAGCCGGGGTGGGTACCGTCCACCGCCCTCGGCGGCGTGTGGCTGAGCCAGGCGGCTCCCGGCACCAACCCCGTGGTGACGCTCCAGCACGCCGACGGATCCGTCGTCGCCTACGCCGCCCCGCCCGACAAGGCCCGTGAGCTGCACGCCGGGTTCGAGGCCCTGCTGCGCACCGGGCATCCCGGCCGGTCCCGCGGCTGAGGCATCCGTCCCCGTCCCCAACTCCCCCTCTCCGGAGCCGATCCGACCATGTCCCTCTTCAGCAGGCGCCGTACCGTCCGGCTGTCCCAGCACCGTACGGCCGACAGCCCGTTCGGGCCGATACGGATCAGCTTCAACCGCGGGCCCGCCGTCATCGCGCTCGTACAGGGCCCGGGCATGCCGCCCGTCACGGTCGTGCCCGGCCGTGACCACGGCCAGATCAAGGTCGACGGGCAGGTGATCCCCACGCGCCGGGGGAACGGCAAGCGCTGGGCCCTGCGCCGCAGATCGCACACCCGCACGGCCGTGGTGGGCGAGCGCACCTACGAGCTGCGGCCCACCGGCCTGTGCCGGGCCCGGCTCCTGCGCAACGGCGCGCCCATCGCCGAAGCGCACGGCACCCTGAGCGCGTACCTCTCCCTCCGTGGCATCCCCGGCATCGACGCCCAGCTGACCTGGTCCCACGGCCTCGACCCCACCGACGTGGCGATCGGCCAGGCCATGGTGTTCGCCTTCGGAGCGGGCGCCCCCGGCGCACTGGCCACGATCGTCTCTTCCCTGCTCGACATATTCAGCTGACCGTCGTCGGCTCGCGCCGGGAACGGAGAACGGCCGCAGCCCCCGCACAGTGGGCTGCGGCCGTTCTGTTTCCGACCTGTCCGTGGCAGGTCAGAGCGCGAGACCGGTCAGGACCAGGACGCGCTCGTAGGTGTAGTCCTCCATGGCGAACCGCACGCCTTCGCGGCCCACACCGGACTGCTTGGCGCCGCCGTACGGCATCTGGTCGGCGCGGTAGGACGGGACGTCGCCGATGACCACGCCGCCGACCTCGAGGGCGCGGTGGGCGCGGAAGGCGACCTGCAGGTCGTGCGTGAACACGCCTGCCTGGAGGCCGTACTTGGACGAGTTGACGGCGGCGAAGGCCTCCGCCTCGCCGTCCACCTTCTGCACGGTGAGGACCGGTCCGAAGACCTCCTCGCAGGCGATCGTCACGTTCGCCGGTACGTCGGTGAGGACGGTCGGCGCGTAGGAGGCGCCGTCGCGGTCGCCGCCGGTGAGCAGCGTGGCGCCGGCCTCGACGGCCTCCTTCACCCAGGACTCCACGCGCTTGGCCGCGTCCTCGCTGACCAGCGGGCCGACGTCCGTCTTGGCGTCGGACGGGTCACCGGTGACCTGGGCCTCGACGGCGGCGACGATGCGCGGCAGCAGCCGGTCGTAGACGGACGCGTCGGCGATCACGCGCTGCACCGAGATGCAGGACTGGCCGCCCTGGTAGTTGGAGAAGGTCGCGATGCGGGTCGCGGCCCAGTCCAGGTCCTCGTCGCTCGCGAAGTCGCCGAGGACGACGGCCGCGCCGTTGCCGCCCAGCTCCAGCGTGCAGTGCTTGCGCGGCACCGAGTCCATGATCGCGTAGCCGACCTTGTCGGAACCGGTGAAGGAGATGACCGGCAGCCGCTCGTCCTGGACGAGGGCGGGCATACGGTCGTTCGCGACCGGCAGGACGCTCCAGGAACCGGCCGGCAGGTCGGTCTCGGCCAGCAGCTCACCGAGGATCAGGCCGGAGAGCGGGGTGGCCGGCGCCGGCTTGAGGATGATCGGCGCGCCGACGGCGATCGCGGGGGCGACCTTGTGGGCGCACAGGTTCAGCGGGAAGTTGAACGGCGCGATGCCGAGCACGACGCCCTTCGGGAAGCGGCGGGTGAGCGCGAGACGCCCCTGGCCGCCGGCGTCGGTGTCGAGCCGCTGGGCCTCACCGCCGTTGAACCGGCGGGCCTCCTCGGCGGCGAACCGGAACACGGACACGGCACGGCCGACCTCGCCCCGGGCCCACTTGATGGGCTTGCCGTTCTCGGCGGAGATCAGCTGGGCGATCCCCTCGGTGCGCTCGGCCAGCCGCTTGCTGACGTGGTCGAGGGCGGCGGCGCGCACGTGCGCCGGGGTGGCGGCGAACTCGTCCCGCACGGCGTACGCGGCGGCCACGGCCTCCTCGACCTGGGCGTCGGTCGGCACGCCGACCCTGCCGACGAGCCGGCCGTCCCACGGGGAGGTGACGTCGAAGGTGTCCTCGCCGGTGACCTGGCGGCCGGCGAGCCAGAAGGCGTGGGTGGAAGTCATAAGGTCGAGTCCCGGCCCTTCCGTGTCGGAGGTGTGCTTGGCTTTCGTGGTCCACGGTAGGGCGGGGGCGGCCGGGGGTCGTTTGTCCGAGTCGTAGCAGTCGGGGTGGGGGGTACTCCGTAATGGCGGGGTCAGCCGCGGTGTTCTTGTACGGCTCGGCCGGCCGGCGGTGTCGTGGCGGCCGGGGGAAGGGTCCGCGTCCTCCGCACCGGTGAGCAGAAGACGGGCAGGAAGGCGCCCGCCAGGCACAGCGCGCCCGCCCACACCGCCGTACGCACCCCCGCGAACTGGCCGACGAGACCGCCCAGCGCGGAGCCGACGGCGAGCGCGCCGGTGAGCAGGAAGCGGAAGGTGGCGTTCATACGGCCGAGCAACGCGTCCGAGGTCAGGCGCTGGCGCAGGCTGACGCCGAGCACGTTGTCGATACCGGTCTTGGTCATCACGGCCAGCCATCCGGCGCCGGCCACCCACAGCCAGGGTCCGCGCCCGGTCAGCGCGACGGCCAGTGCGGCCGGCGCGCACCACGGCCCGGCCAGCCCCAGCACCCGCCCGTGCCCCAGCCACCGGGCGAGCCGCCCGGCGACGACGGCCCCGATCAGCAGCCCGAGCCCACCGGCCGCCCAGTACAGCCCGAGCGCCCCCGCGGGCAGCCCCAGCTCCCGGGTGAACAGCACCGGCAGCAGGGCGTTGACCATCTGCGCACCGAGGTTGGTGAGCGTCGCGGTGAGGGCCAGGGCGCGCAGTTCGGGACTGCCGAGGACGTGCCGGAGGCCTTCGGCGATGTCGGCGCGCAGCCGCGTTCCCCCTGTGGGGGCTACGGCGACGTGGGCTGTACCTCTGCGGATCCGGGTGAGGCCTGCGGCGGAGGCCAGGTAGGCGACCACCGCCGTGATCAGGGCGAGGGGGGCGGTCAGGGTCTGGACCAGGAGGCCACCGGCGCCGCGGCCGGCGATGTTGGCGCCGCCCATCAGCGTGCCGATCGCGCCGTTCGCCGGCACCAGCCGCTCACGGCCGACCAGTTCGGGCAGGACGCTCTGCGAGCCGACGTCGAAGAACACGGTGGCGCAGCCGTTGACCAGCACGACCGCGTACAGCTGCGGCAGCGACAGCGCCCCCAGCCACCAGGCGACGGGCACCGACCCGAGCAGCAGCGCCCGCGCGGCATCGGCCGCCACCAGCACCCACCGCCCCGGCAACCGGTCCACCCAGGCCCCCGCGGGCAGCCCGATCAGCAGAAACGCGGCCGTGGACAGCGCCGCGAGCGCCCCCGCCTGACCGGGGCCCGCGTGGAGCGTGGTGACGGCGAGCAGGGGTACGGCGACGTAGCCGATGTTGGTACCGAGATGGCTGAGCGCACTGGCGGCGAAGAGCGTGCGGAAGTCACGCAGCCGCCAGGCAGAGGCGGGGGCCGGATTCATCGGGTGCGGTACCTGCCGGGGGCGGGAGTGGGGGGAGGGGGCGGTGGAGCAGGGTGGGTGGGTACGGCGGCTGTGCCCGGGCAGTCGGCGGCCAGAGCGGGGCGGGTGGGCGCGCCGGCTAGACCCGGGCAGTCAGCAGCCGGAGCCGGACGGGTGAGTGCGCCGGCTAGACCCGGGCAGTCAGCGACCAGAGCCGGACGGGTGGATGCGCTGGCTACACCCGGGCACTCAGCAGCCGGAGCGGGGCGGGTGGGTGCGTCGGCTGCACCCGGGCTGTCAGCAGCCGGAGCCGGGCGCGTCGGTGCGGCGGTTGTGCCCGGGCTGTCGGCGACGGCGGCAGCTGTGGGCGCCGTCGCCGATGCGGGGCGGCGGCGGGTCAGATGGACGCCGGTCAGGACCACGGCCATCCCCGCGACGGTCCGCGCGCCGAGCGGCTCGTGCAGGACGAGCGCGCCGAGGGCGGTGGAGACGACGGGCAGCAGGTAGCCGACGGTGGCTGCCGCGGTGGGCCCCTCCAGGGCGATCAGGCGGTAGTTGAGGTGGAAGGTGAACCCGGTGCAGAAGACCCCGAGCACGGCGACGGCGACCAGTGCGACCGGATCGGTCCACCCGGTCCCGGACGACGCGGTGCCGCCGGCCGGGAGTGCCAGCACCGCGAGCCCCGTCGCCGCGGTCAGCTGGGCCGCGGACACAGCGAGCGGTCCGGTGCCGGTGTCGGTGAGGACGCGGCCCATGTAGGCGAAGGCCACCGCGTAGGAGACGGCGGCACCGAGCAGCGCGAGCACGCCCCGGCCGAACGCCGCGCCGCCGCCCGCCGTGGAGTCCCCCGCGCTCCACGGCGAGAAGATCAGCAGCACACCGGCGAAGCCGAGCAGCAGCCCCGCGAACCGCAGCGGGTTCCGGTCCCGTTCGGTGCCGAGCGCGAGGCCGAGCAGCAGCGACCACAGCGGGGTCGTCGCGTTCAGCACTCCGGCGAGGCCGGTGGAGACGGTCCGTACACCTTGCGCGGCCAGGAAGAACGGCAGCGTGTTGCACAGCAGCGCGGCCACGACGAGCCGGCGCCAGAGCCCGGCCCCGCGCGGCAGCCGCTGCCGGGCGGCCCGGGCGAGCACGAGCAGGACGGCGGCCCCGAGCGCGGCGCGCAGCACGGTGATGTGCAGCGGGGACAGACCGTGGCGCAGGGCGAGTCCGGTCCACAGATAGCCCGAGCCCCACAGCAGGGCGAGCACGGTCACACGCACCACGGGAATCCCCCTCTCGTCGGCTGTCCGCAACAGTGCGGTCCGAGAGATGTGAGGACAAGTGAAACTTTCTTCGGAACTATTAAGCTGAACTACATGTTGCTGGAAGGACTGGACGTACGACGCCTGCAGGTGCTCCGCTCGGTGGTGACCAGCGGTTCGGTCAGCGCCGCCGCCACCGCGCTCGGCTACACCCCGTCGGCCGTGAGCCAGCAGGTGGCCGCGCTGGAGCGGCAGACGGGCACGGCACTGCTGGAGCGGGCCGGGCGGGGCGTACGGCCCACCGCGGCCGCGCTGCTGCTCGCCGAGCACACGGCCGCGATCGAACGGCAGCTGGCGGAGGCCGGTGCCGCGCTGGCCGACCTGCTGGCGGGGCGGGCGGGACACCTGACGGTCCGTTACTTCGCCACCGCTGCCGCGGACTTGGTGGCTCCGGCGGTGGCCGCGTTCCGCGCGGACCATCCGGGCGTACGGCTCGACCTCGGCATGACCGACCCCGCCGACCCGCTGCCGGAGGTGCTCGACGGCCGCGCCGACCTGGCGGTGGTGGTACGGCCGCGTACGGCGGAACATCCCGGGCTGCGGCTGGTGCATCTGCTCGACGACCCGTACCGCGCGGTGCTGCCGAAGGGGCACCCGCTGGCGGCCAGGCGGGTCCTCGACCTGGCCGACCTGGCCGGGGAGCCGTGGGTCGGCGGCGAGCGGCCGGGGCCCTGCCTGGACACCGTGCTGGACGCGTGTGAAGTGGCCGGTTTCCGGCCGGAGTTCGCGGTGGACGGCGAGGACTACGGCGCCGCCCAGGGCTTCGTCGCGGCGGGCCTGGGCGTCGCCCTGGTCCCCCTGCTGGGCCTCGGCCACCGCCACCCCGGCGTGACGATCCGCCGCCTGCGCAACCCGGAACCGGTCCGCACGATCCAGGTGGCGGTACGGGAGGGGGCGTGGGGGCAGCCGGTGCTCAGCCGGTTGGCGGAGGCGCTGCGGGAGACGGCGCGGGGCGCCTAGCGGTCACTCCGCCGAGGTCGCCTTGAGGGCGAGCCACAGCTCCATCCGTACGTCGGGATCGTCCAGCGACCGCCCGAGGATCTCCTCGACTCTGCGCATCCGGTACCGCAAGGTGTGCCGGTGCACCCCCAGGTCCGCCGCGGCCGCGTCCCACTGCCCGTGCCGGGACAGCCATGCCCGCAGCGAGGCGACCAGATCCCCCCGCCCGGTCGCGTCGTGCTCGTGCAACGCGCGCAGCAGCCCGTCCGCGAACGCCTTCACCGCGTCGTCGGCCAGCAGCGGGAGCACCGAACCGGCGGCCAGCTGCTCGTGCTCCACCAGCACCCGCCCCCGCCGCCGCGCCACCGACAGTGCCTGCTCGGCCTGCTTGTAGGCGGCGGCCGCGGCGATCGGGCCGGCCGGTGCGGACAGTCCGACGACGAGTTCCTCCTCGTCGGCCCCGGCGGCCTGCTCGGGCACCGCGCGCGCCGCCTCCAGTGCCGCCGCGTACTGGGCGCAGGCGGCCACCGCCGCTCCCCCGTCGGCGGCGAGCACCACCAGCCGCTCCCCCTCGGGCACGACCAGCACGGCCTCGCCGGAGCGGGCGGCGGCGGACTCCACGCTCTCGGTGAGCGCGCCGAGGGGATCACCGACGGGGTCGACGGAGGCACCCGCCGAACGTGCGGGGGTGTGCGCCCGCGCCGCCGAACCGGACCCGGACTCGGCGACGATCATCCGGAACGGCGCGTCGAGCAGCCCGCCGTACAGGTCCCCGGCGACGGCCCGGGCGTGGTCGGGCTCGCCGGCGAGCAGCATGCGCAGCACCGCCGTACCGAGGCGCTGTTCGGCCGCGTGCAGGGAGCGGGAGCGTTCGGTGGTCAGGGTGAGCAGGGCGATGGCGGAGTGCACGGCGTAGCGCTCGGCGGTGCCGAGGGCGGCGGCGGTACCCACGGCGAGCGCCGCCCGGGGCCGCCTCCCCGTCCCGAGGGAGTGCAGCTCGACCCGGTCTTCGTGATCGGGCCCGCCGACGACGGCCGAGGCCGGCGCGGGCCGCTCCCGCAGCCGTTCGACCTCGGCGGTGAGCCGCGCGGCCCTGCGCCCCGCCCACTCCGGCGCGGCCGCGACGACCGCGCCCGAGGCGTCGTACAGGGCCGCCCACCCGTCGACCTGCGCGGCGAGCGCGCCGAGAAGCCCCTCGGGCCCGGCGTTGAGGGCCTGCTTGGTCAACTCACGCTGGGCGGCGAACCCTGCCGTGACGGACCGGTACTGATCGGCGGCTATGGCGGCGGAGACGGCCTTGCTGATGGCGAGGAAGGGGGTGCGGCGCGGCACCTCCAGCAACGGCAGCCCCTCCTCCCGGGCGGCACCGACGAGCGCCTCGGGAATCTCCTCGTAGTTCACCCCGACGGCGAACCCGAGCCCGACGACCCCGGCTCCGACCAGCCGCTTCACATACCGCCGCATGGCCTGCGGGTCCTCCGCGTCCAGCTTGAGCGCGGTGATCAGCAGCAGCTCGCCGCCCTCCATGTACGGCACGGGGTCGGCCAGCTCACTGACGTGCGCCCAGCGGACGGGCACGTCGAGGCGGTCCTCGCCCGCGCGCACGGTCAGTTTGAGCGCGGAGTGGTGGACGAGCGAGGCGAGGGTGGGGGGCATGGGACCTTCACGGTGAGGGGAATCCGCCGATCACGGTGCTGCTGTGAACGTGGGTGATCTCTTGGCCGCAACGTACGAACGACCTACCCCGATTCTGCCTCACCGTACGATCCCCCGCCCCCTCCTCACCCCCGCAGATCCACGAGCAAAGGCGGCGCATGCTCCCCCCGCACACTGGTCAACGACAACACGGCATGCCCGGCGGGCACCCCATGAGCCAACTCGGAAGCAGACCACCTCTCCCGCTCGACCTGCCGGACGGTGACGGCGTCCGTGGTGACCGGCTTGCCCGTGCCGAGTTTGCGCACCGCGTGGATGAGCCGGGTCAGCGGCTGGTCCGCGAACACCGTGTGTTTGGCGACCTCCGTCGTCTCCACCCACTCCGTTCCCCACGCCTGGGCGAACAGGGCGCCCTCCCAGGTGGTGATGCCCGGGAAGGCGGCGTGGCAGCCGACGGCCGCGATCAGCGGCTGCCTCAGGTGCTCCGGAACATCGCCGAGGGCCCGCAGACTGAGGACCACACCGGCGTGGCTCTCCCGCAGCCTGCGCAGGGCCCGCACGGAGCCGGCGGTGATCGCGTGTGTCGCGTCGTCCAGCACGAGGCAGGCGAACAGGGACCGGTCGGGGCGCGTGGCCATGCTCGCCGCGAACTGGGCGAGCAGCAGCCGGGCCAGCAGTTGAGCGGCCTCCGGATGAGCCCGCTCCGGCAGGTCGATCCGGACCCGCAACGGGTGGTCGAGGGAGCGCAGAGTGAAGGGCTGAGCGTCGGCGGAGGTGTCGAAGAAGCCCGTGAACACCGGACGGTCCAGACAGCCGAGCCGGTCGGCGAGCATTATCCCGGGGTCCCCCGGGACGCCCGCCTGGCGCACTCGCGCTTCCAGTTCCCGGTGCAGCAGGGAGTGCGCGTGCGGGTCGAGCATCTCCTTCAGCCGGTTCAGCGCCGACGGCTCCCCGTCCAGCAGTTCCCGGAGTTCGGGTACCGACGGGAACCGGCCGTGGACGGCCTGGAAGGGCCCCAGCAGCTGTGCCAGCACCGTCCCGGCACGGCGCAGGTCGACCTCGGCCCAGTCGCCGGCGAGGACGTCCGCGAGGAGCGCGGCCGCCTCGTCGGGGTCATCGGTACCGCCGTAGAGATCGAGGTCGTACTCTGAGGTCCGGTCCCCCGGCTTGATCACGATGTCGTACGCCTGGTCGGCTCCCATGGGCGTGCCGGCGGCGCACACCATGACGAGTGCCGCCTGTCCGGCGAGGGCCTGAAGCGCGAGGGACTCGGCGACGGGCCGCACCAGGCGATCGGTTTTGCCCGAGCCGGACGGGCCGACCACCAGCAGGGACGTGCCCAGCGTCGCGGGCTCCACGGCCACGCCCGCGGCGCGGTGCGCGGGCGGTGTGCGCTCGACGTCGGCGTACCGGCCGATGCGGACCTGTGAGGTCAGCAGGTCGTGGGTGGCCGTACGGAAGGGAAGGTCACGCTGTCCGGAGGGGTGCAGGCAGGCGCGGGCGCCTTCGCTGAACACGGCCGAGGAGAACGCGTTCAGCCGCCCCGGGTCGGCCACCACGGAACTCCAGGCGCGGCGGATCCGCGCGTAGTCCACGTCGTTCATCCGGCCGGTGCGCCCCTCGTCGGTCAGCCGCTCGGCCAGCGCGTTCTGCCCGTGGTCACGCAGTTCGGGCCAGTCCGTGCCGGTGGCGGGCGCCGCGGGCTCCCGGCTCTCGGCCGGCGTCCGGGCCCGCTGCATGCCGCGGAGCAGACCCAGCCAGTTACCCGCCACGGCGAAGGGGTACAAGGCCAGCAGCGTGAGCACGGTTTTCAGGATGTTGAGCCGGTGGATGGTGGCGTGCGGGTCCCCAGGCACCCAGAGCCAGTCATGGGGTGTCACGCCCGCGGCGAGCGTGTAGTACGACAGCAGCCCGCGCCAGGCGACCAGCCAGGCGATGAGCGCCCCGAGAACGGCGGCACGGAGTGCGCGCGACGGCTGGGGGCGGTCGGTCACGTACCGCCGGACCACCTCTTTCCAGTTGCCCACGCGCGCGAAGTAATAGAGGACGAGGGTGGCGAAGAGGCTGTCGTAGACGGCGACCGCGGTGAGTGCCGCCCGCGGCGGGTCCAGGCTGCTCCACCAGTCGGACGGCGTAACCAGTTCCAGCAGGATCCTCTTGTGCGGCACCAGGTTGTTGTTCCACAGCGACCACACGAGCAGGGCGGCGAGCAGGGCGCCGACGGCTCCCGTCAGCAGCGCCCGGTCGGAGACCCGGCCGGCGGACTCCTGGGCCCGGGGCCGGTAGCCGAAGCGCCAGAGACCGGGGGTGGCTTCGGGGCGGGGAGTGCGCAGCCAGGTCAGGAACGCCGACGCGTCGGGCTTGGGAGGGACGCCGGGGGGCATCGCCGGCATCGGCGGCATCGGCGGCACCCCCGCCCCCTCCGCCGGCGATGCCGGGCGAGGTACCGGATGCGCGTGTGTGCCGTGGGCGTCTCGTGTGCCGTCGCTGTCCATCGCCCTTGCCCCCTGACCAGCCGTTCCGTCCACCATCAGCGAGCAATCTAACGCCCCGGCAAGGGGAGTTCAGCGATTACGTGGCCGACATGGCTCAAGGACCGAATCCCGCCCCGCCGGGTCGCTATGTCCATCGCGGACAAGCGGCGGCGGCGACAACGCCCACATGGAGCATGCCCACCCCCCGTTCCCGGCCCTAGCCTGCGAAGAAAGAGAGGTAAGCGGCCGAAAACGCACCGCCCGGGGCCGCCCGGGAAGCTCGGACAGACCGCACCGTACGCAAGATCATCAGGAGCCCCCATGACCGCACTTCCGCAGGAGCGCCGCGTCGTCACCGCCATCCCCGGCCCGAAGTCGCAGGAGCTGCAGGCCCGCCGTACCGCCGCGGTCGCGCAGGGCGTGGGCTCCGTGCTGCCGGTCTTCACGACCCGCGCCGGTGGCGGGATCATCGAGGACGTCGACGGCAACCGGCTCATCGACTTCGGGTCCGGTATCGCCGTGACCTCCGTCGGCGCGTCCGCCGAGGCCGTCGTGCGGCGTGCCTCCGCCCAGCTCGCCGACTTCACCCACACCTGTTTCATGGTCACCCCGTACGAGGGGTACGTGGAGGTCGCGGAGGCTCTGGCCGAGCTGACCCCCGGTGACCACGCCAAGAAGTCCGCGCTGTTCAACTCCGGCGCCGAGGCCGTCGAGAACGCCGTCAAGATCGCCCGCGCCTACACCAAGCGCCAGGCCGTCGTCGTGTTCGACCACGGGTACCACGGGCGGACCAACCTCACGATGGCGCTCACCGCCAAGAACATGCCGTACAAGCACGGCTTCGGGCCGTTCGCGCCCGAGGTCTACCGCGTGCCGGTCGCATACGGCTACCGCTGGCCGACCGGTCCCGAGAACGCCGGTCCCGAGGCCGCCAAGCAGGCCATCGACCAGATGTCCAAGCAGGTCGGCGCGGACAACATCGCCGCGATCATCATCGAGCCCGTGCTCGGCGAGGGCGGCTTCATCGAGCCGGCCAAGGGCTTCCTGCCGGAGATCGTGAAGTTCGCCAACGACAACGGCATCGTCTTCGTCGCCGACGAGATCCAGAGCGGCTTCTGCCGGACCGGCCAGTGGTTCGCCTGTGAGGACGAGGGGATCGTCCCGGACCTGATCACGACCGCCAAGGGCATCGCCGGTGGGCTTCCGCTCGCCGCCGTCACCGGGCGCGCCGAGATCATGGACGCCGCGCACGCCGGTGGCCTGGGCGGTACCTACGGTGGTAACCCGGTCGCCTGCGCCGGTGCGCTCGGTGCCATCGAGACCATGAAGGAGCTGGACCTCAACGGCAAGGCCAAGCGCATCGAGGAGATCATGAAGGGTCGCCTCACCGCCATGGCCGAGAAGTTCGACATCATCGGTGACGTGCGTGGGCGCGGTGCCATGATCGCCATCGAGCTGGTCAAGGACCGGGCCACCAAGGAGCCCAACTCCGAGGCCACCGCCGCGCTCGCCAAGGCCTGCCACCAGGAGGGCCTGCTGGTCCTGACCTGTGGCACCTACGGCAACGTGCTGCGCTTCCTGCCCCCGCTGGTCATCGGCGAGGACCTGCTGAACGAGGGCCTCGACATCATCGAGCAGGCCTTCGCGCGCATCTGAGCGGCCCGCCCGGCCGTCTGCCGTCACCTGCGGCAGGCCGTGTGAAGAAGGTGTGCGAGGTGGATGACGGGACGCGTTTCCGTCTGCCCAAGCGCTCCGGCCTGCCGTAGGTTCTACGCAGATGAGAGATACACCCCGCCCACAGGGGACTGTGGGCGATCTCAGGCCGGGGCCTCCCCAGCTACGGCCTGGTCGTGCCCTCGCGCACACAACCGGCGCCTGACGGCTCCGGGATCTCCTCACCGATCGGACGGTCGCCGCCCCAAACCCCCCGGGGCGCGCGACGTTCCGATCCGGACGGCCGCTTCGGAACCACCCCCCCCTGTTCCGGGGCGGCCGACCTCCTTCTGGCCGAACTCGCCCCGCCACCACGCCAAGGAACCTGCGAAGCTGGCGCTGTGTCGACCGTCGTCCGCCGCGTCCCGCTGCTCGCCTTCCCGGCCGTGCTCTTCGCCCTGCTCACCTGGCAGGTCATGGATCACGGCCCGCTGCTACGGCTGGACTCCCGCCTCAGCCGGGACCTCGTCCATCCGGACCGGTTCTCCGAGATCCTCTCCGACTTCGGGAACATCCAGATCGCCGTCCCGGTCCTCCTCTTCGCCATTGGTTACGTCCTCTGGCGGGGACATGACGCCGGCATCGCGCGCTGGTGGCTGCCGCCGCTCGCCGCGGCCGTCCTGATGGCACTGGTCCCGGCGATCGTCGTACCCCTCAAGGACTGGACCGCACGGCCGGGGACCCCCGTGGTGCCACCGGCCGTCGGCTACTTCCCCTCCGGCCATACGGCGACGGCGGCCATCGCCTACGGCTCCGCGACCCTGCTGCTGCTCCCCTGGCTGCCGTCGGCGGCCGCACGCCGGAACCTGGTCGCCGGCTGTACGGCCCTGGTCCTCGGGGTGTCGTACGGGCTGGTCCGGCACGGCTATCACTGGCCGCTCGACGTGGTGGCCAGCTGGTGTCTGTGCACCGTGCTGCTGACCACCCTGTCCCTGGTGACCACCCGAGGTACCGCGCGTACCGGTCCCACATCACCGACCACGTCATCGGACCCCGCAGCAGCCCCGGCCAGGTCCCACGAGTCGCGTACGCGCCGCAGTTCGTCTTCCTCGTCAGGCAGCCCAGGGCCTTGGTGACATCCCGGCGGCACTAACCTCCTCCGCCCCGGGCCAGCCCCGCCGCCGCCTCGTGCATCGCCAGCTCCAGCAGCGCGGGGTCGGTCAGCGTGCCCGAACCGTCCGGCGGCACCAGCCAGCGCACGCCGTGGGTCGCCCGGCCCGGGTACGGCACGACGATCCAGGTGCCGGGCCCGGCGGTACGGATGCCGGTGCCGAGCCAGCGGGCCGCGGTGCCGGGCGGCACGAAGAACCCGACACGGTTGTCGCCGAAGTCGACGAGTACCGGGCCGGGCTGGTCGAGCACCCGGATGAGCACGTCCAGGGTCGGACAGCCCAGCTCACCGGGCAGGATCAGTACGTCCCAGGCCTTTCCGGCGGGCAGCAGCGCGACCCCGCCCGGGTTGCGCTCCCATTCCCAGCGGCAGGCCTCGGGGTCCGGTGCGACGGATGCCAGCCATTCGACGGCCGTCTTCGCCCCAGTCATCAAGAAGGCCTCCCTGCTCTTCCTGTCGACGCGGTCGCGTCAGCAGGAGAGAGGGAGGCTGTCCGGGGGCATTACGCGGGTTCCGCGTTCCCCTTGGAGTGACCTAGGTCACAGGCTGCCTGGGACCTACCACTCGTACTCCCAGTTCCAGCAGTGGTGGTCCCAGTCCCAGTAGTAGTGCCCGTGGTCGTGATGGTCCCCGTCGTCCCAGTCGTGGTGGTGGTCATGCCGGGGAGCCACGCTCACCGCGACCGGCTGGTGCATCGGCGCCGCCGAGGCCGCCGCCACCGGCAGCATGACGCCTGCGACGGCGGCGACGGAGGCCACCGCCGTCGCCAGGCCGAGGCCCAGACGGCGCTTGGTACGGGAGTCGTCGTCCTTGTGAGCGACACGGGTGCTGCGGTTCATGGTCTTCTCCTGCCGATCCGGTGCGGAAGCCGGTGCCTCCCGGCGAGGCCCGTGACTCCAGTACGCCGGAGTGCGGCAGCGGGGTCATGCTCCGGAAACTCGTGGCTTGACGCGGCCATAAGGACCGGGTTAAGGCCCGCGAAGGCCGCATATGCCTCAGCTGTCGAAGCCCAGCCCCAGCCGGTCCATCGTGCGCAGCCACAGATTGCGGCGGCCGCCGTGCGCGTCCGCGCGGGCCAGGGACCACTTGGTCAGGGCGATCCCGGTCCAGGCGAACGGCTCCGGCGGGAACGGCAGCGGCTTCTTGCGGACCATCTCCAGCTCGGTCCGCTCGGTGCGCTCCCCGTCCAGCAGGTCCAGCATCACGTCGGCGCCGAACCGGGTCGCGCCGACGCCGAGGCCGGTGTAGCCCGCCGCGTACGCCACCTTCCCCTGGTGGGCCGTACCGAAGAACGCCGAGAAGCGCGAGCAGGTGTCGATCGCGCCGCCCCAGGCATGGGTGAAACGGACGCCCTCCAGCTGCGGGAAGCAGGTGAAGAAGTGGCCCGCGAGCTTGGCGTACGTCTCGGGGCGGTCGTCGTACTCCGCGCGCACCCGGCCGCCGTAGTGGTGGATCGCGTCGTAGCCGCCCCACAGGATCCGGTTGTCGGCGGACAGCCGGAAGTAGTGGAACTGGTTCGCCGAATCCCCGAGGCCCTGTCTGTTCTTCCAGCCGATCTCCGCCATCTGCTCGGGCCCCAGCGGCTCGGTCATCAGCGCGTAGTCGTAGACCGGCACGGTGTAGGAGCGCACGCGGCGCAGCAGGCTCGGGAAGATGTTGGTGCCGAGGGCGACCTGGCGGGCACGGACCGCGCCGTACGGGGTGCGTACGGCCATCCCGGCGCCGTACTGCTTCAACGTCAGGGCGGGGGTGTGCTCGTACACCCGCACCCCGAGTTTCAGGCAGGCCTTCTTCAGGCCCCAGGCCAGCTTCGCGGGGTGCAGCATGGCCACGCCCCGGCGGTCCCACAGACCGGCCTCGAAGGTGGGCGAGTGCACCTGCTCGCGCACGGCGTCGGCGTCCAGGAACTCGATGCCGTCCGCGAGGCCCTTCTCCGCCAGCTCCCGGTGCCAGTCCCTCAGTTCCCAGGCCTGGTAGGTCTCGGTGGCGACGTCGATCTCGCCGGTGCGCTCGAAGTCGCAGTCGATGCCGTGCCGGGCGACGGCGGCCTCGATCTCGTCGAGGTTGCGCCGGCCCAGCTCCTCCAGTTTCCCGATCTCGTCGGGCCAGCGGGTCAGGCCGTTGGGCAGACCGTGGGTGAGGGAGGCGGCGCAGAAGCCGCCGTTGCGGCCGGAGGCGGCCCAGCCCACCTCGCGGCCTTCCAGCAGCACCACATCGCGCCGCGGGTCGCGCTCCTTGGCGCCCAGCGCGGCCCACAGTCCGCTGTAGCCGCCGCCGACGACCAGCAGGTCGCAGGTGTCGGTGCCGGTGAGGGCGGGCTCGGCGTGGGGCTTGCCGGGGTCTTCCAGCCAGTACGGGACCGGCTGGGCCTCGGAGAGAGAAGCGATCCAGTTGTCTTTGCCACGGCTCATGGCGCTCGGGGCCATGATTTCAACTCCCTACAGGGGCTTATGCCTTCTGGTTGTTACGGCGATTGGTGATGAGCATCGAGAACAGCGTGATGAGGACGGCGACGAGGAACATGGCCGTACCGATCACATTGATCTGGACCGGAGTTCCGCGCTGCGCCGAACCCCAGACGAACATGGGGAAGGTGACGGTCGAGCCGGCGTTGAAATTGGTGATGATGAAATCGTCGAAGGAGAGCGCGAAGGAGAGCAGCGCGCCCGCGGCGATTCCGGGTGCCGCGATGGGCAGGGTGACCCGCAGGAAGGTCTGCACGGGACCGGCGTACAGGTCCCGGGCGGCCTCCTCCAGGCGCGGGTCCATCGACATCACACGGGCCTTGACCGCGGTGACGACGAAGCTCAGACAGAACATGATGTGGGCGATCAGGATCGTGTAGAAGCCCAGCTGGGCGCCCATGTTGAGGAACAGGGTGAGCAGCGAGGCGGCCATGACGACCTCGGGCATCGCCATCGGCAGGAAGATCAGCGAGTTGACGGCGCCGCGCGCCCGGAAGCGGTAACGGACCAGCGCGAACGCGATCATCGTGCCGAGGATCGTCGCGCCGACCGTCGCCCAGATGGCGATCTGGAGGCTGAGCGACAGCGAGCCGCACATGTCGGCGACCCCGCACGGCTGTTTCCAGGCGTCCAGCGAGAACTGCTGCCACTCGTAATTGAAGCGTCCCTTCGGCTTGTTGAAGGAGAACACCGTGACGATGACGTTCGGCAGCAGCAGATAGGCGAGCGTCAGCAGTCCCGCGATGACGACGAGACGGCGCTTGAACCAGTTGACGAAGGGCATTTAGACCAGATCCTCCGTCCCGGCCCGGCGGATGTAGATCGTGACCATGGCCAGGATGGCGGCCATGAGGATGAAGGACAGGGCCGCGGCCGTCGGATAGTCCAGAATGCGCAGGAACTGCGTCTGGATCACGTTGCCGATCATGCGGGTGTCGGTCGAGCCCAGCAGTTCGGAGTTGACGTAGTCACCGGCCGCCGGGATGAAGGTCAGCAGCGTGCCGGAGACGACGCCCGGCATCGACAGCGGGAAGGTCACCTTGCGGAAGGTGGTCCACGGCTTGGCGTACAGATCGCCGGCCGCCTCGTGCAGCCGGCCGTCGATCCGCTCCAGCGAGGTGTACAGCGGCAGGATCATGAACGGCAGGAAGTTGTACGTCAGTCCGCACACCACCGCCAGCGGTGTGGCCAGCACGCGGTGGCCGGCCGTCCAGCCGAGCCAGTTGGTGAGGTCCAGGATGTGCAGCGAGTTCAGGGTGTGCACGACGGGGCCGTTGTCCGCGAGGATCGTCTTCCAGGCCAGGGTGCGGATCAGGAAGCTGGTGAAGAACGGCGCGATCACCAGGATCATGATCAGGTTCCGCCAGCGGCCCGCGCGGAAGGCGATCAGGTACGCCAGCGGGTAGCCGAGCAGCAGGCACAGGACCGTGGCCGCGGCCGCGTAGAAGACGGACCGCAGGAACTGCGGCCAGTACTCGCTCAGCGCGTTCCAGTAGGTCACGAAGTGCCAGGTGACCTTGTAGCCCTCCTCCAGGGAGCCCGTCTGCACGGACGTGGAGGCCTGGTAGATCATCGGCAGCGCGAAGAAGACGATCAGCCAGAGCATGCCGGGCAGCAGCAGCCAGTACGGCGTCCAACGGCCGCGCCCCCGCGGGGGCTTCTTCTCCGGTGCGGTGGGCGCGAGGGGCGGGGGCGCCTCGGCTTCGGTCAGCGTCGACATCAGGCGGCCGCCTCTTCCTCGGTGCCCGCGTCGATGTCCTGCGACGCGTCCAGGCCGAAGGTGTGCGCCGGGCTCCAGTGCAGGACGACGTCGGCGCCGGGCACCAGACGGCCGTCGCGCTCGAGGTTCTGGACGTACACCGCGAGTTCGTCGCAGACCGGGCTGTCGATGACGTACTGCGTGGAGACGCCGATGAAACTCGCGTCGGCGATCGTGCCGGTGAGGCGGTTGCGGCCCTCGGGTATCTCGCCTGCGTCGTCGGCGTGCGTGAGCGAGATCTTCTCGGGGCGGATGCCGACCAGCACCTTGCCGCCGGCCGTCGTGGGCGCCGAACATCGCGCCTTCGGCAGGACGAGCTTGCCGCCGCCGGCCTTGAGGACGATGTCGCCGCCGTTCTTGGTGTCGACCTCGGCCTCGATGAGGTTGGAGGTGCCGAGGAAGTTCGCGACGAAGGTGGTGTTCGGGTTCTCGTACAGATCGGTGGGCGAGCCGAGCTGCTCGACGCGGCCCGCGTTCATCACGGCGACCGTGTCGGCCATCGTCATGGCCTCCTCCTGGTCGTGCGTGACGTGCACGAAGGTGATGCCGACCTCGGTCTGGATGCGCTTGAGCTCCAGCTGCATCTGGCGGCGCAGCTTGAGGTCGAGGGCGCCGAGGGGCTCGTCGAGGAGGAGCACCTTGGGGTGGTTGATGAGGGCGCGGGCCACGGCCACACGCTGTTGCTGACCACCCGACAGCTGGTGCGGCTTCTTGCGTGCCTGCTCGCCGAGCTGGACCAGGTCGAGCATCTCCTCGACCTGCTTCTTCACGCTCTTGATGCCACGCCGGCGCAGGCCGAAGGCGACGTTCTCGAAGATGTCGAGGTGCGGGAAGAGGGCGTAGGACTGGAAGACGGTGTTCACCGGCCGCTTGTACGGCGGCAGGTGGGTGACGTCCTGGTCGCCGAGGTGCACGGTGCCGCCCGTCGGTTCCTCCAGGCCCGCGATCATGCGCAGGGTGGTGGTCTTGCCGCAGCCGGATGCGCCGAGCAGGGCGAAGAAGGAGCCCTGCGGCACGGTCAGGTCCAGCGGGTGTACGGCGGTGAAGGCGCCGTAGGTCTTGGAGATACCGGAGAGGCGGACGTCGCCGCTGTTGTCTGGTGTCGTCATCGTCGTCGTCACGCCCCTGTGAGCTTCGAGAACTTCTGCTGGTAGGCCGTCTCTTCCTTCTGCGTCAGCGCGCGGAAGGCATGGGACTTCGCCTGCATGGCCTTGTCGGGAATGATCAGCGGGTTCTTCGCCGCCGACGCGTCGATCTTCGCAAGGTAGGGCTGTACTCCGGCGACGGGGCTGACGTAGTTGATGTAGGCGGCCAGCTCGGCGGCGGGCTCGGGCTCGTAGTAGTAGTCGATGAGCCGCTCGGCGTTGGTCTTGTGGCGCGCCCTGTTGGGGATGAGCAGGTTGTCGGTCGACGTCATGTAGCCGCTGTCCGGGATGACGTAGCCGACGGCCGGGTTGTCCGACTGGAGCTGGACGATGTCGCCGCCCCAGGCGATGCACGCGGCGAAGTCGCCCTTGGTGAGGTCCGAGGTGTAGTCGTTGCCGGTGAAGCGGCGGATCTGGCCTTTGTCGACGGCCTTCTGCAGGCGGGCGACCACCGCGTCGAAGTCGTCGTCGGTGAACTTCGCCGGGTCCTTGCCCATGTCGAGCATGGTCATGCCGATGCTGTCGCGCATCTCGGTCAGGAAGCCGACGCGGCCCTTGAGTTTGGGGTTGTCGAGGAGGTCGGAGACCGACTTCACCTCGATGCCGTCCAGGGCCTTCTTGTTGTAGGCGATGACGGTCGAGATGCCCTGCCAGGGGTACGAGTAGGCGCGCCCCGGGTCCCAGTCGGGCGCCCGGAACTGGTCCGACAGGTTGGCGAAGGCGTGCGGCAGGTTGGACGGGTCCAGTTTCTGGACGTACCCGAGCCGGATCATGCGGGCGGCCAGCCAGTCGGTGAGCACGAGGAGGTCGCGGCCGGTGTCGTGGCCGGCGGCCAGCTCGGGCTGGATCTTGCCGAAGAACTCGTCGTTGTCGTTGATGTCCTCGGTGTACTTGACCTGGATGCCGGTCCGCTTGCCGAAGGTGTCGAGCGTGGGATGGCGTTTGCCCTTGTCGTCCACGTCGATGTACTCGGGCCAGTTGGAGAAGTTGACGATCTTCTCCTTGGCCGAGTGGTCGTCGGCGGACACACCGCCCCCGTTCTTGGCCGCCGCGGGGATCCCGCAGGCGCTCAGCGCCCCGAGTCCGCCGACCGCGAGCGCGCCGCCGGCCGAGGCGCGCAGCAGCGACCTGCGGGTCAACGCGGCCCGGCCGGTTCGCGGACCGCGCCGTACGGCGGCGACGTCGACCGGTGTCAGGCGGTCGGGCTCGTACTGCTCCATGCGCGTGGTGCCCTTTCGGGAGGGGTGGGCCTGGTCGGGGCCCGGTCGGCTAACGGTCCCCGAAGACGGTGCGGTGCCAGTCCTTCGCGGCCACCGCGGTGTTGTCGAACATTACGTGCTTGACCTGCGTGTACTCCTCGAAGGAGTAGGCGGACATGTCCTTGCCGAAGCCGGACGCCTTGTAGCCGCCGTGGGGCATCTCGCTGATGATCGGGATGTGGTCGTTGACCCACACGCAGCCCGCCTTGATCTCGCGGGTGGCGCGGTTCGCGCGGTAGACGTTCCCGGTCCACGCGGAGGCGGCGAGGCCGTACGGGGTGTCGTTGGCCAGCCGGATCCCCTCGTCATCGGTGTCGAACGGCAGGACGACCAGAACCGGGCCGAAGATCTCGGACTGGACGATCTCGCTGTCCTGGGCCGCGTCGGCGATCAGCGTCGGCCGGTAGTAGGCGCCGTTCTCCAGCTCGCCCTTCGGCACCTCGCCGCCGGTCACCACGCGCGCGTAGGCACGCGCCCGGTCCACGAAGGCGGCGACCCGGTCCCGCTGGACGTGTGAGATGAGCGGCCCGAGGTCGGTGCCGGGGGCGAAGGGATCGCCCAGCCGCACCGTCTCCATCAGCGCGGCGGTCCGCTCCACGAACGCCTCGTACAGCGGGCGTTGCACGTACGCGCGCGTGGCGGCCGTGCAGTCCTGTCCGGTGTTGATGAGCGCGCCGGCGACGGCCCCGTGGACGGCGGCCTCGAGGTCGGCGTCGTCGAAGACGACGAAGGGCGCCTTGCCGCCCAGCTCCAGATGCAGCCGCTTCACCGTGGCGGTGGCGATCTCGGCGACGCGCCTGCCGACGGCGGTGGACCCGGTGAAGGAGGTCATGGCGACGTCGGGGTGGCCGACCAGGTGCTCGCCGGCCTCCCTCCCGGTCCCGGTGACGATGTTGATCACGCCGTCGGGGATCCCGGCGTCCGTGGCGGCCTGCGCGAACAGCAGCGAGGTCAGCGGGGTCAGTTCGGCGGGCTTCAGCACGATGGTGTTGCCCGCGGCGATCGCCGGGAGGATCTTCCAGGCGGCCATCTGGAGGGGGTAGTTCCAGGGCGCGATGGACCCGACGACGCCGATGGGCTCCCGGCGGACGTACGAGGTGTGGTCGCCGGAGTACTCGGCGGCCGCCTGCCCCGCCAGGTGCCGGGCGGCGCCCGCGAAGAAGGCGGTGTTGTCGATCGTCCCCGGCACGTCGAACTCGCGCGTGAGCTTCAGCGGCTTGCCGCACTGGAGGGACTCGGCGCGGGCGAACTCCTCCGCGCGGTCGGCGAGCACGGCGGCGAAGCGGTGCAGGGCGTCGGAGCGCTCGCCCGGGGTGGCCGAGGACCAGCCCGGGAACGCCTCGCGCGCGGCGGCGACGGCCGCGTCGACGTCGTCGGCGCCGGCCAGCTCGTAGGTGTACACCTCCTCGCCGGTGGCAGGGTCGACCACGGCGTGGGTACGGCCCGCGGTGCCCTTCGCCGGGCGGCCCGCGATGAACTGCGCACCCTCGGCGAATCGGTCCTGCGCGGGGAATCGTTCCGGGGTGGCGGTACCCGGGTTGTGCATGTCGCTCTCCTCCGCCGTGTGCCCCGTCCCGGGGGTGGGTGGCGTAGCTCCAGCTCGATTTGAGTGCCGATCCTGACAGAGCAAGAGGACTCCAACAAGTGATTCCGTTGTTGCCTTTTGGTTACGCGACGGAATCTGTCGACCAGGTGTCGAGTCGGGACGGAAAAGGGCGGACGGAGTGTCAGTGGTGCGTGCCAGACTCGCGTGCATGGGGAAGATCGACGGGGTGGAAGCCCTGATCAGCGAGGTCCGGGCCGGGGCCCAGGTGAAGTACCTGCACTTCTGGGGGCATCGGCCGAGGAAGGACGGCAGCATCGGCTCGAGCTGCCTGAGCCAGTGGTGGCCGTCGCCGTTCGTGGTGGACGGGGTGGAGTACGCGACGGCCGAGCACTGGATGATGGCCGGGAAGGCACGGCTCTTCGAGGACGCGGAGGCGGAGCGGCGGGTGCTGGCCGCGGGGCATCCCGCCGAAGCCAAGAAGGCGGGCCGGCTGGTCCGGGGCTTCGACGAGGCGATATGGGAGCGGGAGCGGTTCCGGATCGTGGTCGAGGGCAGCGTGCACAAGTTCGCGGCCGACCGTGCCCTCCGGGGGTTCCTCCTCGGTACCGGTGACCGTGTCCTGGTGGAGGCGAGCCCGGTGGACCGGGTGTGGGGGATCGGGCTCGCGGCGAGTGACGAGGCCGCGTTCGACCCCGAGCGGTGGAGGGGGCCGAACTTGTTGGGGTTCGCGCTGATGGAGGCGCGGGAGCGGTTGGCCTAGTTCCGCGGTTCGGTCCCGTTGGGCTACGTCGTGATCGCGATGACGAACGCGAAGAAGCCCAGCACCAGCACGATGCCCGCCCCGCCGCAGATCAGGCCCGCCAGGGCCATGCCCGGGTTCGTCGCCTCGCCGCGCTTGGCCTTCCCGCGGCCCACGGCGCCGAAGATGATCGCGAGGATGCCCAGCACCAGGGCCACCGGCCACATCAGGAAGCCGACCGTGGCCAGGATGCCGCAGACCAGGGCGGCCGTCCCCATGCCGTTGCTCGGGGCCGGCTGCATGCCGGGCCAGCCGTAGGCGTTCGCGGCCGGGTAGGCGCCGGGGTAGCCGTACGCCGACGGGGTGCCCGGGTAGCCGTACGGCACCTGGCCGGGCCCGTCGGGTGCGATGGGCGGCGGGGGGACCAGCTCGGTCGCCGGGTGCTGTGCGGCGGGCGGCGCGAAGGGGTTCACCGGCGCGGCCGGAGGGGCGTACGGGTTCACGGGGGCGGCCGGGGTGGCCGCTGGCGGGGCGAACGGGTCCGCCGCGGGTGCGAAGGAGTTCGCCGGGGACGCGGCGGCGAACGGCGGGGCCCAGGCGGCGGGTACGGCGTCCGTGGGCAGCGACGTCAGCGTCTGCTGGTCATGGACGGAGCCGGGGCCGGGGCCGTACCCCGGAGCGGTGTCCTGCGGAGTCGCCGGTGTCGCGTCCGCCGTCTTGCCCAGGGACACCCAGGGTGTCGCGGGCCCCGCGCCGGCAGGCTGCTGATCCGATGGCGTGGACTGCGGCACCTCGTCGGACATCGTGAACGTATCCCCCTCTGCTGGATGTGCCTCATGCTACGGGCAGCCCCGGGCCGCACGAGCCGGGGCCTACGATGATCCCGCGCAACCGATCAGCCGATCACCGCGCCCGCACCACGGACCCGGTCCCACGGACCGGTTCCACGGACCCGGTCCAGGGACCTGGTTCCACGGGCGCCCGCTTCCGGGGAGGACCCCTTGACCGACCACAGCTCCGCAGCCGCCACCGGCACGGCCGACCGCGATCTGCGGACCTTCATCGCCGGCCTCCCCAAGGCCGAACTGCACGTCCACCACGTCGGCTCGGCCTCCCCCCGCATCGTCTCGGAACTGGCCGCCCGGCACCCCGACTCCAAGGTCCCCACCGACCCCGAGGCGCTGGCCGAGTACTTCACCTTCACCGACTTCGCCCACTTCATCGACGTGTACCTGTCGGTGGTGGAGCTGATCCGCACCCCCGAGGACGTCCGGCTGCTGACCTACGAGGTGGCCCGTGACCTGGCCCGGCAGCAGGTGCGCTACGCCGAGCTGACCATCACGCCGTTCTCCTCCACCCGGCGCGGCATCGACGAGCTGGCCTTCATGGCGGCCATCGAGGACGCCCGCAAGGCGGCCGAGGCCGAGTTCGGGACCGTACTGCGCTGGTGCTTCGACATTCCCGGCGAGGCCGGGCTGGAGTCCGCCGAGGAGACGGCCCGGCTGGCCACCGACGACCGGATCCGGCCGGAGGGCCTGGTGTCGTTCGGGCTCGGCGGGCCCGAGATCGGCGTACCCCGGCCGCAGTTCAAGCCGTACTTCGACCGGGCCATAGCGGCCGGACTGCACTCGGTGCCGCACGCCGGCGAGACGACCGGCCCGCAGACGGTGTGGGACGCGCTGACCGAGCTGCGCGCCGAGCGGATCGGGCACGGCACCAGCTCCGCGCAGGACCCGAAGCTGCTCGCCCACCTCGCCGAGCACCGCATTCCGCTGGAGGTCTGCCCGACCTCCAACATCGCCACCCGCGCGGTGCACACCCTGGACGAGCACCCGATCAAGGAGTTCACCGAGGCCGGGGTCCTGGTCACGATCAACTCCGACGACCCGCCGATGTTCGGCACCGACCTCAACACCGAGTACGCGGTGGCGGCCCGGCTCCTCGGCCTGGACGAGCGCGGCCTCGCCGACCTGGCCAGGAACGCCGTGGAGGCGTCCTTCCTGGACGCGGCGGGCAAGGCGCGGATCGCGGCGGAGATCGACACGTACACCACCACGTGGCTGGCCTCCTGACGCGGACCACGGCAGACCACAATGGGGCCATGCAGACCGTGACCGCCGTGGCCCATCGCGGCGACCCCTACCGCTTCCGCGAGAACACCACCGACTCGCTGCGTTCCGCGCTCGACCAGGGCGCGGACGCGGTCGAGATCGACGTACGGCTCACCCGAGACGGCGTCCCCGTGCTGCTGCACGACGGGACGCTCGAGCGGCTCTGGGACGTCGAGCGACCGCTGAGCGCCCTGTCCGCCGAGGAGCTGCGCGGGCTCACGGCGGGCGGGGTGCCGACGTTCGCGGAGGCGCTGGCCGCGACCGGCGACGCCCGGGTGATGGTGGACCTGTGCGGGCGGGTCGACCGCGGGGTGGTGGACCGGGTCATGGACGTGGTCCGGCAGAGCGGGGCCCAGGACCGCGTCTACTACTGCGCGCACGCCGAGGCCATGCTCGCCGTCCGCGCCGCCGACCCGGCCGCCGAGATCGCCCTGACCTGGACGACCCTCGCCCCGCCCCGGCCCGCGCTGCTGGAGGTGGTCAAGCCGCGCTGGCTCAACTACCGCTTCTCACTGGTCAGCCGGGAGCTGGCGGCCCGCGTCCACCACGACGGACACCTCCTCTCCGTCTGGACGCCGGACACCCGCCGCTCGATGAGCCGCCTGCTGGACCTGGGCGTCGACTCGATCACGACGAACCGGGTCGACGTCCTGCACGCCCTCCGCTCCCGCGGCTAGACCCGCGACCGCTGGGCCACCGTCGCCGGGTCGGCCGGGGCGGCGCGGGCGTGCACGACCTGGCGAGCGGCCGGGCTGCGGACCCGGACGCCCGCTTCCGGGCCGGGTCGCACGAAGGTGGTGGCGTCGGCGGTGGCGAAGGGCCCGGAGTTCTCCCCCGGCGATCGCCGGGCAGCCGGCGACATGATCTCCCCGACGGCCGGCCTGGAGCGGCTGGTCACGGCGCTGTTCTCGGGCGGGATCGCGCCCGGGCCGCGGCTGCGGGAGATGTTCACGGTGCCGGGCTGCGGCGGTTCGAGTACGAGGGCACGGCATCCTGGGTCAAGTCCGGTGCGCGGTAAGGCTGTTCCGCGGGCATCGTCGCGACCCGGGACCTCAGCCGCACCCTCGTCCACTCGGTCGGTGGCCCAGCGGATCGTGCCGCCCGCCGTCAAGCAGCGGGGACGGGAACCGGCTTCGGCTCGCCGAGCGCCTCCAGTCGCTTGATCTTCTTCCGTACGACGTACAGCGGGATGACCCCGAACACCCCGAAGGACATGTCGATCAGGCTCCACCAGAAGGGGATTCCGCGGATCGGCCCGCAGACGAGGGCGAGCGGGACGATGCCGGCGCAGGCGATCATCCCGAACTCGACGACCCAGATGTTGCGCACGGGGTCGCGGTACGGCCCGTAGAAGGCGACCGCGATGACGAGGTGCGCGAAGGCCAGCCAGTCGGTGCCGTAGAGGAGGAACGGGTAGTCGGCGTCGGCGGTGTCGAGCCCGTGGCGCACCCGCTCGATCCAGTCCATCAGCCCCGGCAGGAGGTCCGGCACGGACAGCGCGCGCAACGCACTCTCGGTCCAGCGCAGTTCGTGCACGAGGGGGAAGGCGGTGGCCCCGCTGAGGACGAGGCACACGACGAAGAGGACCAACCAGACGCGAATGCCCTTGAGCAGGGCGGCTCTGTCGCTCATGGCAGCAGCGTACGCCTGGAGTTGAACACGTTCAAAAGTACCCTCTAGAGCCCCACGATCCTGTTCCAGCGCTTCGCGAAGTCCACGCGTTCCGTGGAGGTGATGTCGCGGGCGATGGCGAGGCGCTTCCGCATCGTCGTGTCCGGGAAGATCAGGGGGTTGTCGGCGAGGGACGCGGTGTCCTTGTCCTTCGAGGACGCCAGGATCTCCTTGGCCGCCGGGACCGGGCAGACGTAGTTGACCCAGGTGGCGAGCTTCGCGGCGACCGCCGGGTCGTAGTAGTAGTCGATCAGGCGCTCGGCGTTGGCCTTGTGGTGGGCGCGGTTGGGGATCATCAGGGAGTCCGACCACAGCTCGGCGCCCTCCTCGGGGACGACGAAGCGGATGTCGGGGTTGTCCGCCTGGAGCTGGATGACGTCGCCGGAGTAGGCCTGGCAGGCCAACACGTCTCCGCTCACCAGGTCCTTGGTGTAGTCGTTGCCGGTGAAGCGGCGGATCTGGCCGCGGTGGACCTCGCGCTCCACCTCGTCGCAGACATGGTGGAAGTCGTCCGCCGTCCACTTCGTGATGTCCACGCCGTTGCCCTGCATGAGCAGCGCGAACGACTCGTCCAGGCCGGACAGGAGGGTCACGCGGCCCTTCAGGTCGCTCGCCCAGAGGTCCTTCACGTGCCGGATCTCGCGGCCCAGCTTCTTGCGGTTGTAGGCGATGCCGGTGATGCCCGACTGCCAGGGGACCGTGCAGAGGCGGCCCCTGTCGAAGGCCGGTGAGCGGAGCAGGGGGTCGAGATACTTCGCCACGTTCGGCTGGTGGGCGCGGTCCATCCGCTGCACCCAGCCGAGGCGCACGAACCGGGCGCACATCCAGTCGCTGATGACGATCAGGTCGCGGCCGGTCGACTGGTGGTTCATCAGCGCCGGGCTGATCTTGCCGAAGAACTCGTCGTTGTCGTTGATCTCCTCGACGTAGTCGACGGAGATCCCGGTGCGCTTCTCGAACGCGTCCACCGTGGGCCGCCGGTTCGGGTTCTTGTCATCGGTGTCGATGTACAGCGGCCAGTTCGCCCAGGTCAGCTTTTTGTCGGCCGCGGAGTCGTCGGCCACGGCACGGTCGCCGGGCGCGACATAGGCGGCGGGCACCCCGCAGCCGGCCAGGGCGCCCAGCGCGGCGGTGCCGCCGAGGGCACGCAGGAGGGTACGGCGGGACGTCACGGACGTACGAGAGGAAGTCTGGGGCACCCCGGAAGGATGCCCGCCCGGCCACCGGAGGGACAATCGACGCTGCGTCGAGCGCACCGAGTGTGACCCGACACCTTGTCGATCAGTACCGGTCACCCTCCGGCCGGCCGTGGCCCGCCGGCTGTCGGCGAATAGGTCCCGGTAGCACGGTCCGAGTCTTTCCCCTTATAAAACATGCCTGTTGAGGGGGACCGGGCTCGGCGCCCGGGCGTTCGGCGGCGACGGCCGGCCGGGGATCTGGGGGTGTCCCTCAGAAAGCACAGCACGTGGGGCGCGCAGGTGATCGACCTGTACCAGGTGCACTGGCCGGACATTGCGGGCAGTCGGTCTGTCCCACCACGGCCCCGAGCAGCCGGCGGCGGCCCAGTGAACGAAGAGCGGCTCCGGTCAGGGAGGTGACCTGTCCGGAGCCGCTCTCGTTCCGGGGGAGTTACTCGCCCAGCGACGTCATCACGTGCTTGATCCGCGTGTAGTCCTCGAAGCCGTACGCCGACAGGTCCTTGCCGTAGCCGGACTTCTTGAAGCCGCCGTGGGGCATCTCCGCGACCAGCGGGATGTGGGTGTTGATCCACACGCAGCCGAAGTCGAGCTTCTTGGACATGCGCATCGCGCGGCCGTGGTCCTTGGTCCACACCGAGGAGGCGAGGGCGTACTCGACACCGTTGGCCCACTCGACGGCCTGGTCCTCGTCCGAGAAGGACTGGACGGTGATGACCGGGCCGAAGACCTCGTTCTGGACGATCTCGTCGTCCTGCTTCAGGCCCGAGACGACGGTCGGGGCGTAGAAGTAGCCCTTGTCGCCGACCCGCTGACCGCCCGCCTCGACCTTGGCGTGGGCGGGCAGACGCTCGATGAAGCCGCTCACCTGCTTGAGCTGGTTGGGGTTGTTCAGGGGGCCGAAGAGGACGTCCTCGTCGTCCGGCTGGCCGGTCTTGGTCTCGGCGGCCGCCTTCGCCAGCGCGGCCACGAACTCGTCGTGGATGGACTCCTGGACGAGGACACGGGTCGCGGCCGTACAGTCCTGGCCGGCGTTGAAGAAGCCCGCGACGGAGATGTCCTCGACGGCCTTGGCGATGTCGGTGTCCTCGAAGACGACGACCGGGGCCTTGCCGCCCAGCTCCAGGTGGACCCGCTTGACGTCCTTCGACGCCGACTCGGCCACGGACATGCCCGCGCGGACCGAGCCGGTGATCGACGCCATCGCCGGCACGGAGTGCTCGACCATCAGGCGGCCGGTGTCACGGTCGCCGCAGATGACGTTGAAGACGCCCTTGGGCAGGATCGAGCCGATGATGTCGGCGATCAGGACCGTCGACGCCGGCGTGGTGTCGGACGGCTTCAGGACGACCGTGTTGCCCGCGGCGATCGCCGGGGCGAACTTCCACACGGCCATCATCATCGGGTAGTTCCAGGGGGCGACCTGGGCGCAGACGCCGACCGGCTCACGGCGGATGATCGAGGT
Source organism: Streptomyces sp. NPDC020192 (assembly GCF_044388685.1). Classification (NCBI taxonomy): domain Bacteria; kingdom Bacillati; phylum Actinomycetota; class Actinomycetes; order Kitasatosporales; family Streptomycetaceae; genus Streptomyces; species Streptomyces sp. NPDC020192. The sequence continues at coordinate 276,556 of NZ_JBIRXG010000008.1, read as the reverse complement.
CATCCCCTCCATGTACTCACCGGCCGAGCGGCCCTCGAGCAGCCGCGCCGCGCCCGCGAAGAAGCGGATCTGGTCGACCATCGGCGGGATCTCCTCGGAGCGGGTGAGCCCGACCGGCTTGCCCGTGTTCTCCACCTCGGCCGCGATCAGCTCCTCGGCGCGCTCCTCGAACGCGTCCGCGATCTTCAGCAGCGCCTTCTGCCGCTCGGCCGGGGTCGTGTCGCGCCATGCCGGGAAGGCGCGGGCGGCGGCCTCCATGGCGGCGTCGACGTCCGCCTCACCGGACAGCGGCGCGGTCGCGTACGCCTCGCCCGTCGCGGGGTTGACCACCTCGGTGGTCCGTCCGTCGGCGGCGTCCCGGAACTCACCGTCGATGTAGTTGCGCAGACGACGCAGCTCGGTGCTCACTGCCGGCCTCCTGAATCAGGTTCTCGCTGTCCGATTGCTGAGACACCCACCCTAGTCGTCAGGCCCACGTTTTCAACACCCCTGATGGCACTGGTTCTGCGAAATCCGCAAGGTTCGGAGTCTCAGACAACGAATTTCATCGCTTGGGGCTTGCGAAACTGTCGAGACGTCGTGCACAGTGAGGTCGTGGCCAGTCGAAGCGCAGACCAGAGGGACTCCTCCCGCGAGTCCAGGAACGGCACCCCCCAGCTGGATGCCGTCTCCCTCGCCATCATTCAGCAGCTCCAGGAGGACGGCCGCCGGCCGTACGCCGCGATCGGCAAGGCCGTCGGCCTGTCCGAGGCGGCCGTGCGCCAGCGCGTGCAGAAGCTGCTGGACCAGGGCGTGATGCAGATCGTCGCCGTCACGGACCCGCTCACCGTGGGCTTCCGCCGGCAGGCGATGGTCGGGATCAACGTCGAGGGCGATGTCGAGTCGATCGCGGACGCGCTGACTGACATGTCGGAAGTCGAGTACGTGGTGATGACCGCGGGCTCGTTCGACATCCTCGCCGAGATCGTCTGCGAGGACGACGACCACCTGCTGGACGTCATCAACAAACGCATCCGGGCCCTGCCCGGGGTGCGCTCCACCGAGAGCTTCGTCTACCTGAAGCTGAAGAAGCAGACCTACATGTGGGGAACCCGATAACCGTGACCCAGAAGGACCTCAGCCGCACCGCGTACGACCACCTGTGGATGCACTTCACCCGCATGTCCTCGTACGAGAACTCCCCCGTCCCGACCATCGTCCGGGGTGAGGGCACCTACATCTACGACGACAAGGGCAAGCGCTACCTCGACGGTCTCGCCGGTCTGTTCGTGGTCCAGGCCGGTCACGGCCGCACGGAACTCGCCGAGACCGCCTTCAAGCAGGCCCAGGAGCTGGCGTTCTTCCCGGTGTGGTCCTACGCCCACCCGAAGGCCGTGGAGCTGGCCGAGCGCCTCGCCGACTACGCCCCGGGCGACCTGAACAAGGTCTTCTTCACCACCGGCGGCGGCGAGGCCGTCGAGACCGCCTGGAAGCTCGCCAAGCAGTACTTCAAGCTCAAGGGCAAGCCGACCAAGTACAAGGTCATCTCGCGTGCGGTCGCCTACCACGGCACCCCGCAGGGCGCCCTGTCCATCACGGGTCTGCCCGGTCTGAAGGCGCCGTTCGAGCCGCTCGTCCCGGGCGCGCACAAGGTGCCGAACACCAACATCTACCGCGCCCCGATCTTCGGCGACGACCCCGAGGCCTTCGGCCGCTGGGCCGCTGACCAGATCGAGCAGCAGATCCTCTTCGAGGGCCCGGACACCGTCGCGGCCGTCTTCCTCGAGCCGGTCCAGAACGCGGGCGGCTGCTTCCCGCCCCCGCCCGGCTACTTCCAGCGCGTGCGCGAGATCTGCGACCAGTACGACGTGCTGCTCGTGTCGGACGAGGTCATCTGCGCCTTCGGCCGCCTGGGCACGATGTTCGCCTGCGACAAGTTCGGCTACGTCCCGGACATGATCACCTGCGCCAAGGGCATGACCTCGGGCTACTCCCCGATCGGCGCCTGCATCATCTCCGACAAGCTCGCCGAGCCGTTCTACAAGGGCGACAACACCTTCCTGCACGGCTACACCTTCGGCGGCCACCCGGTCTCCGCGGCCGTGGGTCTCGCCAACCTCGACCTGTTCGAGCGCGAGGGCCTGAACCAGCACGTGCTGGACAACGAGGGCGCGTTCCTGCAGACCCTGCAGAAGCTGCACGACCTGCCGATCGTCGGCGACGTCCGCGGCAACGGCTTCTTCTACGGCATCGAGCTGGTGAAGGACAAGCACACCAAGGAGTCCTTCAACGAGGAGGAGACCGAGCGCGTCCTGTACGGCTTCCTCTCCAAGGCGCTCTTCGACAACGGCCTGTACTGCCGTGCCGACGACCGCGGCGACCCGGTCGTCCAGCTCGCCCCGCCGCTGATCTCCAACCAGGAGACCTTCGACGAGATCGAGCAGATCCTGCGCGCCACCCTCACGGAGGCGTGGACGAAGCTCTGATCATCCGACCGGATGATCAAACCGGCCCCGGTGCCCTCCGTTCGAGTGAGAACGGCGGCCCGGGGCCGTGTGCTGTCCGGGCTCCCGGTAGTGGCTGCCTAGCGTTCCGAGTGACCGATCGGCCCAGCCTTCGTTCCCCCACACGAGGGATCAGGCACGGGAAAAACGGATCAGAACCGAGGTGTACGCCCATGGAGGCCCCGCCGGACAACGACGTGCTCTGGGCACGCGCGCTGCACTTCAGGCACCCCGACGGCTCCCCCGGGCTCGCCGGGATCTCGCTCGGGGTGCGGGAGGGCGAGATCCTCGCCGTCACCGGCCCGCGCGGCAGCGGCAAGACGACCCTGCTGCGCTGTCTGTCCGGCCTGGTGCCGGTCCGGGGCGGCGAGGTCTGGTTCAACAGCGGGCCCGTGCACACCCTCGGCCCGATGGCCCGGGAACGGCTGCGCCGGGACCGCTTCGGCTGGATCGACCCCGCTCCGGCCCTGGTCCCCGAGCTGAACGTCTGGGAGAACGCCGCGCTCCCCCTGATGCTGCGCGGCACCGGCCGCCGTAGGGCCAAGGTCGCCGCGCTGGAGTGGCTGGAGCGCCTCGACGTCGGCGACAGGTCCCGCGCGCGCCCGCACGAACTCCAGCAGGCCGAACGCCAGCGGGTCGCCATCGCCCGGGCCCTGGCCACGGCCCCGACGGTCCTCTTCGCCGACGAGCCCACAGCGCCGCTCCACCGCGCCGACCGCAACCATGTCCTGCGCACCCTCACCACGGCCGCCCGCTCGCACGGCATCACCGTCGTCCTGGCCACGGCCGACCCCGACACCGCGGCCCTCGCCGACCGGACGGTCTCCCTGCTGGACGGGCGGCGCGTCCACACCCTGCATCTGCCGGAGACACCGGAGACGGAAGGCCGGGCCGCGTGCTCGCTCTCCGTCTGACCCGCGCGGCCCGGCCCGCCGTCCAGCTGCGCCGCCTGCTGGTGGCCTCGGCCTCGGCGGGCACCGGGTTCCTGCTGCTGTCCTGCCTCGGCTACGCCCTGGGCCACCCGGAGTCCGCCGGTGCCGGCGCGCTGCGCCTGGTCTGGTGCGCGGTGCCGCTCGCCGCCACGGTGTACCTCGCGCTCGCCGTCGCCCGCACCGACCCCGGCACCCGGCCCCGCCCCGGCCTGTCCGCGGTCGGCCTCGGCCCGGCCCGCCTCATGGCCCTCTCCGCCCTGACCACCGCCCTGGCCTGCACCCTGGGCTCGATGCTGGCCCTCCTGGTCTTCCTCCACCTGCGCGGCGACCTGACGGGCATGCCCTTCGACGGCGCCGCCTCCGACTTCCTGGCCTCCGACCGGTACCTCCCGGTCCCGGCGACCCTGACCTTGCTGACCCTGGTCCCGGCCGCGGCAACGACCACGGTGGCCCTGTCCCTGCGCCCGAGAGACCCCCGCCCCACCACCCCGGGCCCGCGCAGATTCGGCCGCTTCGGGGCGTACGGGCACTCGGCGGAGAGGGAGACGTTCGGGACGTACGGGAGGTTCGGGGCGCGGCTGGGTCGCAGGCCGACGGGCAGCCGTGCCGCCGGGGCGGCTCCCGACGCGAAGAAGAGCGACGACCAGGCAGCACCGGACACCGCGACCGACCCCGAGCCCCCGACCCCGGACCACGCCCCGGCCAACCCCCTCCCCGCCCTCCAACAGACCACCCCCACCGGCCTCCCCTGGGGCATCACCTTCCTCGCCGTGGGCCTCGCGGTCCACGCCTACGCCGACCGCGAGACCGAGGTCGCCGTACTCCTCGGCTGGCTCCTCATCGCCATCGGCCTGGTCCTCGCCGCCCCCGGCCTGACCCACCTGTGCGGACGGCTCCTGCAGTCCACCCGCCCCGGTGCCCTCCGCCTCCTCGCCGGCCGGGTCCTCATGGCGGAGGCCACCCGCATCGGCCGCCCCCTGGGCGTCGTCTGCGCGGTGGCGTCCGCCGGGTACGCCATGACCACGCTGTACGCCGGCTCCGCACCGGCGTTCGGCCCCCTGACCACCCTCGGCGCGCTGCTGATCGCCGGCTGCACGGTCGCCACCCTGCTCACCGCCGCCGTGGAGACCCGCCAGTCCAGGGCCGACACGACGGCCGCGCTGCTCCGCCTCGGCGCCCCGTCCTCGATGCTGCGCGCGGCCGCGGCCCTGCGCGCGGCGGCCCTGCTGGCGCTGTTCGGCCCGCTCACCCTCGTCGTCGCCGCCCTGGCCGCGCTCCCCGTGGACCGCTGAGGAGATCTGAAGAGATCTGCCGAAAAAAGATCTCCCGTCGCCGATGAGTTCGAGCCGGGCCCCCGGTCTACCCACCGAACACACCGACACCGGCATCACGCCCCGACGGAAGAGACGCTCATGTACCAGCAGATGATCTTCGTGAACCTGCCCGTGACCGACCTCGACGCCTCGAAGAAGTTCTTCACGGAGCTGGGCTACACGATCAACCCCCAGTTCAGCGACGAGAACGCGGCCTCCGTGGTGATCAGCGACACCATCGTCGCGATGCTGCTCACCAAGCCGTTCTACTCGACCTTCACCAAGAAGGAGATCGCCGACGCGACGACGACCAGCGAGGTGCTGGTCTGTCTGAGCGCGGAGAGCCGCGCGAAGGTCGACGAGCTGGTCGAGAAGGCGATCGCGGCGGGCGGCAAGGAGACCGGCCCGACCCAGGACCACGGCTTCATGTACGGCCGCGCCTTCGACGACCTCGACGGCCACACCTGGGAGGTCATGTGGATGGACCCGGCGGCGGTCCAGAGCTGACACTCCGGCCAAACGTCCCGGCAGTTAATAAGAAGGCAAAGCCAACGCCCCTTGACGGCCTACGCATTGACACTGCTGACGGAGCGCTTATAGATCTGTGAGCCTCCTGGGGATGTTGGGGCCTCGCCTCATCGGTCGCCCCAACACCCCTCCAGCCCCCCGCAGTTGTGCAAATGCAAAGGACAAACGTGTCCATAACTCGCCGCAACGCACGCCGTTCCGTGCGCATCCTGGGTGTTGCCTCCGCCTCCGCAGCCGTGGTGCTGGGCCTGTCCAGCACCGCGTCCGCATGTGTGATCGGTGACTTCAAGGCCGAAGCCAAGTGCGACGGCGCAAAGGGTGTCATCGTCGTCACCGACAACGACGCCATCGGCACCCCGGCCCATATCACCGTGTTCCGCAAGGACACCAGCGGTGTCGAGACGAAGGTGGGCGAGAAGGAGGTCAAGGGCTCGGCCGCGGGTACGTCGGTGACCATCCCGGAGGACTGGAAGCCGAGCGCGACCTACCGCGTCCACATCAAGGCGGCGGGCAACATCCTCGACGAGGACACGCCCGACCTGACGACCCCGTCCACCGCCTGCAAGACCGAGAGCTCCACCCCGACCCCGCCGGCCTCCCCGAAGCCGTCGCCGTCGACGTCCGCCCCGGCCGAGTCGGCGTCCCCGACCCCGTCGGACTCCGCCTCCCACTCCGCCCCGGCGAGCGCCGCCCCGAGCAACGCGCCGTCCCCGGCGGCCGGCAGCTCGAACCTCGCCGAGACCGGTGCGAGCTCCAACACCCCGCTGATCGCGGGTATCGCGGGCGCGCTGGTCGTCGTCGGCGGTGGCGCGGTCTGGTTCGGCATGCGCCGTCGCGGGGCGCGCGGCAACAGCTGACGCCCTGCCCTCACCACACCTCCGCGGCCCGTCCCCCTATCCCCAGGGGACGGGCCGCGGTCGTACGGAAGGCGAGGGGGCCGCGCAGAGCGACCGTGGCCTTCTCGTGCCCCCGGCGATGTCCGGCGCGACCTCGCACGGCAGTCCGGCCGCGAGCGTGGCGTCGGCGCGGTGGACGGTGATCTCGTGGGCCATACGGCGGGCCCGGAAGCCGGTGTTCGGCAATCCGGTCCGGGCGCACACCTTCGTGTCCGGCCCTGCCTCGCGCAGTGCGCACGAGCTGCTCCGGCGTCCGGTCCGGGCAGGTCGGCACGGTCGCGGACAGATCGGCGCCGGACGTCACCACGGCCCTCGAATGCGTTCGAGCGCGGTTCAGTCGAGTACGACGATCTCGGCCGCGTCGAACTCCACGCCCACCGCGTCCCCGGCCTCCGGCGCGTCCCGCAGCGCACAGGCGGCCTCCAGGCGAGGCCCGTCCCCGGGCTGGAGGTGGACGGCCACATGGGTGCCCTTGAAGGTGCGGGCGGTCACCGTGCACGGCAGACCCTCGTCGGCCGCCACGAGCCGTACCCCGGCGGGCCGGACCAGCAGCGTGCGCGCGCCCTGCGGGGAGCCGTCGGGCACCGGCAGCTTGCCCCACGGGCTGTCGGCGGCCGTACCGGCGACGGTCGCCGGGACCACGTTGTCGAAGCCGAGGAAGCGGGCCACGAACTCGTCCACCGGCCGCTGCCAGACCTCCAGCGGCGTGCCGGACTGGGCGATCCGGCCCTCCCGCATCACCACGACCCGGTCGGCCAGCGCGAACGCCTCGCCCTGGTCGTGGGTCACGGCGAGCACGGTCGTACCCAACCGGCCGAACAGTTCCCGCAGTTCGACCACCAGGCGTTCGCGCAGCGAGCGGTCGAGCTGGCCGAGGGGTTCGTCCAGCATGAGCAGCCGGGGCTTCGGCGCGAGCGCGCGGGCGAGGGCGACACGCTGCTGCTCGCCGCCGGAGAGTCCGGCCACGGCTCGCCGAGCGGCGCCCGGAAGTCCGACCAGCTCCAGCAACTCGCCCACCTCGGCGTCCCGTTCACCCTTCGCCACGCCATGCATGCGCAGCCCGAAGGCCACGTTCGCGCCGACGTCCCGCTGCGGGAAGAGCTGGTGGTCCTGGAACATCAGGCCGACACCCCGCCGGTGCGCGGGTACGCCCGTCTGATCGCGACCGTCGAGCAACACCCGCCCACCGGACAGGGGCTGGAGCCCGGCGACCGCCCTGAGCAGCGTCGACTTTCCGCTGCCGCTGGGCCCGAGCACGCACACCACCTCGTGCTCGGCGACGTCCAGACCGACGGCGTCGAGCACGGCCCGCCGGCCGAAGCGCACGGTCGCGGCGTCGAGGCTCAGCAGCATCAGAACTCCCCCGTCCGGTCGGTGCGCAGCCGCTCCAGGATGAGCAGCGCGGCGGCGCACACCACCATCAGAATGGTCGAAAGGGCCATCGCCTGGCCGTAGTTGAGGTCACCGGGGCGGCTGAGCAGCCGGGCCACGGCGACCGGGAGCGTGGGGTGGTCGGGCCGGGCGATGAACACGGTCGCCCCGAACTCGCCGAGCGAGACGGCGAACGCGAACCCGGCCGCGACCAGCAAAGCCCTGCGCACCAGCGGCAGATCCACCTCCCGCCACACCCGCCAGGGCGAGGCCCCGAGCACGGCCGCCGCCTCCCGGAGCCGTCCGTCCACCGCACGCAGCACGGGCAGCATGGTCCGTACGACGAAGGGGGCGCCGACCAGCGCCTGGGCGAGCGGCACGAGGATCCAGGACTGCCGCAGATCCAGCGGCGGCTTGTCGAGCGCGATCAGGAAGCCGAAGCCGACGGTCACGGCGGACACGCCGAGCGGCAGCATCAGCAGCGCGTCGAAGCCCCGGACCAGCCGTCCGGCGTCCCGGCGGGCGAGCGCGGCGGCGGCGAGACCTCCGATCACGACGGCGACGGCGGTGGCGGCGAGGGCGTACTGGAGTGACGTCCACACCGCGTGCACCGGCGCCACCAGGAACGTACCGCCGTCGGAGTTCGTCAACGCCCGGTAGTAGCCGAAGCCGGGGGCGTCGAGGGACCTTCGTACGAGCACGGCGAGCGGCAGGACGAGGAGCAGCGCGATGGTGGCGAGGACACCGGCGAGCAGCGCCCACTGTCCGGCGCCGCGCGGGCGGCGGGCGGTGATGCTGGGGTCGACGAGCCGCAGGGCGGTCTCCCGGCGCCGTACCGTCCAGGCGTGCACGGCGAGGATCGCGCCGACGGCGGCGAACTGGAGGAGGGTGAGGACGGCGGCCGTGGAGAGGTCGAAGACCTCGGAGGTCTGGCGGTAGATCTCCACTTCGAGGGTGGAGAAGGTGGGGCCGCCGAGGATCTGGACGACGCCGAAGGAGGTGAAGGTGAACAGGAACACCATCAGGGCGGCGGCGGCCACGGCGGGGGCGAGCGCCGGCAGGGTGACCTTCCGCCAGGCACCGAGCGGCGAGGCGCCCAGCATCCGGGCGGCCTCCTCCTGGCGGGGGTCGAGCTGGGCCCAGAGCCCGCCGACGGTCCGTACGACGACCGCGTAGTTGAAGAAGACGTGGGCGAGCAGGATCGCCCACACCGTGGTGTCCAGCCGTACGCCCCACAGCTCGTCCAGCAGGCCGCCGCGGCCGACCAGGGCCAGGAAGGCGGTGCCGGCGACGACGGTCGGGAGCACGAACGGGACGGTGACGACGGCCCGCAGCAGTTGCCTGCCCGGGAAGTCGAGGCGGGCGAGGACATAGGCGGCGGGCAGCGCGAGGAGCAGGGTGAGCGCGGTGGAGGCGAGCGCCTGCCAGGTGGTGAACCACAGCACGTGCCGGATGTCCGGCTGCGTGACCACGTCCGCGATCCGCCCGAACTGCCAGGCGCCGTCCACCTTCAGTCCGCGCGTCACGATCGCGGCCACGGGCCAGGCGAAGAACAGCGCGAAGAACGCGACGGGCAGGGCCATGAGCCCGAGCCGCGCCGCGTTCCCCCGCCGGGGTTTCGCTACTTCGGCTACTTCAGTACGAGAGAGGTCCACGACTTGACCCACTGGTCGCGGTTGGCGGCGATCTTGCCGGGGGCCATGGTCTCGGGGTGCTGGGCGGCCGGGCCGTACTTCGTGAAGTCCGCGGGCACCGCGGCCCCGTTGAGGACCGGGTAGACGAACATGTTCAGCGGCATGTCCTCCTGGAACTCCTTGGAGACCAGGAAGTCGATGAACGCCTGGGCGCCCTTGGGGTTCTTGGCGTTGCTCAGCAGCCCGGCGAACTCGATCTGCCGGAAGCAGGTGCCGTTCGAGACACCGGTCGGGGCGGTGCTGGGCCGCTTCTTGGCGTAGATGACCTCGGCGGGCGGCGAGGAGGCGTACGACACGACGAGCGGCCGGTCGCCACCCGCCTTCTTGCCCTCGGACGAGCCGGAGAACTCCTGGTAGTAGGCCTGCTCCCAGCCGTCGACGACCTTGACGCCGTTGGCCTTGAGCTTCTTCCAGTAGTCCTGCCAATCGTTGTCACCGAACTGCGCCGCGCTGCCCAGCAGGAAGCCGAGGCCCGGCGAGGAGGTGGCCGCGTTCTCGGTGACGAGGAGGTTCTTGTACTCGGGCTTCGCGAGGTCGGCGAAGGACTGCGGCGGGGTCAGCTTGTGCTTGCTGAAGTACGCCTTGTCGTAGTTGACGCAGATGTCGCCGTAGTCGATCGGGGTGACCCGGTGCTTGCCCTGGTCGAGCTGGTAGGCGGCGCCGACCTTGTCGAGGCCCTTGGCCTGGTACGGCTGGAAGAGGCCGTTGTCGAGGGCGCGGGAGAGCAGGGTGTTGTCGACGCCGAAGAAGACGTCGCCCTGCGGGTTGTCCTTGGTGAGGATGGCCTTGTTGACGGCCTGCCCGGCGTCGCCGTCCTTGAGGACCTTGACGTGGTACCCGGACTGCTTCTCGAAGTCCTGGAGCACACTCTTGGAGACGGCCCACGAGTCGTGGCTGACGAGGGTGACGGTCTTGGAGTCCGTGGACGACGTGGTGTCGCCGCCGGAACCGCACGCGGACAGCGTGATCAGGCCGAGCCCGACCGCCGCGGCCACGAAGGTCTTGTTGTGCACTGGATGTCCTCCTGGGGTTGGCCAGGAAGAGACGCGGCCCTGCCCGGGCTCCGCTGGGGAGACCCGGGCAGGGCGCAACAGCTTGAGTGATGACCGAACTTCCTACCCAGAATGACCTGGGCGAGGTTCAGAGGGTCTGCGGCCCTGTCCGCCGCACTCTCAGCGCTGTGGCGCTCCCCTGTCGGAATATGAAGATATGAGTGACGGTGGCCAGATTACCGCTCGGTGGCCGCGAGCTGACCACAGGCTCCGTCGATCTCCTGCCCGCGGGTGTCCCGGACGGTGACGGGCACGCCATGGGCGGCGATGGCCTCCACGAACGCCTTCTCGTCCTCGGGCCGCGAGGCGGTCCACTTGGACCCCGGCGTCGGGTTGAGCGGGATCAGATTGACGTGCACGGGCTTGCCCTTGAGCAGCCGGCCGAGCCGGTCACCGCGCCACGCCTGGTCGTTGATGTCGCGGATCAGCGCGTACTCGATCGACAGCCGGCGGCCGCTCTTCTCGACGTACTCGAACCCGGCGTCCAGCACCTCGCGCACCTTCCACCGCGTGTTCACGGGGACGAGGGTGTCGCGCAGCTCGTCGTCGGGGGCGTGCAGGGAGATCGCGAGGCGGCACTTGAAGCCCTCGTCGGCGAACCGGTGGATGGCCGGCACGAGCCCGACGGTGGACACGGTGATCCCGCGCTGCGAGAGCCCGAGCCCGTCGGGGGCGGGGTCGGTGAGCGCCCGGATGGCTCCGACGACCCGGTTGTAGTTGGCGAGGGGCTCGCCCATGCCCATGAAGACGATGTTGGACAGCCGGGCCGGACCGCCGGGCACCTCGCCGTCCCGCAACGCGCGCATCCCGTCGACGATCTGGTGCACGATCTCGGCGGTGGACAGATTCCGGTCGAGACCGGCCTGTCCGGTGGCACAGAAGGGACAGTTCATCCCACATCCGGCCTGCGAGCTGATGCACATGGTGACCCGGTCCGGGTACCGCATCAGCACGGACTCGACCAGCGTCCCGTCGAACAGTCGCCACAGCGTCTTGCGGGTGGTGCCCTGGTCGGTCGACAGATGCCGGACGACGGTCATCAGCTCCGGGAACAGCGCTTCCTGCAGCTTCCCGCGCGACCCGGCGGGAATGTCGGTCCACTGCTCCGGGTCGTGCGCGTACCGCGCGAAGTAGTGCTGCGAGAGCTGCTTGGCACGGAACGGCTTCTCGCCGGTCGCGGCCACCGCGTCCTTGCGCTCGGCGGGCGTGAGGTCGGCGAGGTGCCGCGGCGGCTTCTTGGCTCCGCGCGGGGCGACGAAAGTGAGTTCTCCGGGCTTAGGCATGGCCATACCAGTGTCGCAGATCGAATGGAGTAGCCCGCCGCGCTCGTCTCACGAGGGGCACAGGGGGCCACCGACCTGTGAAATTCTGCTGGCGAACGGTCGGGTTTCCTGGTCGGCCCTTGTCCCGCCCTTTGCCATGCCGTAACAACTGGCGCCATGAAGCTCTTCGGCCGCAACTCCCCCCACCGGCACGCGCAGCCCCCTGACGCGTCCGTGGCGACCACCGCTCCGGTGGCCGGTGCCACCGCCACCGCCGTACTGCCCGATCCCGCGCTGGCGCACCTGACCGGCGAGTGGATGATCGATCCCGCGCACAGCAGGGTCGGTTTCTCGGTGCGGCACGCGATGGTGACGACGGTGCGCGGCGCCTTCCCGCAGTACGAGAGCCGGCTGTACTTCGACGGCCGCGAGCCGGAGCGCTCCCGGGCCGACCTCGTGCTGTACACGGCCAGTGTCGACACGGGCGTCGAGCAGCGGGACGCGCACCTGGTCGGCCGGCAGTTCCTGGACTCCGCGAGCTATCCGCGGATGACCTTCACGAGCACCGCCGTACGGCTCGTGGGCAAGGACGTCTACCGCATGACCGGCGACCTCACGATCAAGGACACCACCCGCCCGGTCGACCTGGACCTCACCTACATCGGTCATGTCACCGACGCGTTCGGTGACGAGCGGGTCGGCTTCGACGGCACCACCACGATCAACCGTCTGGACTGGGGTCTGACCTACGAGGCCCGGATCGCCCAGGGCGGCGCCATGGTGAGCGAGACGGTCCGCCTCCAGTTCGACATCGCGGCCATCCGCGTCACGACCGGCGCCTGAGGACCCTTTCGGCTACGCGGCCGTGTGCTCCAACCTCTCCTTGAGCAACTGCTCGTTGTGCGGGAGTTCCCTGCGAACCTGGGGTTTCACGACGAGGGGCAGCAGGATCCTGCCGATGCCGTGGCCCTCGAAGTCCAGGTCCATGGTCACGCGGGTACGACCGTCGGGGAGGGGGGTGACCTCGCCGTGCACGCTGCCCCGGACCGGCCCGTCGATGCCGCGCATGTCCCATGAGCGAGGCGGGTCGTATCCGGTGACCTCCATGGTCATGGGCACGTCCCGGCGGCCGACATGGCGGGTGACACGGAGCCGGGAGCCGAGGCCGTAGGGTTCCTTGTCCAGCTGCTCGACGGACACCGCGCTCTCCTGCCACTCCGGCAGATGGTTCGGGTCGCTGAAGTAGGCCCAGACCTCGCCGGGAGCCCGGTCGACATCGATCTCTTCGTGGAAGGCGAACATGGCGCCCTCCTTTCGTAGAGGGCTTACGCCAGCATCGTCCCACTCCGGCGGTCGCGGGACCACAACCCCCGGCCCGTACGCCAACGGGCCCCCACCCTGCACAAAGGAACGGGGACCCGAAAGCCGCACACCAGCCCGCCTCACGCCGAGCCGACGAACACCACCATCAGCAGCCACACCACCGGCGCCGTCGGCAACAGCGAGTCCAGGCGGTCCATGATGCCTCCGTGGCCCGGCAGCAAGGTGCCCATGTCCTTGATGCCCAGGTCGCGCTTGATCATGGACTCGCCGAGGTCGCCCAGGGTGGCGCTCGCCGCGACCGCGAGGCCGAGGAGCAGGCCCTGCCACCAGGTGCCGTCGGTGATCAGGAACTGCATGCACAGCGCGCCCGCGACCATCGCGAAGGCCACCGCGCCCAGCAGGCCCTCGCGGGTCTTGCCGGGGCTGATGCGCGGGGCCAGCTTGTGCCGGCCGAAGCGCCAGCCGACCGCGTAGGCGCCGGTGTCGCTGACGACCGTCAGCAGGAGGAAGGTCAGCACGCGCCACGGGCCGTCGTCCGCCGTCAGCATCATCGCGACGAACGTGGCGAGGAACGGCACGTAGAACGCGGCGAAGACGCCCGCCGTGACGTCCTTGAGGTAGCCCTCGGGTGGCTCAGCCATCCGCCAGACCAGGGCCGCGAGGGCCGTCAGGGCCATGGCGACCCACGCCCCCTCGGCACCACGCACATACCCGGCGACCACCATCGCCGCGCCGCCCACCGCGAGCGGCACGAGCGGCGCGTTGATCTCCTTGCGCTCCCGCAGCCTGCTCGTCAGCTCCCACAGGCCCACGACCACGGCGACCGCGATCACGCCCACGAACACGGCCTTGCGGATGAACAGGGACGCGACGATCACCACACCGAGCCCGACCCCGACCCCTATGGCCGCGCTGAGGTCACGGCCCGCGCTCTTCTTCTGCGGCACTGGCGCCGGCTGGGGGGCGTCGGGCATGGGCTCCGGATTCTGGTTCTCGGCCGGGAGGGACCCGGCCGGTGCGGGCTCGGGCCATACCTCGTGGGCAGCCCCGTCGATGGCCCCGTCGGCGGCCTCGTCGCGGAACAAGGGGCCACTCAGCCGAGCGGCCCCCCGGTCGTCGTCCTGGTCTCCGCCATACGCGGGTACGTCGGGCACGATGGGCATGGGGCGAGTGTGCTGGGCCTCAGGCGCATCGTACGCGGGACCCGCCGGGGCGGCCCCCTGGACAGGCCCACCCCCGGTGGGCCCCCAGTAGCCGGCCTGACCCGCCGACGGCGCCCCCCAGGAAGAGTCGCTCATCAGACTTCGAGCAGCTCCGCTTCCTTGTGCTTCAGCAGCTCGTCCACCTGAGCGACGTACTTCGCCGTGAGGTCGTCCAGCTCCTTCTCCGCGCGCCGGCCCTCGTCCTCGCCGACCTCGCCGTCCTTGACGAGCTTGTCGATGGTGTCCTTGGCCTTGCGGCGCACGGAGCGGATGGAGACCCGGGAGTCCTCGGCCTTGTGCTTGGCGACCTTGATGAACTCGCGGCGGCGCTCCTCGGTCAGCTCCGGGAAGACCACACGGATGATGTTGCCGTCGTTGCTGGGGTTGACGCCCAGGTCCGAGTCGCGGATCGCCTGCTCGATGTTGCGCAGTGCGCTCTTGTCGAACGGCGTCACAACCGCCATGCGCGGCTCCGGCACCGAGAACGAGGCCAGCTGGTTGATCGGCGTCAGCGCGCCGTAGTAGTCGGCCACGATCTTGTTGAACATCGCCGGGTGCGCACGGCCGGTGCGGATCGCGGCGAAGTCCTCCTTGGCGACCACGACGGCCTTCTCCATCTTCTCCTCGGCCTCGAGGAGGGTCTCTTCGATCACCACTTGCTCCTGCGTGTCTTGAGTAAGGCCCGGCTGCGGTTCCTTGAGTCGGTCGGCGGCCGGCTGCGTCGCGTCTTCTTCCTGCACGGTTCCGGACCGGCAGGACATTGTCCATCCCCCGGCCAGGGAGCCGGCCCCCTTACGGGGCCGTACCGCACCGGCCGGATCGATGCCGGGTCAGTTCCGGCTGCCCTGGTCGCCCACCAGCGTGCCGATCTTCTCACCCTTGACGGCCCGAGCGATATTGCCCTCCGCGAGCAGCTCGAAGACCAGGATCGGAAGCTTGTTGTCACGGCACAGCGTGATGGCGGTGGCATCGGCGACCTTCAGGTCGCGGGTGATGACCTCGCCGTAGCCGAGGGCGTCGAACTTGACGGCGTCGGGGTTGGTCTTCGGGTCGGAGTCGTAGACCCCGTCCACGCCGTTCTTGCCCATGAGCAGCGCCTCGGCATCGATCTCCAGGGCGCGCTGGGCGGCGGTGGTGTCGGTGGAGAAGTACGGCATGCCCATACCGGCGCCGAAGATGACCACGCGGCCCTTCTCCAGGTGGCGCACGGCGCGCAGCGGGATGTACGGCTCGGCGACCTGGCCCATGGTGATGGCGGTCTGCACCCGGCTGTCGATGCCCTCCTTCTCCAGGAAGTCCTGGAGGGCGAGGCAGTTCATCACGGTGCCGAGCATGCCCATGTAGTCGGAGCGGGCCCGGTCCATGCCGCGCTGCTGGAGTTCGGCACCGCGGAAGAAGTTGCCGCCGCCGATGACGACCGCGACCTGCGCGCCGTCCCGGACGACGGCCGCGATCTCGCGGGCGATCTTGTGCACCACGTCCGGGTCCACGCCCAGGCCCCCGCCACCGGAGAAGGCCTCTCCGGACAGCTTCAGCAGAAACCGGCCGCGTACTTTGCCGTCGTCGCTCTTCTGGGCCTTGGTGGTCATGGGAGATCCCGCCTCTTTCACGTGTTGCACATACCAAGAAGGCCATTGCCGGTGGGGTCGCTTTTCGCTCCCATGCGCGGCAATGGCCTCCTCGTCAGATCTGCTGCCGTCCGCCGCACGCCGGGGTGTGGCGGTGTTCGCGGACGACTGCTTACGACCCTATCGGGAATTCACCTGGGATTGTTCCCGGATCTCTCCACGGGCCGTGCGTCGATCGCGGTACGGACTCAGATGCCGACCTTGATGCGCGCGAAGCGCTTCAGGGTGACACCGGCCTCGTCCAGAACCTTCTGGACCGACTTCTTGTTGTCCAGCGCGTACGGCTGGCCGAGCAGCGTGGCGTCCTTGAAGAAGCCGTTGAGGCGACCCTCGACGATCTTGGCGATCGCGGCCTCGGGCTTGCCCTCGGCGCGGGTGGTCTCCTCGGCGATACGACGCTCGGACTCGACGACCTCGGCCGGGACCTCGTCCTGGGAGAGGTACTTCGGCGCGAAGGCGGCGATGTGCTGGGCGACGCCCTTGGCGACCTCGGCGTTCGGCTTGTCGAGCTCGACCAGGACACCGATCTGCGGGGGCAGGTCGGGCATGGTCTTGTGCATGTAGGCGAGCACGAAGCCGTCGGAGTACTGCGCGAAGCGGTCCAGGACGATCTTCTCGCCGAGGGTGGCGTTGGCCTCGTCCACGAACGCCTGGACGGTCTTGCCGGCCTCGATCTCGGAGGCGAGCAGGGCCTCGAGGTCGGCCGGGTTCGTCTTGGCGACGTGCTCGGCGATGGCCTGGGCCACGGCCTGGAACTTCTCGCCCTTGGCGACGAAGTCCGTCTCGCACTTCAGCTCGACGAGGACGCCGGAGGAGTTGTCGTCGGCGATGATGGAGACCACGGCGCCGTTCTCGGCGGAGCGGCCCTCGCGCTTGGCGACGCCCTTCTGGCCCTTGATGCGCAGCGCCTCGACGGCCTTCTCGACGTTGCCCTCGGCCTCGTCCAGCGCCTTCTTGCAGTCCATCATGCCGGCGCCGGTGAGCTCACGGAGCTTCTTGACGTCGGCGGCGGTGTAGTTCGCCATGAGTCTGTGAGTCTTTCTCGAAGTCTGGAAGATCTTCAGATCCGCACGGTATTGCGTTCCACATGTAGTCGCGGAACACATACGTCGTGCCGACCTACGGGTGAACAGCGGGGGCGGACTTCACCGCGCCGAGGCGCTGGTGGATGCAAGTGCCGCCCCCGCCGTCGATCGCTGACCGACCGGCGTCAGGCCTGCTCGCCCTCGGCGGCCTCGGTGGCCTCGGCGGCCTTCTCCTCGGCCGGAGCGGCCTCGGCGGCCGGGGCCTCGGCGGCCGGAGCAGCCTCGGCGGCCGGGGCCTCCTCGGCCTTCTTCTCACCCTCGAGCAGGTCGCGCTCCCACTCGGCGAGCGGCTCGCCCGCGGCCTTCTCGCCCTTCTCACCGGTGGCGACGCGAGAGCGGGAGATGAGGCCCTCGGCGACGGCGTCGGCGATCACACGGGTGAGCAGGGTGACGGAGCGGATCGCGTCGTCGTTGCCCGGGATCTTGTAGTCGACCTCGTCGGGGTCGCAGTTGGTGTCGAGGATGGCGACGACCGGGATGTTGAGCTTCCGGGCCTCGCCGACCGCGATGTGCTCCTTCTTGGTGTCCACGATCCAGACGGCGCTCGGCACCTTCTGCATCTCGCGGATACCACCGAGGGTCTTCTCCAGCTTGGCCTTCTCGCGCGAGAGCACGAGGAGCTCCTTCTTGGTCAGACCGGAGGAGGCGACGTCCTCGAAGTCGATCTGCTCGAGCTCCTTGAGGCGCTGCAGACGCTTGTAGACGGTCGAGAAGTTGGTGAGCATGCCGCCCAGCCAGCGCTGGTTGACGTAGGGCATGCCGACGCGGGTGGCCTGCTCGGCGATGGCCTCCTGCGCCTGCTTCTTGGTGCCGACGAACATGACCGTGCCGCCGTGGGCGACGGTCTCCTTGACGAACTCGTAGGCGCGGTCGATGTACGACAGCGACTGGAGCAGGTCGATGATGTAGATGCCGTTGCGCTCGGTGAAGATGAAGCGCTTCATCTTCGGGTTCCAGCGACGGGTCTGGTGACCGAAGTGGACGCCGCTCTCCAGCAGCTCCCGCATCGTGACGACGGCCATGGCCGTATCTCCTTGAGTTCTCGGTTGTGCCGCGAATGCCGGACGGCTTCCGCGCCTGACGCCCGCGATGCGCCGTGCCGCTGAGGACCGAGAGGCGCTGACACCGACCGCTGAACGGCCCGGTGTCGGGGCGTGCGAAGTCGACCCGGTGACCCGGATCGCCAGAAGAAGTGTACGGGACCGCCGAGGCACCGGGTGACGCCGCTCTCCACAACCGGGGAGTAGTCCACAGACTCCGGCCATGATCGGTGGAGGTGGGGGACGGTTTGTCGCATGCGAGAAGCGACACGATGCACGGCGTGGTGGACGGCCCTGCTGCTGGCCCTGGCGGCCCTGACCCTGGCCCCGCCGGCCTGGGCGGAGCCCCCGCCCCCGGCACCCGCTCCGGCCCCCGTCCGGGTGCCGCCGATCGCCCGCGCGTGGCCGGTGGGCGTACGACCGGTGGTCCTACGGGGCTGGGAGCCCCCGTCGACCCCGTACGGCCCGGGCCACCGAGGCGTGGACCTGTCGGCCCCGGCGGGCTCCCCGGTACGGGCGGTGGCGCCGGGCCGGGTGTCCTTCGCGGGGCGGGTGGCGGGACGGGGTGTGGTGTCGGTGGAGCTGGCGGGCACGGATCTGCGCACGACGTACGAGCCGGTGAGTCCTTCGGTGGAGAAGGGCGAGGAGGTGCGGGCGGGGGATGTGGTGGGCACGGTCGAGGCGCCGGGTGCTCATTGCCCGACGACATGTGTCCACTGGGGTCTGCTGCGGGGCGAGACCTACATGGACCCGTTGCTGCTGTTGCCGCCGTGGTTGCTGCGGAGGGGACCGTCGAGACTGCTGCCGGTGCTGGGCGTGCCGCTGCCGTCGTAGCTGCGGGCAGTCGTGCCGCTGGGGGCGGCTCCCGTCCCGGGGAAAGGCGGCACCCTGTCAGCGCCGGCAAGCGTTCCGACACCCGGCCGGCCTCGGTACAGGGCACCGTGCAGGCACCAGGGCAGCCCAGCGCACCCGGCCTCAGCCCTTCACACCCCGCAGCACCATGGCCACGGCCGCGTCGGTGATGGCCGCAGGATCCTCCGCCGCCCCCAGCTCGATCCTCCGTACCGCCGCGTCCACAACCCCCTGCAGCAGCATCGCCGCCAACCGAGGCTGCTCGTGCCCCATCTCCCCGAGCGCCTCGACGATCATCGTGACCAATCCGCCGTGCGCCGCCCGGATCTTCTCCCGCGCCCCCGCGTCCAGCTCACTCGCCGAGATGGCCACGACCGCCCGGTGCCGCCGGTCCCCGACCAACGCCAGCTGCTGCCGTACATAGGCCTCGACCTTGCCCTCGGCCGAGTCGGCGAGCTCCATGGCCGCGGCCACCTCCGCCGCCCACAGCGGGAAGTCGACCTCGCACAGCTCCTCGACCACGGCGGCCCGCGACCGGAAGTACTCGTACACGGACGACCGTGCGAGCCCCGTCCGCTCGGCGAGGGCCGGGAAGGTCAGCGCCTCCGTCCCGCCCTCGGACAGCAAAGACCGAGCCGCGTCCAGCAGGGCGGCTCGCTGCATCGACCGGTGCTCGGCCACGGAGGCCGCTCGAATCCTTGGCACGTCGACCACTTTACGGACGCCCCGAGCCGAACGGGAGAGCCACTCACCCGCACAGACCTCACCGGCACGAACTCCCCGGCCGGGCGCCGGTCTCACTGCCCGAAGCTCGCCAGCTTGGCCCGCAGCTGGAGCACCGACTTGGTGTGGATCTGACTGACCCGGCTCTCGGTGACGCCGAGCACATTGCCGATCTCGGCGAGCGTGAGCCCCTCGTAGTAGTACAGCGTGACCACGGTCTTCTCCCGCTCGGGCAGCGTGTTGATGGCCCGCGCGAGGAACCGCCGCAGCTCCCGGTCCTCGGCCACCTCCACCGGATTGTCCGCGGCGGTGTCCTCCAGTGTGTCCATGAGGCTGAGCCGGTCCCCGCCCTCGCCACCGACGTGCAGCAGCTCCTCCAGGGCGACGACGTTCGCCAGCGACAACTGGCTGAACACGGCGTGGAGTTCGTCGACCTCCATACCCAGTTCGGCGGCGACCTCGCACTCGTTCGGGGTGCGCCGCAGCCGCGCCTCCAGCGTGGCGTAGGCCCGCTCCACGTTCCGCGCCTTCTGCCGTACCGACCGCGGAATCCAGTCCAGCGCCCGCAGCTCGTCGATCATCGCGCCCCGGATCCGGGTGATCGCGTACGTCTCGAACTTGATCTCCCGGTCGATGTCGAACTTCTCGATCGCGTCGATCAGCCCGAAGACCCCGGAGGAGACGAAGTCGGCCTGCTCCACGTTGGGCGGCAGGCCGACGCTCACCCGGCCGGCCACGTATTTCACGAGCGGCGAGTAGTGCAGGATCAGCTGCTCCCGCAGGCGGTCGTCCCCCGTCGCCTTGTACGACCGCCACAGCTCGTCGAGCGTCGAGGGAGCGGGCGGCCGCACGCTGCCACCGTCGCGGGCGGCTGGGGGGATCGCCGCCCGGTCTGACCCGGAGGTGTGCTGGGGCATTCGTCGCCTTGTGCCGTTCTGCCGTGAAGTGCTGTGAAGTGCCAGGGAGAGAGATGAGAAAGGGGAGGGGGCGTTGGTCGGTTTGGTGGGCGAATGGGCTGCCTGGGTGAGCTGTCGGTCTGATGTCGAGTTGACGCGATCTGTGTCTGCCTCTGCGTGAGCGTAGCGTGACTGAGGTGTCGCGGTGTGCGAACAGTGAGGCTCCACCCGTGCGCGGGGCCTCCGGCCGGTCTCGCGGGCGCGTTCCGTGACTCGCTCTGCGTGACCGGCCGGTGGCGCCAACTCCGGGAAACTCCAAGGGCGTCGGGCATTCCCCCGGACGGCCGAACACCCTGGGTCAGCGGGGGCCGCGACCGGTACGGACCGACATCACCGCCTGGCGTGTCAACTTCCAGCCGTCGCCGTGTCGTTCGACGTAACCAAGTGCTCGGAGTTCGTACAGTCTCGCGATCGCCTCGTCCCGGGTGGTCCGCGCGCCGAGCGCGATGTCCGCCGCGGTGGCCGGCCGGTCGCCGGGCAGGGCGGCGAGCACGGCCCGGGCGGCGGGCTCCAGCAGATCGCGCGGGAGCACGGGCCCGCGCCGGACCGGTGCCAGCTCACCCATGTCACCGACGAGTTCCACGACCTCCGCGGCATCGGTGACCAGGGTGGCTTCGCCGCGCAGCAGTTCGTGCACACCGGCGGAGAGGGCGCTGGTGACGGGGCCGGGCACGCCCATGGTGAACCGGCCCAGGCGCTGCGCGGCCCGGACGGTGGACAGGGAGCCGCTGCGGTGAGCGGCCTCCACGACGACGGTGCCTCTGGTGAGCGCGGCGATGACGCGGTTGCGCAGGATGAACCGGCTCGGCGTCGGATGGTCCCCGGGCGGCAGCTCTCCGACGACCAGTCCCTGTTCCGCCATCCGGTCGATCAGCGCGGCGTGACCGCGAGGGTAGGGCCGGTCGACGCCGCAGGCCAGGACGGCGACGGTGGCTCCGCGGGCGGCGAGCGCACCCCGGTGAGCGGCCCCGTCGATCCCGTACGCGCCACCCGACACCACCACCCACCCCCGCTCGGCGAGTCCACCGGCCAGGGTGGCGGCGGCATGGGCGCCGTA
The DNA here is from genome assembly GCF_044388685.1 of Streptomyces sp. NPDC020192. NCBI lineage: Bacteria > Bacillati > Actinomycetota > Actinomycetes > Kitasatosporales > Streptomycetaceae > Streptomyces > Streptomyces sp. NPDC020192. Next base: position 255,159 of record NZ_JBIRXG010000008.1, on the reverse strand, counting down.
CTCGGTACAGGCCCGCGCACCCACGACGGCGACGGACCGCAGCGCCCACATCCGCAGACTGGGCCGCCCCCGCACCCAGAGCCCGAGCGGCCGGGCGTCCCCGAGATCATCGAGCTGCCGAGGCCACTCCGCGTCCTGGGGCCCCACGAACCGCGCCCCCACCCCCCGGGCCACCTCAAGATCCCGCTCAGGCTCGGCCCGCCGCGCCCGCGCGACCAGCCCGGCCCACCGCACCGCACTCACCCCCGCCAACGCCTCCCCGCCACACCGCAACCGCCGCACCACCTCCCCCACCCCGGACTCCCGCACCCACCTCCCTCCGACCTCGTCCCCCGGCTCGATGACCCGGGTGAGAAAGACCCGCCCGAGCAGGTCGGGGTCGGGGCCGTCGCCCGCGGTCATGTGAGCGCCCCGATGGCCATCGGCACCCCGCGGGGGACTCCGGTGCGCAGTTGCAGGGCGAGCGCGACGTCGGTCGCGTCCGGCCGGTCGTGCCCGACGAGGTCGGCGACCGTCCAGGCCACGCGCAGGACCCGGTCGATCCCGCGGGCGGTGAGCACGCCCCGCTCGAGGTTGCGCTCGGCCTCGTCCATCGCGCCGAGCGCCGCGTGATAGCGGCTGCGCAGCTCCCGGCCGGGTACTTCGCTGTTGGTGCGCCACGGGGTCCCGGCGAGACGGGCCGCCGTACGCTCGCGGGCCCGTCGTACCCGGTCGGCCACGGTCCCCGTGGACTCGCCCCGGGCCCCTGGTTCGGTGAGCTCGGCCCGGGTGACCGGGTCGACCTCGACGCGCAGGTCCACCCGGTCCAGCAGCGGCCCGGAGAGGCGTGACTGGTAGCGGCGGATCGCCGACGGCGGGCACTCGCACAGCGAGTCGCGTTGCGAGAAACGTCCGCAGGGACAGGGGTTGGCCGCCAGCACCATCAGGAAGCGTGCCGGGAAGCGGACGACGCCGGCGCTGCGCGCGATCACGACGTGCCCCGACTCCAGGGGCTGGCGCAGGGCGTCGAGGGCCTGGCTGTGGAACTCGGGCGCCTCGTCCAGGAAGAGCAGGCCCCGATGAGCGAGGGAGACCGCGCCGGGGCGTGCGATGCCGGGGCCGCCGCCGACGAGCGACTGCATGGTGGCCGAGTGGTGCGGGGCGCAGTAGGGGGCGACGTCGATGAGCGGCTTGCCCGGTGGCAGCAGTCCGGCCACCGAGTGCACCGCCGTGACCTCGAGCGACTCCTCCCGCGTGAGCCGGGGAAGGACGGCGGGCAGCCGTTCGGCGAGCATGGTCTTGCCCGCGCCGGGCGGGCCCTCGAGGAAGAGGTGGTGTCCGCCCGCGGCGGCCACCTCCACGGCCGTACGGGCCGAGGTCTGGCCGACGACGTCCGCCAGGTCATGATCGTGCTGTGCGGCACCGACGCTGTGCATGCCGGTGGCCGCACCCGTGCCGGGCATGCGCAGACCGGCCAGCAGCGGATCCGGGCGTCCCAGCTCATCGGGTTCTTCCTCGGGGACGGGCTCCTCGGTGAGGACCGCGACGAGCTGGCGCAGGCTGCGGACGCCGAGCACGGACACGCCGGGGACCAGCGAGGCCTCGGCGGCGGCGCACTCGGGTACGACCACTTGCTCGTATCCGGCGTCGGCGGCCGCCAGCACCGCGGGCAGGATGCCCCGCACCGGCCGTACCCGGCCGTCCAGGCCCAGCTCTCCGATCATGACGATGTCGGCGAGGACGCGGGGGTCGATGCGTTCGGCGGCGCCGAGCACCGCGCAGGCCACGGCCAGGGCAATACCTGAACTGAGACGCTCCTTAAACGCAAACGGCCCACGGCGGTGTTACCAGCACCAGCCGGGGCCTGACGGAACAACCTGATCGCAACAGGAGTCCGCTGTGCTTCAGCTTCTCATGTCCCCTCGCACCTCTCGTAGTGTGCGTGGCTTGATCGGCTCGCTCGTCGAGTCGGCGGCCGACGCCATCCGCGCCATCGCCCCCGCTGCCGAGCAGGCGGCCGAGGACGTCATCGCCCCGGACCCGGCCGACGTCTACACCCTCGACGAGATGCCGGAAACCGACGTCATCGAGGCCGCCGCCCGCGAGTACGAGCGCGCCGCCGACCAGGCCCGCCGCGCCGACCGCGGCAAGCGCGCCGCGAAGAAGGTCCTCGACAAGCTCCCGGCCGGCCTCTACGGCACGTGGCGGATCTTCCGGACCCCGTCGTCCCGGCAGACGCCCGACCTCGCCGAGATCACCCGCATCTTCAAGGCCAACGGCCTCGGCCCGGTCCCCATGAAGCCGTGCGCGCCGTCCCTGAAGGTCGAGCTGGTCGAGGCCGCTCCCGCCGACGAGACCCTGACGGTGGTGGCTGCCTGATGAACGCCAAGGCCCCCACCGTCCCTGGCCTCGACCTCACGCCGACCGGCCACGCCCTCCCCTATATCCCCGAGCCGCCGCGCGAGCACCCCGAGAACACGACCGCCCGGCCGAGTGAGGGCGTCGACTTCGGCAAGCTGACTGCCGCCCTGCCCGAGGTGGTCGACGAGGCCATGCGGGAGACGCTGCCCGACTACTACACGCCCGAGAAGGCCGCGCAGCTCGCGGAGGGCGCCCTCGCCAACCTCCGCGAGATGTACGAGGCCAAGGCCGCCGCCACCGCCTGTGGTGTGCGATGAGCAGCCGTAAGGCCACGCAGGCGCCCGCCAACACGGCGGGCGCCCTGCCCCCGGCCGCCACCGAGTGCGCCGAACTGCGCTCCCTGCTCGCCGCCATCCGCGAGGCGATCGCCCTGCCGTTCCACACCGCCGACTACGAGCGGCGGCTGGTGGAGCGCGTCAGCTGGGCGCGGACCGTCGCCGACGCCGTCCTCGACAACCCTGGTGAGGACATCGGCTGGAACGCCGATTACCTCCGCAGCAAGCTCACCGCCGAGCAGGCCGAAGCCGCCGAGCGCGAGAAGAACAAGTGCGGCCGCTGCCGTCAGCCGTTCGACCCCACCGACACCCGGTTCGACGGCCACGCCCGCCACGGCGAGACACCCTGGTGCCGGTGGTGCGTCGACCGCTGCCACGAGTCGACGGACGCATTCCACGCCTGCCCGATCTGCGACCCGAACAGGCGCGGGGGTGAGGGCCAGTGAGCACGCCGAACGAGCCCCGTACCGCGCAGGTCAGCGTGTTCGTCACCAAGTCCCTGGAGATCGACGAGCCGGACTGGTGCGCGGGTCACACCAACGACCGCGCCGAGTACAAGGTCGACATCACCCACTTCGGTCCCGAGCAGGTCATCCCCGGGCCCGACGGGGGCGAGTTGTTCCGCGCGATGCTCGCGCAGGCGCCCTTCGCCGAGCGCGCCAGCACCGACGTTCAGCTCTACGTCGAGACCGGCGACTTCACCGGCTCCTACAACCCCGACGAGGTCAGCGCACTGGCCGACGCGCTCGCCCAGGCTGCCGAGCAGCTGCGCGCACTCGGTCGGGAACTGGCCCGGGTCCTCGACGGGGGCAGCCAGTGAGCGGTTTCGTCCGCCGGCCGACCGAGGCCGCCGCCATCCGCGCGGCGGCCCGGTCCACCCGGCCCCTCCCCTCCGTTCCCGCCTTGCTGGCCGCGCTGCTCGTCGCGAACGACCGCGGCGACCGCGAGGCCGTGACCCTGTGCGCGCACCGAGTTGTGCGCGTCGCCGCCCCGGAGGTGGGCGAGCAGTGAGCCTCCGCGACCGCATCCGCGAGGCCGCCTACAACGCGGCCACCACCAGCACCGGCGACCCGGCCGGCGCCCGCCGCGCCACGCAGGCCGCCTCCGTCTTCGCGCAGGCCGCCTCCCGGCACGGGCACACGGGGACGGCCGCCGCGCTGTCCTCGCTCGGCGCCGTAGCCGTGGCCGCCGAGGGCGCCCTGTCCAACTACGTCTATCCGCCCGGCGAGTACGCCACGTTCCGTAAGGACGCACCACAGTGACCAGCGCCACCGTCAGAAGAGAACTCACCTGGGGACAGGGCATCGTCCTCGGCGTGGCCGCAGCCGTCATCGCCTCCGTCGGCGGGTTCGGCGCCTGGGGGACGTACAGCAACGTGATGGCCCAGTTCCACCGGCAGGCGACCGCGGCCGGTGTCGTCGCCGCCGGCGAGGGCCTCACCCTGATCCTCGCCCTCACCATGCTCGGCCTCACCATGCTCGGCCAGGCCGCGCCGAGCGTGATCCGCGCAGGCCTGTGGCTCGCCCCGCTCACCGCGTGCTTCACCGGCCTGTCCATGGCCGAGACGTACACAGACGCCGTGGTGTACGCCGTCACCCCGCTCGCCATGTCCGGGGCCGCCGAAGGCCTCGGCCTGATCTCCCGCCGGATCGTCGTCTACCGGACCGGCCGCGACGCTGAGGCGGACCGCCGTAACGCCGACGTCGTGCAGCGGCTGGCCTATCAGCAGGCGCTCGCCAACGGACACCCCGACGAGGGAAAACGAGAGGACGCGACCCGGAACGCGTGGAAGCTGATCGGCCGGGTCGGGGTCGGTGACCCACAGCTTGCCGAGGGCCTGACCGAGGTGTCCCGCGACAAGCTCACTCAGGGCGCCAGCGTCGCTCTCGGCCGGATGCTCGCCCTTCCCCAGGGTGATGCGCCCACTCCGGCACCCATGGCGCGGCCGGCGTCCGCGACGGAAGCTCTGCGCCGTCAGTTCGCCGGCATGGACCCGGCCGAAGCGATCCGGTTCGCGGCTGATGCGCGACCTGATGCGCCCCCGGCCGAATTGGCCGCGATCCTCGGCACGTACGACGTCCACGTGGACGCTGTCGCGGTCGCCCTGGTCCTCGGCACCCGGCCGCCGGAGTACGAGGTGGACCGTCCTGATGCGGCTGATGCGCCGCAGGTCACCGCGCTGGAGCCCCTCACCGCCGAGGGCGCGATCGTCGAGGCCGCATCCGTTCTCGGCCCGGACGCATCAGCCCGCGAGATCGCCGAGCACGTCGCCCGGAACCGGCGCCTTGTGGTGACCGAGCCCTACGTGCGGACGGCCCTGTCGAGGGCGCGCAGCAAGCAGCAAGACGACACCCACCGCGACAACATGGAAGGCGGATACGTCTGATGCGCGCGCTCATCTTCGGTGCCCTCCTCGGGCTGCTACTCCTCTTCCCTCCGCTGCTCGCGTTCGTGGCGGCCGTCGCCGCGGCGGTCGTCTGCAAGCCGCTGGTCGTCGCGTTCACCCTCGGTCTCGTCGCCCGTCCGCACCTGCACCGGTTGCGGCGGTGGTCGCGGTGAACGAGTCCACCCCCTTGGCCAAGGCCGAGGCCGCCGTGACCGAAGCGGCGACGAACACCGACGTCATCCGGCTCGCCCTGGCCGCCGTCGAGCTGGCCAAGACCGCCCAGCAGCAGCCGACCTCCGTGGTGCAGCAGACCACGCAGCCCTTTGACACCAGGAAGTGGCTGACGATCGGCGGTCTCGTCATCGTCGGCGGCTGCGTCGCCTGCTTCCTTGCCGCCGCGCTCGCCCTCGTCGCCGTCGCGGTCGCCGTCGGCGGTGCCTGCGCAACGGCCTGCCTGCTCATCCTCCGTGCCCTGTGGCGTGACTTCCAGAGGGGGCGGTGACGTGAGCTTCAGCGCAGGTGACCGCGTCCTGATCGCGCGGTGTGAGGACGACTCGCGGGCCGTCGGGAAGACCGGCGAGATCGTCGACGAGGTTCTGCCGGGACCGCTCACCCAGGGCCGGTGGACGGTCAAGGTGAACTTCTGGATCGGCACCGTCCTCTGCCACTCCCACGAACTCAGCAAGGGCGACTGACCTGCCCTTCCGTCCTCCGCCAACCACGGTCACCACGACCGCGGTTGCGGGGGCGCGGTGGGGCCGGACAGTCCGGTCCAGACAGGAGAGTTCCCATGACCCGCGCGCAGGCCCTCGCCGAGGCCATCGCTGCCGCCGCGAAGGCCAAGTCCCTCGCCCGCCAGGCCCACGACGCGGCCACGTACACGGAGAGTCAGGGGCGTACCTCGGTCTACACCACGGCCAGCGCGGCCTGGGCGGATGTCTCCCGCTCGTACACGGCCCTCGCCGAGCAGCTGGCCGCCGTCGAGAAGCCGGAGGCCTGACATGCCGGTGTCCAAGCACGACCCGTACAACGCCCGCGAGATCGCCCGGATCATCGCGCTCGGGATTCGGATCGAACGACGCCGCGCCTACGGCAAGCCCACGGCCGCGCTGGAGCGTCAGGCCGACCAGATCCGCGAGAACGCGCAGAAGCGTGAGGACGCCCGCGGACGCAAGTAGCTACACCCGGGACGGCCGTCTCCCGGCCAGGACACCGGCCGTCCCGGGCCTCCGTACCCCAGCAAGAGGCAGGAAGACCACCAGCATGACCGTGACCCTGATCAAACCGGAAGGGGACGCCCCCCAGGACGGCCAGCACGCCGCCGCGCCCGAGGCGTCCCCGACCCGTCCCGAACGACGCCGCGCCCGCTACCGGCGCATCGCCCAGGCCGCCCTCGAAGACGACCGCGTCCGCACCGCCGGACGCCTCGCCGTCCGCCACGCGTCCTACACCGCCGGAGGCGTCCGCGTCGTAGGACGCCGAATGTGGGACGGCCGCACCGCGTCCCGATACGAGCGCATGATCCGCGCCGCCGAATCCGCCGGCCTCCTCGAAGAAGTCAAGGAGTGGGAAGCCCGCGGCCACGCCTTCCGGGCCGCCCGGCACAAGCGGCGCATGGACATGCTCCAGCTCGCCCTGAACGCACCGAAGGCCGTGGCCTCCGGCACCGCGGCTGGCGGCGGCATCCTGCTCATGCTCGGCATCCTGCTCGCCTGGGCCAACCACAACATCCGAGACGTCCTCACCCCGATCGAGACCATCGTCGAACTGGTCCAGTGGTGCGCATTCATCGGCGGCGTCATCTGGGGACCGCTGATGTTCGCCGCCCCATGGATCGGACTCGCCGCATGCTGGACCGTCGGCCAGCACCGTCACACCGCACCCCAGTGGGCTTTGCCCGTCAGCGCCCGTACCATCGGCGACGCCATCACCCCGTCCATCGTCGTCGTCGCCTTCCGCGACCTGGGCATCTCCGCCCTGCGGAAGGCCATCGAGGGCATGGGCGACGTCGGCGCCGCGATGCTCTCCGGCATCAAGACCGCCGGCTGCGGCGTCGAGGTCGACGTTCACCTGCCATCCGGCGTCGACACCCTGGAGATCCAGAACAAGCGGCGCAAGCTCGCCGAGAACCTCAACCGGCACGAACACGAGGTGTTCATCACCATCCCGCCGCAGCCTCGTACCGTCCGGTTGTGGATCGCTGATTCCGGCGCTCTCGACGAGCCGATCGGCCCGTCGCCGCTCATGCTCGACGAGGACGCGACCGCCGACTACTACACCGGTGCGGCACCGTGGGGGCAGAACCTGCGCGGTGACCTGGTCGACGTCAGCGTCTTCCAGCGGCACATCCTGCTCACCGGCCTGTCGAACCAGGGGAAGACGGCCGCTCTTCGCGCCCTCGCGCTGTGGCTCGCCCTCGACCCGACCGTGGACTTCTACATCGCCGACCTCAAGGGCGTCGGCGACTGGCGAGCCTTCCTGGGGCTGGCCCAAGTCCTCATCCAGGGCCCGACGGACGACCATGTCGCCCAGGCCACCGACATGGTCGAGTGGGGCGTCGAAGAGATGCAGAAGCGCATCGCTCTCCTCGAGGAGTCCGGATCCACCGAGGGCGTTACCCGCGAGATGGCCCGGACCGACCCGCGGTTCCGTCCGATCGTCCTGATCGTCGACGAGGCCCAGGTCGCCTACGGCTGCACGGCGAAAAGCCTTGATGGAAGGCCCTACGGCGGCGCGAAGGCCACCAGTCGCTACTTCCAGGCCGTCAAGAAAATCCATGATCAGGGGCGTGCCGTCAACGTCACGATCTGGGAAGGCACCCAGGACCCGACCGACGAGAACCTGCCCAAGCGGTCCCGCGAGGGCAACCACATCCGCGGCAGCCTCGTCCTGGGCACCGAATCGCAGGCCAAGATGGCGCTTGGTGAAGCCCCGGTCGATGCCGGCGCCGCACCGCACCGGCTGCGCCGCGACCTCGACCGTGGGACCCTCGTCGTCGCCGGCGGCGTCAAAATGGAGCCCGGACAGGTCTCCGTGACCGTCCGCACGCACTTCCTGTCCGGAGACGACGCCGTCGTCCTCACCGACCGGGCCAAGGCTCGCCGCGAGACCGTCGCCACGGTCCACAAGCTCGAAATCGTCCAGCCCGTCGACCATCTCGCCGACCTGGCCGCCGTCGTCGGCCGGGAACAGTTCGTGCGGACCACCGAGGTCATCCACCGGCTCAAGACCCGCAACCACGCCGTCTACGAGCACTGGAACGGCCCCCGGGTCAAGGCCCTCCTCGTCGAGTACGGCGAGGACACCAGCCTTCGGGACGGCTACCCGGTGGTGAAGCTGGACAGCGTCGAGAGGGCCCTCGACCGGCGCGAGAGCGAGCTGGCAGAGGCTCAGTGACCTGGCAGTGGGCAGTGACTTTTCACTCGGAAGGTCACTGCCCCGCCTCACTGCCGTTGATCAGCAGAAATGGCGATCAAGGGAGGAAGTGGCACGACCTCAAGGGACGCCGAGTGGTCCAGGAAGCGGCCTCTCTGCCATCCTCCGCAGCCTCACTCACTGATGCTCGGGCACAATGTGCCTTCCGCGCAGAACAGCCTCTGGAGCAGCCGTGAGTGTCCTGGAGTTCATCTCCTCCGTGAAGTGGCCCATCACCCTGCTGATCCTCGTGGGCTTCACCAGTTGGCAATCCAAGCGCAACCCCGGCATATCCGAGACCATCAAGTCCTTCGTCATGTCGAGGAACTTCCGACTCCAAGCCTTCGGTGCGGATGTTGAAGCCACCAAGGCGGAAACGACAGCAGCAGCAGCAGGAGAGCTTGCCGCCCGCACCGACGAGGAACTCGCCCAAGCGGCGCAGCCGACCACCACAGGCCAGCCTGACGTGGCGCAGATCCGACGCGAAGCTGTCGAAGCGGTCATGACCAGTGCCGCCCAATGGGGTTGGGCAATGGCACAGATGGGATTCAAGAACCCGCCCAACCCGGCCATCCAGTGGAACGCTGACGGACAACCCGAGATCGGATTCGCTTCTGTAGTCGACCTGGACCGGCTGGGAGACAGGGACCGCACTCTGACGCACTGGCTGCAGCGTGTGGACCACGCACGGCGTGGTCAGGGGACGTCCACTCCGCCGGAAGCATGAACCACACTGGCCTCATGGAGTCCCAGATTCTGCGGCCCGGCCACCTCACCGCCCACCAGACCGCCGAAGTCCTCGGCATCACCCTGGAAGGTGTCCGACAACTCGTTCGCCGCCGCCAACTGAAGCGCTCCAGCGGCAGCCCACGCCAACCCTGGTACGCCGTCGCAGACGTGACTGGCCTCGCTACCAAACAGGCAGCGAGCAAGGCCGCTTGAACGAGAGACTCAGTCCATGTCCCTTGACGATGCCGACATCCCGGACTCCTTACGCCGGATCATCGTGCGCAACCAAGACCGCTTCGATAACCGGGCGCCGCTGGCCGCCGAGACGTCGCCACGGTGCACCCTGTCATTCGTGTGGGAACGCGCCGACGGCCACTGGGTGACGCTCGCCGATCTCTGGGCCGACGGCCCGATCCCTATCCCAGCCATAGGCGAAGTCGTCCAGCTGCACGAGGAGTACGTTCGCGTTCTCGATGTCCGTACCCAGTACGACCTCACCGAGGACGGGCCGGTGAAGGGGCGTGTCGAGGTCTTCACCATCGTTTTCGTAGAGCCGGCCACGGCGCCTCTGAAGGAGAAACTCGTGACCGACTCCAGCAACACCGTCGAGGCCTGCGGCTGCGGCGGCTACCGCGTCATCACCCCGGTTCGCCCCGGCATCGACCCGAAGACCGTCCACCACAACGCCGGCGGCAATGAGGCGCCCTGCCCCAACGACCGGTGACGGAGCGGGCCTTGGCACGGCTCTGAACGAACAAGCCCCCTGGGCGGCCATCACTTCCGTGCAGGGGGCCTTTCCGTGCCTGGGCTCCCGTCACCGTCGTTGGGCCGCCACAGCGCCCGTATACGTCTCCCGTGTCAGATCCTCGGCCCCGATGCCCAGATCGGCGAGCATCGCGCGGATGTCGTGCAGGGCCGGGGCCGCCGTCATTTCACGAAGACCCCAGGCAGAGGCGCTCCAGCACTACAACCTCGGCACCATCACAGAAGTCTCACAACCGCCGCCCCAGCAACTCCTCGAAGGACGCTCATGCGCACCACCACCACGGTCGCGGTCATAGCCGCCGCGCTCGCCGCCAGCCTCACCGCATGCTCACAGGCCCCGGAAACACCCGCCTCCCGCGCCGCCGCAGCCGATGCCCGCAGAGCATGCAGAGCAGCCCGCATCAACCCCGGAAGCACCTTCCAGCCAAACGGGCAGGGCATTGCCCCCGACGACGTAGACACCCTCAGGAGCGTCAAGGAGGCCGCCGACTGGGCCGCAGACGCCGCCGTACGCGATAAGGGTTGGACTTCCCTGGCCGATGCGCTGTCGGTCGCGGCCTCGCAGATGAGGCAGGCCAAGGCCTACGCCGAGAAAACCGGCGTCCCCGCGCTCGCCCCCGACCAGGAGGCGTTCAAGGACGCAGTTAACACCGTGTTCGCCGCATGCCGCCGCGCCTACACCACAGACTGACCCGCACCACCGCGGCCCCTGCCGGCACCGCTGGCGGGGCTTTCGCCATTCCCGGGCATCAGATGCGGCCGTACGCTGACAGGACCCGGCACCGGCACCCAAGGGGGCACGCGTGGACCTGTCAGCAGACCTCAGCACCGGTGAACGTATCCGCGTACTACGGGAGTCCCGCGGCATGTCCCGGGCGTCTCTCGCCCAACTGTGCGGGCGCGGCACCGACTGGCTTAAGAAGATCGAGTCCGGCGAGCGGGAACTGAGGAGTCACACGCTGCTGCTCCGCCTCGCCGCCGCCCTCCAAGTCCACGACCTGGCCGTGATCACCGGCCAGGACGACGGGCCAGCGGCGAGCGTCCCGCTTGGTCGGATCGCCCATCCGGCCATGCCCGCGATCTGGACCGCCGTGATGCAGCGCAGCCTCACCAGCAGCGCCCCGGCTCACGCGGACCCTGCGATTCTCCAAGGCCGCGTGGACCAGACGTGGCACCTGTGGCACACCTCAGAACACAACCGGACCGAGGTCGGCGCGCTGCTGCCCGACCTGATCCGAGACGCCGAGAATGCCGTACGCGCCCTCGACGGCGACCAGCGGCGGGCCGCCCTCGTGGCCCTGTCGGACGTCTACCGGATCACCGGGCAGGCCACCGCCTATGTCGCCCCCGCCGAGATGGCATGGGTAGTCGCCGACCGTGCCCTTGCTGCCGCGCAGGATGCCGACCAGCCCGCCGCGATCGCGGCCGCCGCTTGGAACATGGGCAACATCCTCAGGGAAACTGCCTATCCGGAAGAGGCGTTGCGCGTCGTCAACGAGGCTGCCGAGCTGCTCCGCCCTCACCTCGACGGCGCTCCGGAGGACTGGCGCGGCATCTACGGCGCGCTGCAGCTGCACGCCGCCGTCACAGTGGCACGTGAGGGCCGGGACGGCGACGCCTGGCGGTACTGGGACCGCGGCGACCAGGTGGCCAAGAGCCTCCCCGCGAACTACGTGCACCCGTCCACCGTCTTCGGCCGCGCCAACGTCGACTTCCACGCCGTCTCCGTCGCCACCGACCTGCGCAAGGCGCAGAAGGCCTTGGGCTTGGCCGATGACCTGGACCCGGACACGATGCCCTCGCGTGAGCGGCGGGCCCGCCTGTGGGTCGAGGTGGCTCGCGGGCACCTCCAGCGCGGGGACACCACGGCCGCCCTGCACGTCATGCAGATGGCGCACCAGATCGGTGCGGAAACCGTCTCCTACACCCCTTCGGCGCGGACTGTCGCCGCCGAGCTGTGGCGCAGTGCCCCCAGGTCGATGCGGCAAGAGGCCGGCCGCCTGGCCGAGTTGGTGGGCGTGAGCACCGGCTGAGAAGGGGGACAGCCTGGGACAGGGGGACAATCTGTCCCCCTTCTCTCTCGCCTACGGCCCTACGGTGACGCTCCGCGATCAGTCACCTACAGAGGGGCCGCCATGCTTCCCACGCGATTGCACGCGTCCGTACGCCGCGACGAGCCGCTGCACACCCAGCAGGCCACCGGCGAGGTCCGCGTCCCCCTCGCCCTGTACGCCCTGGACGAGAACCGCGGCGACCTCGACCTCGTCCTCTCCCGCGCCGAGGGACAGCACCTGTTCACCCAACTCGCCGAGGCCCTCGGCCTGGTGAACCCGATGATGCCCGCCCAGCGCGCGCTGGAGGCGGTGCAGTGAGCGCGCCAACCCTCGACATCGCAGCGGAGGTGCTGGAGGCCCTCGCGCCCGAACTGCCCACGCTGGACGCTCTCACCGAGGACCAGGCCGCCGGCCGCGCGTGCGTCTGGGACGCCGAACGGCTCACCCTTCAGAGCGCCGTGGACCTGGGCGAGCGGCGCACCGAGGACGGCCGCTGGTTCCCCCGCGCCTGCCGCAAGTGCACCGCGCACCGCGCCCACCGCGCCATGCTCGACCACGGATCTCAGTGCCCGCAGTGCGCGACCTCCGAAGACTGCACCATCCTCCGAGGCCTCTACCGGCTCCAGCGGGAGTGCCGCCGATGACCGAGCAGGACGTACTGGCCGAGGTCGAGCGGCTCCGCTTGCTGGTCTCCCAGTTCACGATGCCCGCCCAGCTCACCGCCGAGCAGCGCGCCGGATCTGCGTGCGCGTGGTGCGGCGGGAAGCCGGGGCCGGCTACCGCCGACCTCCACGCGGTCGGCATGACGCCGAGGGGCTGCTCCGACTGCTACTGGGCCCGGCTCAACTGGATCACCAGCTGGTACGACTGGCAGGACCACATCGCCGAGTGCGAGTACTGCCTCGGCGGCAGCATGTGCTTCGTCTCGCACGGGCGCCGGACCACGCACGAGCAGACCATCACCGATGCCGGCCAGCCCGAGCTGTCGTGCGGATCTTGCACGGGGCCGATCCTGCGGACCGAGATGGCCGTGCCGCGGCGATGGGACGGCGACACGGCCCCGTACCTCGGGTACATCCATCTGCGATGTGCGGCTCGTCGGAGGGTGCGATGAGGTGCTGCTGGTGCGGGCACCCGATTCAGCCCAGGGAGGAGTACGACGTCGTCGCGGTAGAGGTTGGCTCCGGCGTGGCTGCCGACCTGGTACGGCACCGAACGCCTTGCCGTCGCCGTACCCAGCAGACGGCGCCCACGCGTCGCCTCTACGAATGACCCCCCGTTCCCGGCCGCGACGCCGACCACGCCGGGAGCGGGCAGGACTCCAGCAGGCCCGCTGACGGCGATCGGGAGCCAGTGCTGGAGACGCGGCCGTCCTCGCCTCCCCCGACGGGGACGGCCGCTCAAGACGCTCGCCCTGCTGGAGGCGCCCTAAACTGCGCTCACGACCCTCGCGGCCCGCTGCACCCACCCGGCAGCGGGCCGTCGGTGTCTCCCCCTCGTTTCAGGGCCATCCCTCATTTGGACGCCTGAGTGTGCCGCCGTCTGGTAGGCCCCGCATGGTGGACGTATGTCGGCGGCGGACTGGGTGGGTGCGATAGGGGGTGCGGTTGGTGCTCTCAGCGCCGTTTGGGGTGTAGTCGATCGACGGAGGGAACGGTCGCGTCGGGAGTTGCGCACCCTGTGTGATCATGCAGCGGCTTTGCGTCGTGTCGGCCTCGATGCGCGTTCTATCCCTCGTGATGCTGCCTGGTGGTCCGCCTCAGGCGGGAAAGAGGCGCGGGACGACCTCAAAGACCTTGTACCCGACGTTGAATCGAAGTGGCCGCAACTCGTGGAACCTGTCATGGACGCCGTGAATGCGTTTGACGAGATCTGGGAGCAACGAGGAGGGCACCCGGACAGGCTCGTCGAGGCAGCCATGTCTCTTTTGGGCAAGGTTCATGCCCTTGAGTAGTCACGCTTGCGGCTCTTCTGGAACACCTCGGCTGGCACGGTGTGCTGTGCTCAGTCGCCGTAGAGGGGGTGGCCGCGCACCGTGGCCGGCGGGGACGTAGCGTCGGCGCATGGACTTCCGTATCACCGCTGAGGAGGAAGCGCTCGTCTTCCGGCTCGCGGAACTCCTGGACGCCGGCACGCAACCGCGACAGGCGCAGCTCGTCGAGGAGCTCGGCCCGGACATTCGGCAGCAGCTCGAAAGGCTCAAGGCGAAGGGCTGGATCCTCGTCCGCGAGGCCGCAGACGGGATGACGGTCGTCGATCTCACCGGGCCGGCGTGGAAGGCCGTCCGCAGCCGCCGCGACGTCGGCCGGTAGCGTACAACGCCCCCGCCGTCCGGGCCGCGCAGATCTGGAGGCAGGGCGAGACAGGCGAGCCCCGGCCGGTACACCGGCCGAGGCTTCTTCGTGCGTCGTTAGGCGGGAGTGACGTTCTCCGCCTGCGGGCCCTTCGGGCCCTGGGTCACGTCGAAGTTGACCACCTGGTTCTCTTCGAGGGACCGGAAACCGCCAGCGTTGATCGCGGAGTAGTGCACGAAGACGTCGGGGCCGCCGCCGTCCTGGGCGATGAAGCCGAAGCCCTTCTCGGCGTTGAACCACTTCACAGTGCCTGTAGCCATGTGCCTGTCTCCTTCGAGGGGACTCGTATCGGGCCCCGCACCGTGCGGGACCCGGAGGTGATCGCCCTGGTCCGGAGAGGCGTTGAACAGCAAAAACGCCCGTGACTGCGAGCACGGGCGAACGGGACTTCAGACCACGACTGCTGATCACGACGCTACACCGGCTGGTGGAGCACGGCCACAAATAGCCGTCCCCCGAATGCGCCTCACCTGCCGCTGGGTGAGGCTGAGGCTATGGCTGAGCGTCGCGTGATCGTGGATCCGCCCGGGGAGGGCGGTGGCCGGCAGGTCCATGTCGACGGCGAGTTCCTCGGTAAGGCGTACAGCCTGCACGATCTGAGCGTGTTCCTTCAGCGTGCCGGGTTGGAGGGCGTGGATGAGGTGGATGTGATGGAGCATCCGCTGATCGAGTGGCATGGCGGCGGCCCGGAGGTCTGGGAGCACTGAGCACCCCGCTGTGGTGCTGGTGGCCGGGTGTAGCCATTCGCCTCACTGCCGAGCCCCTGCGCGGCTAGGCTGCCGCCGTCCGAAGCTGCGGCAATCGGGGGCGCATGAACACCGCACAGAAGATCGCTCTGGCCGTGACCTTGATTGCGGCGGTCGTCGGCGGGATTGTGATCAGCTCTGTGGTGCAGGATCAGCACCGACGGGAGCAGCAACACCAGAACGCGTGCGACGGCGTGACGATGGACCCCGGCGGCGTAGCTCACGCAGCCAGCGCGTTCCCCACCGACTGCCCTTGAGCGCAGAAGGCCCCGACAACACGGGCCCGGCCTCGATCACTCGGAGGGCTGCCGCCCCATCCGGCGGGCCATCCGTGCCGCCTGCTCCGGGGTCACCAGCTGCACCCTGCGGCGGAACATCCCCTTGACCACGAAGAAGCACGAGAGCTTGCCATGCGGTCCGATCTCTCGGCACTCGTACAGGCCGTTCCCGGGCAGCGGCCAGCCGTAGGGCTCGGTGCGGCCACGACTGAGGAAGGTACGGGCGTATACGTACTTCTCGTTCGTGCCACGGATCTTGGCCGCCCAGCCGTACGTCTCCTCGCAGATGAGCCGTTGCGGCGTGATGGACACCTCGGGGAACACCGCCGCGGGGTCGGCCGTAGCGATGTCGAGGGGTATGTCCAGCAACGTTGTTGAAGCGGCCTTCTGCTCCGGAGTGGCGTGCACTCCGCAGACCCCGGGATCCGGGCCTACGCCGTACCAGGCCATTTGCTGCTTACGGCAGCGCGTGCCTCTGGTCGTAGTCGCCGTGCACTGGCTCACGCCGCCCCCCGCCGGTCATAGTGGAGCCGGGGCCTATCGGAGGCCCCGGCGGTCCCGGACACCCTCGTGGCGGGACAGTGGCAGCGTAGTCGCGTCCGAACGGTCTCAGCAGGCGGGGCCGACGGACACCTGCACCTTCTTGAGGCGCGCGGCCGGCGTGGCGTCGGCGTTGTAGCCGGGGTTGTCGCTCGCCCACGCAGCTTCCGTGCAGTACCCAGGCCCGGTCGGCGACGTGTGCGTGAGGTTCTGGAACGTCGGCTCACAGTGCATCTGGTCATAGTTCCCCACCACCTGCGCGCTGTCGGGGATGCCGGGGACCTTCATCCACAGGATGACGTCCCGAGTGGGAGGGCACGGATCCGTGGTCGTGGACGGCTTCGGCTGAGCGGCACGTGATGCGCCGCGGGTCGGCGCAGCTGCGGGATGACTGCTCTTCGTGGGCGGCCGAGATGAGGCGTGCTCCGGCGCGGGTGTGGCGTTCACGGCGCCGGGCCCGCAGGCGGCGGTCAACAGGATGGCGGCGATGGGCAGGACGGTACGACGCACGAGGCCCCCCTCGGTGGTGCGGTTGCGTGCGGTCACAGTGCCAGCCGGGTAAGAAGCGCGGGCCGTTGTTGCCGGACCGTGACGAGACAACTACGCAGCCTCGGGCGGCCGAGTGGCAGAGTGCTCAGCCGTGGATTCGACGATATGGGCCGCCCTCATCGGCGCCGCGGCATCGGTGGCGATCTTCATAGCGGGTGCGTGGGCCAGCACCCTCAAGGACCGGGCCAAGGACCGTGCCACGGCCGCCGCTGAAGCCCGCACGGCCGTGCAGGAGTTGATGCGGGCCGCCCTCGACGTCAAAGCCTCGCTGGCCGTCTGGGAAACCCGCTGGCGAGACAAGAGGTCGACCGCGAGCGTTCTGGCGCGCTCGTTCGCCCAGTTGCTGGCCGGCTATGCCGAGGACCGCGCCTACCGCGGCATGGCCGAAAGCCTTGGGTCGGCGATCGCCTGGCGCAGCGCGGTGGACGCCGCCGAAGAAGCCGTCGTCACCGGCCCCATGTCCCGCATGGCTGCCGCTGCGGCCCGTATCGCGATGCTCGACGACGCCCAGCTCCGCGAGGCCGCGACGGCTGTCACGAATGCGCTCGGACAGCTTGTCAGTGCGTACGCCGACAGGCCCGGGTCAGATGCCCGGACCTGCGCGGAACGCGACGTCGACGAGGCCGTCGGCCGGCTTGGCGAAGCCGCACGCGCCTACGACGGCCGACCACGTCGCTGACCGTTGCCCTCAGTACCGATACGAGGCGCAGCATCTGCTGTTCAACGGCATCCAGCGTCCATGCCGCTCTAGGCTCGGGGCATGGACTATGCAGAGATCATGCCGCGCGTGGTCGGCGTGCTCACCCGCAATATGGAGATCAACGAGCAGCTACGCCAGGACCCGAGTGGCGTGAGTATCTCCGTGGACGGGCTCGCCGATCAGTTCGTGCAGGACATGGTCCCGCTCCGCTTCGAGGTTCCAGCCGGTGCTTCTCCCCAAGAGGTCGCTGAGGCGATTGCGGCTGAGATGTTCCCGGCTATTGCCAAGATGGTGTCGGCCTTCTCCTTCGCCTTCACGCAGTTGGCGGAGTACCACGATGCCGCAGGGCCCGAGAGGACGGCGGCCGACGTGCTCCGGGAGATCGCCCTCCGGGCCAACAGTTTTGATGCGGACTAACGACCGGACCGGGCGTGTCCGGCCACCGCAGGGCGGCCGGACTGCATCGTGACCTGTCAGCGCCTGTACGACGGGTACGTCTGCGAGTTCCGCATACCGCGCCGCAGGAAGGCGGCTTCGACGTCCTTGGCCAGGCCGTCGATGGTCCGCACGTTGCCCTCGATGTGGAATTCGTAGTGCTGGTGCACCACCGTGGTGCCCCCGCTGCCGCCGGCCATGGCCAGACCCGCGCTCCCGCGGACTCCAGCGCCAGCCATCGCCCCGGCAAGCCGGTTCACAGAATCTGTGGCGTGGTACGCGCTGCCGTCCACGCCCTTGGCCAGGCCCTTCGGGATCCAGGTGGCGATCTCCTCGAACACCCTCGACGGCGAGCGGATGCCGAGGGCCTTCTTGATCGCCTTCTGCATGGACTCGGCGATCTTCATCATCTGCCGTTCGATCGCCGCCTGCTGCGACTGCAGGCCCTTGACCAGGCCCTGAGCGGAATGCAGGCCCGCCCCGTACATGCTGTCGGCGACCGCCGCTCCGACCCCGTTGGCTGCGCTCTGGGTGGCCGATTGCAGCTTGTTCAGCTGCGCGATCTGCCCCTTCGTCGCACCAGCCAGCGCGGCCGCCGTCGCCCCGCCCTGGTCCACGCCCGCGGAGGCGAGCTGCTGGATCAGAGTGGCGGACAGGCCCTTGCGTTGCAGGGTTTGCAGCTCGGCCGCGAACTGCGTGGCCTTCGCCATCTGATCCTGCATGTGGTTGACGACGTCGGCCGCCGACATGGCGAAGCCCTCTTGCGGGGCTGTGGTGATGATGCTGAAGCCCTGCATGATGCCGGAGGCCACGGTCTTGACCTCGGCGTTCCACTGCTTCTGCACGGCCGCAAGGGCCTTCTGCGCGGCCTTGATCCGCGGCGTGATAGCGTCCCGCCTCGCCGCCAGAGAGCGCAGCAGCCGGTCCTCACGGCCGACGTAGGACTCCAGGTGCCGCAGCGTGGCTTCGTGGGCGTTCACCCACCGGTTGCTGACACCCCGGGTGCCGCGCAGGTCGGAGACCCGGTTGTAGGTCTCCATCAGCAGCGACTCAAGCCGCCTCGTCGCCGACTTGACCCGCGCCGTGCTGCCGGTGATGCCGTCGACGAGTCCCTCGTTGAGGTAGATGCCCAGGGAGCGGAACACCTTGCTCGGGCTGGCGATGCCGAGGTTGTTCGCGAACGAGTCCTGGACGGTCTGGCCGACGGCCGCAGTGGTGGCGGCGAGGTGGGGCAGGCGGCTGTTGAGGCCGTCCATCAGACCCTGCATGATCATCTGACCTGCGGGGGTCAGCATCACCCGGTCGTACTCGGGCGGCCCCTTGTGGGACGTGATGAACGAAGTCACGCTGCCCAGCGCGTCACCAAGGCCGCCGAGCGCGGACTTGATACCGGAGATCAAACCGCTGATGACGCTGGCACCGGCGTTGAACAGCAGGCTGCCCAGGTTGCCGAGCGCTGACGTGATCTGGCGTGGGATGCTCCGCACCCACGACACCAGCTCCAACGCCTTGTTGACGGCCGCGTTCTTGAAGGAGTTCCAGGCGCTGGATGCCTGTGAGGCCAGCCAGCCACCGAGAGCGGCCAGGAGGCCGACGATCCGGCCCGGGAGGGCCTTCACCCAGCCGAGCAGGAGGCTTCCAACTGCAACAGCCTGGTGGTACCCGTTTGAGAAGGCTGATGCGATGGAGTGCCAGGCAGAGACGGCGTGGCCGACCGCAGAGGCCAGCGCGCCGACGATGGCGTCGAAGACCGCCTTGAGCGCCGCCCAGGCAGCCTTTCCGGCCGCTACGATCCCCGACCAGGCAGCCTGAACGCCGGTGCGGAACCAGCTGAAGTGGTTGTAGGCGTAGACGACGGCGGCTACGAGTGCGATCAGCGCCAGGATCACGATCGTGATGGGGCTCGCGTTCATCGCAGCGTCCAGCGCCCACTGGGCGACAGCCGCGGCCTTCTCGGCGACCGTGGTTGCGACCAGTGCGACCTTCTCCGCGACCCAGGCCGCTGCGGTCCGCAGCGCCGACACAGCCGACGTGAGCATGGACTTGCTGAATTCGAGCGCCGCCAGCGACGCCGTCTTCATCGCCGTACCGACGGCCTTCAGGCCCGAAACCATGCTGGTCCAGGCCATCTTCCCGCCGGTTGCCAGTGCCGAGCCCCAGGCGGACGCCAGGTCCTTCACGGCCGAGCCAGCCGTTTTCACGCCGGACACGGCGGCATCGACGCCTGTTCGGATTGCGCCACCGAAGCTGCCGATCTTGCCGGTGGAGTCCGAAGCGGCCGCCTCCGCGCTCAGGAAGCCGCGGGCAAGATTCGCCGTGCCCTTGATCGCACCGCCGATCCCCTTCACCAACGGGCTCAGCGCGCCACCGACGAATTTGAGGACGGCTCCCGCGAGCACAGCGCCGATCACGACGGCGAGAGCCTTCGTCGCCGCCTGGTGCTGAGCGAAGAAGCCGATCACGGAGGTGACCACCGGGATCAGCTTGGTGCCGATGGTGATGGCCGTGGTCTCCACGCGCTCCTTGAGCTGCGCCATCTGCACGTTGAACGTCTTCTGGGTCTGGGCCCAGCCCTCGACATCCTTCCCGGCGTGCTTGCCGGCCTCGCCGACGGCGGCGACGTTCTTGTTGAAGTCCTTGGCGTTCTCACCGCCGAGCATGAGCGCGGTGTTCAAGCCCGTGGCCCCGCCCATGATCTTCTTCATCGCGGCGTTGTACGTCTCGGAGGCCGGGCCGCCGTTCTTCAACTGCTGATTGAAACCGTGGGACTTGTTGATCAAACCGGCGTACTGGGACAGCAGGTTGGCCTGGTCCGCAGGCAGGCCCTTGAGCGTTTTCCGCCAGTCACCCATGGAGATCGAGCCCTTGGAGTAGGACTCGGCAAGCGCCTGGATGCTCTTCGGCATCTGCGAGATCATCGTGTTCGCGTCTGCCGCGGCCTGCTTCGAGGTGTTGAACGCGTTGAGCAGGACCGTTCCGGCCGGACCCATGTGGGAGAGCACTGCCTTCTGGAGCATGTCGATCGTGCCCGTGAGGCCTCGCTGGCCGAGCTTGGTGGAGACGTCGTTGCTGGAGATGCCGAGGCGCTGCATCTCCTGCACGGCCACGTTGTTCGGGGCCTGCAGGGAGCGGATCGTGAAGGCGAGTTCCTGCGTGGCTTCCCGGGCGCTGGTGCCGTGGTTGGTGAGGGTGGCGATGGCGCCGCCGACCTGTGCGAAGGACAGGTGCGCGGAGGCGGCGATCGGCAGCACGGTGGACAGCGAGCCCGCGAACTCGCCGAAGGTCATCTTGCCGTGTCCGACCGCGGCGATCATCTGGTTGGTGATCTGTACGGCGGCCGACGCGGGCAGGTGGTACGACTTCAGCGCAGAGGTGACCGCGTTGGTCACCTCGGGCAGCGGCGCCTGTTCGGCGCGCGCACCCTCGGCAGCCGCCTTGAGGACGTTGAGGCCCGAGGCGCCGTGGAATCCGGCGGACTCCACCATGTACATGCCGTCGGACAGCTCTTTGGTGCCCGTACCGGTCTGGACGGCGATCGACTTGATGCCCGAGGACACCTTGCCGAGGTTCGACTGCGACTCGCCCGCCGTGGTGACGAGCTTCTGCATGCTGGCCTGGAAGTCGCCAGCCATCTTGATGCTGACAGCGGCGATGCCCAGACCGGCCACGGTGGTGGCCTTGCCAACCTTGGTCATCATGCCGCCGACGCCGCCCATGCGCTGCGTGAAGGACTCACCCTTGGCAGCGGCATCGCCCAGCCCGCGAGTGAACGGCGCAGTCTCGGCGCGCAGCGTGACCCACAGGTTTGCGACCTCGGACACGGGCTACGCCTCGTCTCCGTCGTACCGGCCAGCCGTCAGCTCCCCGATCGTCAGCGGCCGATACGGGGCAGGCTGCCGCCCGTCCCAGTACACGCGACTGTGAGCCCGCAACTCCTCCAGCGTCATCTCGTGCAGCGGCCTCTCAGGCACCGCGGCCGGGACAGCGGCCGACGACGGGGCCGGGGCCTCGGGCTGAGTGGACTCAGCCAGCCGATCCACGGCCTGCCCGAACTCCGGCCGCGCCAGTGCCTCACGGACGGCCTTGTCGACGGCCGCCTTCAGGCGGGACTCCTGCGCGGCCCAGACCCTCGCGGCTCGGGCCGCTTTGACGCGGGCCACCTGGGTGGGCCGGTCGACACCGCGGCCGGCCTCCTCCCACTCAGCAGCGATCCGCCGGGCCTGCGCCCACGGCTCCGGCACGGCCGGCTGCGATGCGTTGCTCATGATCGGCTCCTCAGCCGCTCGAACAGACGGGAAAGGTGAGGGCGTTGAGGGCCGCGCGACGCGGTGGCGCAGGACGGATCACGGCGGGGGAAAGGAGGACCCCACTTCCCGCCCTTGGATCCCGACAGCGGTCCGCCATGAAGGCCGCTGCGGGCGACTTTGACGCCCGTACGTCGCGCGGCCCCGGCGGTTACTCGGCGGCTTGCAGAACGGCCCGCAGCAGCGGCCGGAAGTCGATGGCGGCCTCGACAGCGTTGGGCCTGGCTACACCGAACGCCGACGGCTCCTGCCAGCCCGCATCGACGGCGATCTGATATGCCTCCTGCCGGAACTGGCCGGCCGTGGCCTCGGCGGCCAGCGCGGCCCGCAGCGACTGCCGGACGTCCGCCAGCCGTTCCTTCACCTGCGCGAGCAGCCGCTCGGACTCGGCGACCGCCGCCTTCTCCGAGGCCGTCGCGACGGCGTGCGCCTCACGGGCGCGTTCCTGCCGCTCCTCCTCGATCTGCGCGGCATGCTCCTGCCGGGCGTGTTCCTGAAGGCCGTCGAGGGTCTGCCGGATCGCTACGGCCTGGCTCTGGGCGAGCATCGCTCGCGGCCGGAGAGCGTCCGCCTGCTGCTTCAGCTCGGCCGCCCGGCCGTAGTCCTTCGCCGCGGCCGCCTGCTCCAGCTCGCCCATCAGACGGGCGAGTTCGGTCCCCAGTTCACCGGCCTCACGCTGCGCCTGCTCCAGCTGGCCCGCGATGTCCGCCGCGGTGAGTGTGGTCGCCATGGTGTCCGCCCCTTCGGTGCGCGTAGGCACGCACCGACCCGGGGTCCAGCAGCCACACGTTGCGGCTCGTCTTACGGCCCTCGATCACACCAGCCGTTGCCAGCTGGCGGATACGGGCCTCGGTCACCCCGGCGATCGTCGCGGCCTGTTCGGTCGTGATCTCCGAGACCGACTCTGCGGCGGCTTTCGCAGGCACAAGAACCGTGACCACCGGGGCGTTTGCGGCAGCGTTAGCGGCGTGGGCCTGCTGCTGCTCACGGAACTGCACAGCAGCCTGCCGGGCGACCTCACGGACCGCCCACACACCACGCGACAAGCCCCGCCGACGGCCAGGCAAATTCGACGAGGCCGCCCCGTACGCCTCCACCAGGTCCAGAGCAGCGGCCAGTTCCTCAGCGAGGACGCCTGGCACGACCAGGCCGTCATGGAGCAGCACCGGGGCCGGACGGTCGTCCCGCGCCCCGCTGCCGCCCCGAAACGGCCCGCCCGTCACCGCTCCGCGCCCTTCCCGCCATCACGCGTCTGCGCCAGCATCAGCGCAGCCCACGCCCCCACACCACCGGACTCCGCGCTCGCCGGCAGATCCATGCCCCACGCCGCGAGGAACACCCGCCGCGCGTGCTCGACCGCCCGCCGCGAGTCCCCCAGGATCTCCACGCGCGCCGCGTTCCGGACCGACTGAGCGAAGGCCACAGTCCGCGGGATGTCCTGCGGCCACAGCCCCTGGCCGACCGACACCCGGACGACACCGCCGTCCCGGACCGTCGGCATCGCCTCCCCGGACACGTCGCCCTGTGCCCGATACCGGCCCGGCCGCTTCCCCACGAACGTACGGATCACCGGCCGACCCTCCGGCCGCTCCTCGACACCCGTCACCGGTCTCCCCGCCCTTCCTCAGCCTCCAGACGACCCGCGATCCGGCCAGCCGTCTGCAACGCCACCACAGGCACCGACGGCGCCCCGAACCCCAGAAAGCACGACGCCAGCACCACCAGCGCCGACAACGCCTCCTCCGCTGGCGTCTCGCCGAGAAGCTCGGCCTGCGGAATCTCCAACCCACTGTTCGACGCGGTCACCAGAGCGACGGCCGCTTGCAGACCCCGCCGCGAGATCTCCTCACCGGGCATCACACACCCCCATCCGCAGCCGCCAGCGCGCGAAGATGCCGCGGAACCACCTCAGACACCCGGGCCTGCTGCTCCGGCGTCAGACCCAGCTCGCCGAGGATCGCCCGGATCGCCTGCGCCACCAGAGCGCCCTGGGCCTCCGCCAGACCCACCTGACGCGCCTCCAGGCCCAGCTTCACCATGTCGGCCAGCACCCGGGCCGCACGGTCCAACGCACGCTCGTACACGGCCACCTCAGCGCGTAGCTGCTCCGCACCGGTGGCCCCGACGTACCGCATCGACGACAGCCCCTGCACGATCCGAGCAGCCGCATCCTTCATCGCGACGACCTCGCCAGCCACACGCTGCAACTCGGCAGCCGGATCCGTCACCGGCCGCGCCTCACCCAGCTCGGCCAGCAACAGGCGCGCCTCACGCTCCACACGCACCCGCTCAGCGGCCACCACCTGGTTCTTCGTCGCCCCGCCATGCAACTTGCAGCGCCCGACACCTGGATGATCCGTCCCCCACCCAGCCGGCCGCCCACAGGTGCCAAGTCCCTGCCGCTTCTTCGCCCCGCACTGCGTCAGGTCATGACGGGTGCCGTTTTCGTCAAAGGTCATGACAGTCCTCACGCCCCGCCCGACTGGTCCAGGCCGAACGCCTCGGCGAGCGCGGCCTGCTCCATCTCGTCGAGCTCGGTCTCGGTGAGCAGGCCGAGCGCCGTGACGGCCGCCTGCAGAAGACGGACATCGGCCGACGTGGGGGCGCTCTGGGACGCGTCCTCGAGGGCGTCGGCGCCGAGCTGGCGCAGCTGGCGGACGGGGGTGGCACCCGGGATGTGGCTGAGGTCGCGAAGGGCGGCCCGGGCGGGTTCCATGGCGTCGCCGGGACGATCGGGGGTGGTGTTCATGGGGTTCCCTCCGTGAGGGGTCGGTCGATGAGGTAGCGGGCGCCGCACGGTCCACGGCGCACGCCGGCGTTAAGGTGGCGGTGCACTGCGCCGCAGCGCGGGCAGTCCACGAGCAGCTGCTCGCGGCCGGCGGTGACGAGCGGTCGGCCAGTCACCTGGGTGGGGTGGTCACGGGGCATTGGGTGGTCCTGGGGGTGTGGGTGTCGGAGGCTGAGGCGCGGCGTTCGCGACGGCGCCAGCGCAGCTCGGCGATGAGCGGCCAGGCTGCGACGGCGATCAGGGCGATGTCGTCGCCGAAGGCGAGGAGCGTGAGTGTGTGGCGGGTCATGACGGTGGGGCCTCCGCGTGAAGGTCATGAGGGTCGAGGGTCAGGCCGCCGCGGCGGGGGCGGTACGGGGCCGTTCGGCGCGTACGAGCCACTGCAACTCGCAGCTGCTGTCAGGGCAGCGGAGGACGTCATAGGGGCTCCCAGCGACGGTGGCGGTCCCGACGCGCCTGACGGTGCGCTGAGCCCGGCAGGACGGGCACAGGACGCTGCGGAACGGTGTGGCTGCCATGGGGGTCCCTTCGTTGTTTTCGGCCAGGCGGGCGAGCTTCTGCGCGTGCCTGCGCTCGAGGCCGGCGGCCCGTGCGGCGGCGAGTTCGGCCCGCTCCCGGCGCTTCCGCTCTTCCTCGGCGCGGGCACGGGCGATACGGGCGGCGATCTGTTGCTCCACGTAGCTGCTCATGCGGCGGTCCTCCGGAAGCCTGGAGAGTCGGCGACGTCGTCGAGGTCGACCGGAGCGTCCACAGGCCAGCCGCCACGACGTCTCTGCGGCCAGTTGCGGCAGTCGCGGAACCAACAGACGACGAGGGCGGACTGCTGCCAGCCGAGACGGCGGTAGAGCGGCTCGACGGCCTTGTGCAGTTCGCTGCCGCCGGGCTGGCCGTACACAAACGACCGCAGTGCGGTGGCGACGTCTACGGCACCAGTCCAGGTGAGTTGCCCGACCAGGTCCCGCGCGAAGTCCGCATAGCTGTACCGGCCGTCTGCTCGTACGCGGTCGGCGAGCATGAGCCAGGGGGTGATGTCCATGGCTGACCCTCAGCATCCGACGTGGCGGTCGTGGCCGAGGGCGGCCCATTCAGCGTCGAGACGCGTGTGGCATACGGCGCACTCCGGTCCCTCCTGCACCACCGGTCCTCTCCCTAGGGAGAGGGGAGAGGACCGCCGGTTTTTTGGTGCCGGTCCTGAGCGGTCCTCGACCGGTCCGGGACCGGTCTGATCTGCGGTTTCGTCTGGTCCGGTCCTGTCGTTCGGGACCGTTTCTGTTACTGACGGGTAGGACCGGTCTCGGGACCGATTCTTCCGGATGGCCGCCGCCTCGTTCAGGCGGTCGCTTCCGGCCTTGAATCCGAGCCTCTGGCACTCCGCGACGAGCCTTCGGCGGCCGTACTCCACGGGCACGCCAGCCTCGTCGAGTCGCTGCACGATCCACTCGACGCTGCCCTCGGGAGCTGGCAGCGGCCCAGCCTGCGGCCTGTCCAGGGACTCCAGCACCAGGGACGTCACGGGGCGGCCGTCGGGCTTGAACTCGCCGTCCAGGGAGATCTTCTTCAGCCCGAACTGAAGGTCGCCGTCCTGGTCCTCGTCCTTCTGCTTGGCGGACTTGATGGTGAGGACCGTGTTCGGGATCCGGTCGCCCTTCTTCGACACGTGCAGCTCGGACTGGAGCGCGCCCTTCACCGCCGAGGCGCCGCGGCCGTGCTCGCCGACGTGGCCGGTGTGGTGAACGAGTGTGACGCAGGCACCAGTCGAGATCCGTAGCTGGTCCATGCGGTCGACGACGCGGCCCATCTCGGTGTTGGAGTTCTCCTCGACCCCGAGCGTGACGCGGGCCTGCGTGTCGATCACGATCAGGGCCGGACGGACACGGCGCATGGCCTCGATCAGTACGTCCCACTCCGGGCTCGCAGCCTGTACGGGCCGGGGCAAGAAGCGCACGTTGTCCATGCGCAGGCCGCGGTGCTGCTCCCATGCCCGCACCCGCTTACGGACGCCCTGCTCGCCCTCGGCGACGAGGTACACGACGGTGCCTTGGCGGACGTAGTGACCGTGCCACTTCATGCCGGTGCCGATGTGGCCGGCCATGTCGAGCAGGACGAAAGACTTGAAGGTGCCGGACGGGCCGATGATCCGGGCGAGCGTGTTCAGGGCGAGCAGGTCGCCGACGAGGGGTTCGAGCGGCTTAATCTTGTCGAGGCCGTCGGTGTCGAGGAGTTCGCCGAGCAGGCGCTCGACGGACGCTTCGAAGTACTCCTCAGAGGACGTGCCCTGCGGGC
Source organism: Streptomyces sp. NPDC020192 (assembly GCF_044388685.1). Lineage (NCBI taxonomy): Bacteria > Bacillati > Actinomycetota > Actinomycetes > Kitasatosporales > Streptomycetaceae > Streptomyces > Streptomyces sp. NPDC020192. Next base: position 228,159 of record NZ_JBIRXG010000008.1, on the reverse strand, counting down.
TCAAGTCGTCTCCTGAGCCGGGATCCTGGGGGTCCTCGGGGGCCGCATCGGCGTCGTCTCGTACCTCGACGAGGTCTCGGAGGGTGGCGCCCGTGGCCAGATGGTCAGAGAGGTCTTTGCCTGCGGCGGGCAGGTAGATGCGCCACGGGATACCGGCACGACCGAGGGAGTTGGCGACCTTCCGGGCATGCTTCATGCCCTCGCCATTGGGGTCCCGGTCGGCGACGATCCGCACTTCGGACGCGCCGTGGAGCATCTCGGTGTACCGCTCCTGCCACCCCATACCGGCGCCGCCCGGCATCGTGGTGGCGACCGCAGCACCGGCCTTGATGGCGTTGTCGGTGTCGGACTCGCCCTCGCACAGGGTGATGACGCCGCCGGCCTCCGCCTGGGCGCGCACCTCGGGCAGGTTGAGCAGCACCCGCTGTTCCTTCGGCGGGCTCTTCTTGTCGCCGTTGGGCAACTCCGGCCGGAAGTCCTTGGGGAAGTACTTGTGGACGTACTGGACGACGCTGCCGTCAACCTGCTTGTACGTCCAGGTCTTGACCCGGGTGCCGAGGCTCCCGTTGCTGGCTTTGGGCTCGTCGTGCAGGTCCGCCATGGTGAGACCGAGCGGAGCGAGGAAGTCCTCGACCGGGCACTCTTTGTGGCAGTGGATCAGGACGCGCTTGTCCTTGCCGATGCCGATGGAAACGGTGTCCGGGGCGTCGCCGTCGTGGCAGATGCCGCGTACACGGGCCATGCCGCCGCGCGGGATCACTCGTTCGCTGTGATCCCGCAGGGCGTCCATGACGCGCTCGAACGCGCTCACTCGGTGGTCTCCGTGCTGGTCAGTTGGCGGACGCGGTCGGCTGCTCGGCGCCTGCCAGCCGAGGCCTCGCGGCGGCGTAGGGCGATACGGGCAGCGGCAGCAACCGAGATGAGGTCCCTGTCGGTGTCGTCGAGCAGGCCACCCCGGCAGCCGCGCAGGGCGGTGTCGAGGTCGTCGACGAGGTCTCGCAGCTGGCCGTCGTCGAGGTCGGGGATCCTGGCGAAGGCCGCGTCCAGGTCGACGCTGGAGCCCTCCGCCGTGGTGGAGCGCTGCTGCTGGGACCGTGCCGCACACGCCACAGCCGCAGCCAATCTGTCTGTCGTACTCACGTACTTGCCTTGTCGCGAGGGCGGGGCGCGTTGAGGGTTGCCGGAAGGCCGCGCCTCGCGAGACGGAATGGTCAGTACCGGTGCCACCGCTCCCGCCTGGCCACGAGCGCCAGGCAGGGACGGCGGCCGGCGGTGCGGGTGGTCACCCGCGCGCCTCGTGGTCGGCGAAGACCCGGTCCGCCATGGCGTCGACCTCGTCGAGCATCCGCCGGATCTCGGCCGTCTTCGCGTGGACCGAGGCGGCGTCGTCGAACTCGGCGTTCCGCAGGTAGACGATCGCGGCGCGGTCCGAGCCGGACAGAGCGACCATGCCGGCGCTGAGGATCGCGTTGCCGTCGGCGTTGTCGATGACCCGGAGATCGTGGTTGTGGTGGTCGTAGTGGCCGGGCTCGGTCTCGGTGCAGTCGCGGAACACGGGGCAATTGCTGGCGCCCCTGGCGGCTTCCTGCCACTCGCACGCCTTCAGCGCGCCGATGATGCGGTCGACGTGCGCCTCGACGCGGGCGGCCTGCCCCGGGTCCTGGGGGACGTCGGTGTCGGCTCGGCTGGCCGGATCGGCGGCGTATGCGACGTGGCCGGTCGGGGTCAGATCGACGGCGGGGACGACGAAGGTGGTGGCCGCCAGCGGCGACGAAACCGTATTCTTCATGTGAAGCTCCCTTCGATCGGCCGCGCATATGGGACGGGCATCCCGCGCGGCCGTTCGGCATTCATGGGTGGATGTGTGGGCTTCCGGCCCTCAGCACTCGGCGTTGGCGCGCCAGCTGAGGGCCGTTCTCATGCGGCCGAGGCGGGCTCGGAGTCGGACGACCAGATGAGGACTCGGAGCCGCGCGACCTGCTCGGGGCAGAGCGGAGGAGCCGCATTCACGACGGCCTCGACGTGGCGCCAGTAGCGGGCGCCGGCCATGTCGCCCCGCGCTTCGCACTCTGCGGCGAGCTCCTCGGCGTTCACGCGGCCTCCGCGTTGCGCTCGCCGTTGAGCCATGCGACGACGTCGCGGCGGCGGTATCGGATGCGGCCTCCGCGGCCGGGGCTCAGCTTCGTGTACGCCGGCCCGTTCCCGAGGGAACGCCAGTTGGCGAGCGTCTTCTCGCTGACTCGCGCCATAGCGCCGGCCTCGCGTGCGGTCAGCCAGTCGTCTCCGACATCCGACAGCACGGAGATCAACCCTGAAGGCATGAAATCTCCCTTGATCCGTCTACGCATCACTTCGATGCGCTGACAGATCGAAGGTAATCCATGGAATGTCCGGGAAGCAAGTTGAGTTGCGGACGCATCATTTCGATGCGTACCTTGGGTGGGTGGCAGACGAGAAGAAGAACCCCTTGGGGTCCACCGGACAGCGGGTCCAAGCCAACGTGCTACGGCTCCGGGAAGCGCGAGGGCTGAGCAAGAAGGATCTAGCGGACAGAACCCGCGAGCTCGGCCGGCCTATCCCGCCGCTCGGGATCTCCCGGATTGAGGCAGGGACTCGCCGCGTCGATGCGGATGACCTCGTCGCGCTCGCCGACGCCCTCAACGTCTCGCCGGCGACACTCCTGCTTCCGGCCACCTTTGGCGACGATCCGGTCAAGCTCACTGACAACCATGAGGTCACCAGCCGCACGGCCTGGCAGTGGAGCGCAGGGCAACGGCCAGCGATGGACTGGGAACCAGGCGAAGGGGTCAGCCTGGCTGAGCCTGGCGCGGATCCCGCCATGGCACGGGAGGCGTACGAACGGGAGCAGGAGTACGACCGCCGGCGAGCCGAGTACATGACTCTGGCACTCCCCCAGGGGCTCCGTCGCACCGCAGATCATCCCCTCGTGCGTTTGACCCAACAGCTTGAGGGACTTGTCGAGGACATCGTCGGACCGCGAGGTGACCGCGATGACCGCGCAAGGTGGTCCCGGATGGCGCTCCGCCGGGTCGAGCAGCTCAGGCTCAACCTCGAAGAGGTCGGCGAAGCACTGACCCACGGGGATGGCCTGGACGAGGTCAAGCGCCAGTACCCCGGGATGATCTCTCACGTCCAGGTCGGCGCGGATGGCACGGTCACGAACGTCTCTGAGCCGACAGGCGAGGGTGCCAACGCTGAAGACCAGTAACCCCGCCTCAGTTCCTCCGCCACGGATGGGAGCGGCCGGCGTCGCCGACCGCCGCAGCCGAGAGCAGTACCGCCCCGGCCTCGCTCAGGTCCAGCACCGCGGCGAGCGCGTGCGCCACCTCGACGGACGGGCACCGCTCGCCGCGCTCCAGTTTGCTGACGTAGTCGGGCCCGACGCCGAGCACCGCAGCCACCGCACCCTGAGAGAGGCCGACGATCTCGCGCGCCTGCCGCAGTGCACCCCCGAGCCCGACCGGTGGAACTCGCCGCTCCCGCATAGCCGTTGATTGCATACAGTCGACGATACGCGCAGCATCCCCGGATCGGGTGAAACAGCCATGGCCCTAGGGCCACCCCACCTATATTGGATAATCTCGGTTATCCAATAGCTACGGGGGAGTTGAGCCGTGAACCTACCCGCACCTCGGACCGCCACCGGAACCGAAGTCTCGACGGCCCGTCATGACCCGCGCGACGACTGGCCCGCCGAGGCCCGCGAACTCCGCGACGAACTCGCAGATACCTATGGGGCGGACGACCCGTTGCCCGACCTCGCCGGCGCATGGATCGCCCGGCAGCGTTCTGCCAACACCCGACGCGCGTACGCCCGTCGATTCCGCGCGTGGGAGGCCTACGCTCGCTCCGCTGGCGTCCATCCGATCGAGGCCCGGCTACCGCTCGCCGACGCGTACTCCAGGCACCTGGAGAGCGCGCCCACCCTCGTACGCGTGAAGGGAGGTCGGCGCGGCGAGACTGCACCGGCCGGCAAGCCGCTGTCGCCGTCCGGCCGGGCTCAAGCTCTGTCGGCCGCCGGGTCGTTCTACACCTACGCGGCCCGGCTCGGCGCTGTGCCGGCGGACCCGTTCGCCGCTGTCGGCCGCCCGGACATCGACCCCGACCACTCCCCCACCGAGGGCCTCACCCAGGACGAGACCGCCCGGCTGCTGGAGACCGCACGGGACTGGTCGCCACGCTCGTACGCGCTCGTCGCACTGCTCTACCTCCTAGGCCCGCGCGTTGACGAGGTCCTGGCGCTCAACGCCGAGCAGCTCGGCTACGACCGCGGGCACCGCACGCTGCCGCTGCGACGGAAGGGCGGGCGCGTCCAGGCCGTGCCCGTGCCGCCTCTGGCTCTCGACGCGCTCCTGACGTACCTCGACGGCCGTGGGTCCGGGCCGTTGTTCACCACCAGCTCCGGCCGCCGCTGGTCCGAGCCGGAGGTATGGACACACCTGCGCGTGCTCGCCCGCCGCGCCGAGCTGCCGCAAGCCAACTCCATCAAGCCGCACGCGCTCCGGCACGGGTTCATCACGGATGCTCTCGACGCCGGAGTGCCGTTGCACGAGGTGCAGGACGCGGCCGGCCACCGGGACCCGCGCACCACCCAGCGGTACAACCGGCGCCGCGGACGGCTCGACGGGCACCCGGCGTACAAGGTTGCCGCCGCCATGGCGGAGCGCCTGGAGAGCCGAGAGGCCTGACGCAGGAAGGCCCGGCGGGATCCCCGGCCGGGCCAGTCGCCGCGCTCGTAGGTCACCCTGGGTGCTTCCAGTCGATGCGCACCCCGGCCGGGTCGAAGTACGTCTTCGTCACGCCCGGCTGGAAGCCCGCTGGCCGTCCTCGGCGCGCGGGCAGGACCGTGACCGTCATCAGGGCGTCGATGATCGCCCGCTTCTTGTCGAGGTGCCAGTCGGGCCACTCCTCGACAACCCGGTCCGTACCGAGCGGGAGCCCGGCCAACACGTTGTGCTGCGCCTGGGCCTCCATCTGGGCCTCTATCTTCTCCAGCCGCTTGCGGGTGAGAGCGGTCCCGTCGAGCATCTGCTGCCGGGTGATGAGGTCCTCGGCATAGTCGGCCGCCAAGCCGTCCAGCTTGCCGCGCAGGGCGTTCGCCGTGGCCGCCAGGTCCTCGCGGTTCTCGGACGGCTGAGAGGGCGGCAGGAGGACGCTGGCGGCGTCCGGGCGGGACAGGCGGACGAGGACGAGGTTCGTGATGTGCTCGTCGAGCGGCGCAGCGACCCGGGTCACATGCTTGCCGCTACGGCACCGGTACGCGGGCACGTGATGGTTGCGGCTGCCCCTGCCCGACGTCGAGCAGCGCATCGTCTCGTCGCACCCGGGGGTGCCGCACCGGTACAGCCCCGATCCGAGCCAGACGCGGGCGTTGCCGGGCGTCGTCCGCCGCTCCGGGCGTTCGAGGACGGCTTTGCATGCCCGCCATTTGTCCTCGGACACCAGGGGTTCCCAGGAGGCTTTGCCGACAATCTCACCCCTGTGCTCCATGAGTCCGGCGTTGCGGGGCCGCAGGAGCATTTTCCGCAGCTCCTCGCCCGTCCACTCGCGGGACTCTGGCTCGCCGCGGGTGCCGTCCGGCTGCTTGTACCTGCGGGGAACTGTGCGGACGCCCTGGGTGGCGAGTGTGCGGCAGATGGATCGGAGGCTATCTCCGGCGATGACCGCATCGGTGGCGGCGCGCACGTGCCGCGCCTCGTCCTCCCGGATTGTCACGCCATCGGCCTCATATCCGAATGGGCGTGGTCCGCCGCGATATTCGCCCTTGGCGAGGTTGTCGGCCTTCGCATCACGGACGCGCTCGGAGATCTGCTCCGTCTCGTGCTGGGCATCCACGGCGGCCCGCAGGGCGTCCCGACGGCCGTCGGCCGTGGACAAGTCATAGCGACCCTGTTTTACCGTCTCGACTTCAAGGCTCTTCTCGGCGATGAGCTTGAAGAACTCAAGCCCGTCGTCGAGGCGCCGGTAGAAGCGGGTGGGGGCGAGGGCGAGAGCGCCGTCAGCGTGGCCGGCGCGGAGGAACGCGAGCATCTTCAGGTAGTCCGGGCGCGGCTTTCCGGAGTACGCGGACCGGTCGTCGTCGGTGAAGACGGCGACGACCTCGTCTCCGTTCTTGCCGGCGAGCTGGCGGCACTGCCGTTCTTGGCGGTCGACGCCGTTCTGCCGGCCTTCGCGGTCGTCGGAGATCCTCGCGTAGATGACCATGCGGCGTGGGGGTCGGTCGGGGGCGTTCTGCATGGCCCAAGCGTAGGGCGTAAAAGTGTCTGCGCGCCAGCATTGACAGGTCGAAGCCGGAGCCGGCTTTGGGCACCGACGCCGGGCTGAGGCCGACGGTGAGCTTCTTCTGCGGCCACTCGCCGCCCGAGTTCACCACCGCTGCCCGGACCCGGTCACGGCTCTCCGACAGGCTTTTGTCCGGGAGGCCCACCAGGGTGAAGGCGGCGACGCCTGGTTCCAGGTCGGCCTGGACCTCGACGACCACTCCCTCGACGCCGACCAGGGCCACCGAGCAGGTGCGGGCGAATCCCATTCAGGCCACCCCCCGCGCGTGCTCGACGGACGGGGCGCCACGGCGGGGCAGGAGGACGCCGACGAGGTCGATGCGGACCCCTCCCGGTGGGGCTCCGCCGTGGGCGTGGATCCAGCGTTCGGCCAGGCCCCGCAGCCGTTCGGCCTTCTCGGGGGTGACCGCGGCCATCGGATGCTCGTAGGAACCGCCCCTGCGGGTCTTCACCTCGCAGACGACCAGGACGTCGCCGTCCCTGGCCACGATGTCGATCTCACCTGTCCTGCCGGAGCGCCAATTGCGCTGCAGGACCGTCATTCCGGCCTGGACCAGCCGTCGCGCGGCCAGGTCCTCGCCGTACTTGCCGAGTGCACTGCGTGCCTTGCTCATGTCGGCACCACCTCCGGCGCCAACGGTCACGCGTTCCCGTCCAAGATGTTGATCTTGGTGGGTTACTCAGCGGTTGTGGAAAACTCCGTCACCCACCCGGAAGCTCCAGGTCGCTCTTGTTCAGCTCCTCGATGTTCACGTCCTTGAACGTCAGCACGCGGACCTGCTTGACGAAGCGCGCCGGGCGATACATGTCCCAGACCCAGGCGTCGGCCATGGACACCTCGAAGAACACCTCGCCCTGGACCGAGTGCACCTGCATCTCGTAGTCGTTGGTGAGGTAGAAACGCCGCTCGGTCTCGATCACGTATTTGAACAGACCGACGACATCTCGATACTCCCGGTAGAGCTTCAGCTCCATCTCGGTCTCGTACTTCTCGAGGTCCTCGGCGCTCATGGCATGTTCCCCTTCAGCCGTGCGATCCCACCATTGTGCGCCAGTCCCGGGTGACCTCAGACGATTTCCGTGTCGAGGGTCTCGGGCCCGGCCGGGGGACCTTCGTCGAGCAGCCGCTGGAGCAGCTCGGCGAGTCTGGTCGGATACACCGTCTCATGTGCCCGGGTCAGTTCCTGACACGTCCACCAGCGTGCTCCGGCGACACTGCTCCGCTCCAGCTCCGTCAGCGCGGCCGGCGCGGTCGCCGTCTGCGTCGTACGGGCCAGGTAGTACCACTCGTCCTGGTCCCAGCGGCGGCCCGCGAAGGGGAAGGAGCACCTGCGCCGCCACAGCACCGGGCCGAGTTCGACCTCGGTGATGCCCGTCTCCTCGGCGAGTTCCCTGAGTGCGGCCTCCTCACGGGTCTCGGCGCCCTCCAGACCGCCGCCGGGAGTGAACCACCAGTCGTCGGCCGGGTTCCCCGGCTCATGGCCGTGCAGGAGCAGGATGCGGTCCTCGGGGTCGAGGAGGACCACCCGGGCCACCTTGCGCAGGCCGCCCTCGTACGTGTCCTCGTCCGTCCGCGTGGGCTCAGCGGGCACCGGCCGCCTCCGGGCGGGCCGTACGGGCGCGGGAGCGGCCCAGGCGGCTCGCGATCGGGCCGTAGGCGCCGCCGGCCAGGACCAGGACGGCGCCGGCGGCGATCAGCAGCTCGATGGTGCTCAGCGGGCCGGGCTGGGAGAGGGTGCCGAGGGCTTCGAAGCCGGTGGGCCGCCCCAGCTTGCCCTTCCAGGGCCATACGACGGCGTCCACGCGCGCGGAGACGGCGTCACGGGAGACCGTGCCCTGGGCCGCGTCGGTGAGGTGGGCCGTGGAGTCCAGGGAGCCCTGGCGCTCGTCACCGAGCAGGAACAGGCGGCCCTCGGGGACGGTCACGGTCGGGAAGTTCTTGAACTCGGCCAGGCTGCCCTTGGGCAGGTACGGCTCGTCGATCTGCTTGCCGTTGACGGTCAGCTTGCCGTTCGTGCAGCAGGAGACGGTGTCGCCGCCGATCGCAACGACCCGCTTGACCACCTTGGCGTTGCTGACCCAGCTCTTGTCCTCGAAGACGACGACGTCACCGCGGCGTATGTCGTCGCCGTGCACACGCTGGGCCAGCACCCGGTCGCCGGCGTCGATGGTCGGGGTCATGGAGCTGGTGGGCACGGTGTACGGCCGGTAGCTCACCGCTGCCCAGGCGAATCCGCCGAGGAACAGCACCAGACCGAGTGCGACGACCACCCCGGACAGCCGCTGCCCTGCCCCTTGCCTGCTCTGACCACTCATGGACCGGGACCCTACCGGGCGGTACCTGGGCTTGCCCACCCACCCGGGCGACTCCGTCGAGCGGCCGGTCGCTCAGTCCCGCTCCGCCTTCACCGACCGCCTGCGCCGCCACACCGCCACCGGCAGCACCGCCGTGAGGGCCGCGCCCTCCGGGGCCACCGTCAGGGCGGCGGACGCCGAGGTCTGCTGGGAGATGCCGGGCTGGTCGAAGGTGTCCGGGATCGGCAGGGTGCCCCAGCGGTTGATCGGCCAGGCCTTGACGATCGCGCGGCCCACGACATCGCCGACCGGCACCATGCCGTGGTGCTTGTCGGTCTGGTTGTAGCGCGAGTCGCGGGAGTTCTGGCGGTGGTCGCCCATCACCCAGATGTAGCCCTCGGGGACCTTCACCTTGAACTGGCCGCCCTGGTCGTCCACGCTGCACGGGGTGTTGCCGGGGTAGACGTACGGCTCGTTCAGCGCGTGGCCGTTGACCAGCAGCGGGCCCGAGTTCTTACACTCGATCGTGTCGCCGCCGACCCCGATCACACGCTTGATCAGGTCCTTCTCCTCCGCCGACGGCATCAGGCCGATCCAGCTGAGGACCTTCTGCACCGGGTTCGGGTTCGGCGCCGGCTCGCCCGCCAGCCAGTTGTCCGGGTCGTGGAAGACGACCACCTCGCCGCGCTCGGGCTTGGAGCCGAACCACGGGGTGAGCTTGTCGACCAGGACGCGGTCGCCCTGCTGCAGGGTGTTCTGCATCGAGTCGGACGGGATCGAGAACGCCTGCACCAGGAACGTCTTGATCAGCAGCGCCAGGACCAGCGCGATGCCGATGAGGATCGGCAGCTCCTTCCAGAAGGAGCGTGGTTTCTTCGGCGGGCGGGCGGCCTCGCCCGCACCCGCGTCGTCGGTCCGGGGCTGCTGCTCGTCGTCCGGCGTGCGGTCGTCGTCCGCCGCCGCGTCATTCCCGGAGGTCATGGCGCCTTCCGGGCCGGGTGCGTTGGCTTCCACGGGGTGCCCGCGGTGCTCCTCGCCGTCGTGTCCCGACCGTGCGCCAACCGCCACATCCCCCACGCCAACTCCTTACTCTGTGCCGCCGCCTGCCCGTGATACGGCGCAGGCCCACCACTCCCATAACGAGCGGGAGTTCCGCAGGGGTCGGGAGCTGGGTGATTCCGTTCGGATTCTCGGGGGCAACCCTATGCGACAGCCCGGGAGCGGCGGTCGTACCCGACACGGAGTGGGCGACGCTTGCGAAGGTTTTAGGTTCCTGAAGGCGTGTCCAGTGGCCGAGCGGCCAGCCGATGGCGACGGCCCGGCCCACGACGGACTTCTCCGAGACCGTGCCGCCGTACGGCGTGTTCATGTGGAAACGGGAGTCGGCGGAGTTGCCCCGGTGGTCGCCCATCACCCACAGCCGGCCCTTGGGGACCGTGATGTCGAAGCGCATGGCGGACGGGGCGTCACCCGGATAGATGTAGTTGCCCTCGGTCAGCGGGACGCCGTTGACGGTCATCCTTCCTTGCGCGTCACAGCACTTCACATGGTCGCCGCCGACCCCGATGACCCGCTTGATCAGGTCTTTCTCGTTGTCGGAGGGCAGCAGGCCGATGAAGGTGAGGCCCTCTTTGACCTGCTTGACGACGACGGGGTCGTTCTTCTTGGTGGTCTGCTCGTCCGCCAGCCAGCCGCCCGGGTCGTGGAAGACGACGACGTCCCCGCGCTCGGGTTTGGAGCCGAACCACGGGGTGAACTTGTCGACCAGGACGCGGTCGCCGATCCGGATCGTCTGCTCCATGGAGCCGGACGGGATCACGAAGGCCTGGACGAGGAACGTCTTCAGGACGAGCGCGATGAGGACGGCGACTCCGACCAGAAGGGGGATCTCCCGAACGGCTGAACGCCGGCGCTTGCGCTTGACCTTGCGCTGGAGTTTTCGCCGCTCCGCGCGCGTGCGGCCGCCGCCGCCGGGCGTGGAGGTGCGGCGTGCCCCGGTGGGCAGCAGATTGTCGGCGGGCGTGCTCGGCACCCCTCGCGGCTTGCCGCGGCTACCCATGGGCGCCTGCCGCGGAGGCAGCGGGCACGCGCGCGTAGGCGGAGGGCCGCGTCAGATGCGTCCAGTGGCCGTACGGCCAGACGATCCAGTCGGCCCGGCCGACGACGTCGCCGACCGGGATCATGCCGCCGCCGGGTGAGCCGAGGTGGTCGCGGGAGTCGCTGGAGTCGCTGCGGTGGTCGCCGAGGACGAACAGGCGCCCCGCGGGCACGGCGACGTCGAAGGTCACGCTCGAGGCGCTGTCCCCGGGATAGAGGAAGGCCGACTCGTCGACCACGTGGCCGTTCACCTCGATCCTCCCCTTCTTGTCGCAGCAGACCACATGGTCTCCCCCCACACCGACAACGCGCTTGATGTAGTCGGCGTCCCCGAAGTAACCGGTGCCGTCGAACACGATCACATCGCCGCGGCGCGGCTGGGCACCGAAACGGTACGCCAACTTATTTACGAGAACGCGGTCGCCGATCCTCAAGCCCTGTTCCATGGATCCGCTCGGAATCTGGAACGGTTGCACCACGAAAGCGTTGAGGACCAGCAAAAACGCCAGGCAGAGGAAGAGGGTGAGGGTGATCCGGCCGCCCGGCAGCCACTCGGCGATCCGCGACACCAACGCGAAACGCGACCGTCCCTCCGGCCCCGGGGAATCCGGGTGGGAGGAGCGGTCGCGTTCCGTCGGCTGTGCTTCGGTGTCCATCGGGGCGAGATGCTATCCCGCCCGGCTGTGGACACCGTCAAGCTGTGGGCGCCTTGCGAGCGCTCAGCTCTCGCGCTTCTCCTTGATCTTCGCGGCCTTGCCGCGCAGCTCACGGAGGTAGTACAGCTTGGCGCGGCGCACGTCACCACGGGTGACCAGCTCGATCTTCTCGACGATCGGGGTGTGCACCGGGAAGGTGCGCTCGACGCCGACGGAGAACGAGACCTTGCGGACCGTGAAGGTCTCGCGGACACCGGAGCCCTGGCGACGGATCACAACGCCCTTGAACTGCTGCACACGGGAGCGGTTGCCCTCGATGACGCGGACGTGGACGTTGACGGTGTCACCCGGACGGAAGGCCGGGAGGTCGCTGCGCAGCGACGCGGCGTCGACGGAGTCGAGCAGGTGAGACATTTCGTCTGCTTTCTTCGCTGATGCCACAGGTCATCAACGGAAACTAGGTGTACAAGAGGTCTGCCGTGCGGGTCGGGGCGGGCGTCGTGTCCCCCCGTGGCAGGGGCGCACGCCGGACGGACGCACAACAGCGGTCTATTCTTCCATGCCCCCGGCCCGCCGCCAAAATCGGCCGAACGGCTGACCTTCGGGGTCCGGTTCCCAGCCCAGGATGGACAGCATCTCGCGGTCCCTCTTGCCGAAGGCCTTGGGGTCGCAGCGCTCGATCAGATCGGGCCGGTTGGCGGTCGTACGTCTCAGGGCCTCGTCGCGGCGCCAGCGGGCGATCTTGCCGTGATGGCCGCTGAGCAGCACGTCGGGGATCTCCCGGCCGCGCCAGACGGGCGGCTTGGTGTAGACGGGGCCCTCCAGGAGGCTCGCCATCGCGCCGGGCGCGAAGGAGTCGTCGCGGTGGGACTCGGCGTTGCCGAGGACGCCGGGCAGCAGCCGCGCCACGGCCTCCGTGATGACGAGTACGGCCGCCTCGCCGCCGGCGAGGACGTAGTCGCCGATGGAGACCTCGTAGACGGGCACGCGCGTCGCGTACTCGTCCATCACGCGCCGGTCGATGCCCTCGTACCGGGCCGGCGTGAAGACCAGCCAGGGGCGCTCGGAGAGCTCGACGGCCAGTTCCTGGGTGAAGGGGCGGCCGCTGGGGGTGGGAACGATGATCGCGGGGGCCTGGGCGCCGGTCTCGTAGCCGTCGGCGAGGACCGTGTCCAGGGCGTCGCCCCACGGGTCGGTCTTCATGACCATGCCGGGGCCGCCGCCGTACGGCGTGTCGTCGACCGTGTTGTGCCGGTCGTACGTCCACGCGCGCAGGTCGTGCACATGGACGTTCAGCTGTCCACGCGCGCGTGCCTTGCCGACGAGGGAGACGTTCAGGGGTTCCAGGTACTCGGGGAAGATCGTGACGACGTCGAGGCGCATCAGGACTCTTCCCGGGTCGAGTCGATCACCGCGTGGTCGTCGATCAGGCCCGGCGGAGGCGCGATGACGGCCTTCTGCTCCTCCAGGTCGATCTCGGTGACGATCTCCTCCACGAAGGGGATCAGCACCTCGCTGCCGTCGGGGCGCTCCACGATGAACAGGTCCTGGGAGGGCAGGTGCGAGATCTCGGTGATCCGGCCGACCTCCTGCCCGTCCTCGGTGACGACGTCGAGGTCGATGAGCTGATGGTCGTAGTACTCGTCCTCGCCCTCGGGCAGTTCCTCGGGGTCGATCTCGGCGATCAGCAGGGTGTTGCGCAGGGCCTCGGCCGCGTTGCGGTCGGTGACGCCCTCGAAGCGCAGGAGGAGGCGGCCGCTGTGGACGCGCCCCGTCTCGATGGTCAGCGGTCCCGTGGAGGCGGGATCCGTGGCGAGTACGGCGCCGGGCGCGAGCCTGAGTTCCGGCTCGTCGGTACGCACCTCGACGGTGACCTCGCCCTTGATGCCATGGGCACGGCCGATCCGTGCGACTACCAGCTGCACCTGTCCAAATCTCCTGTCATACGACTGCGGGCCGGGGACGGCCCAGTGGCCCTCCCCGGCCCGAGCCGGTTGCGTTGAAGCGTCAGCGGACGTGGTCCACGTCGACGAGGTCGACACGGACACCGCGGCCGCCGATGGCGCCCACGACGGTACGCAGAGCGCGCGCGGTACGGCCGTTGCGGCCGATCACCTTGCCGAGGTCGTCGGGGTGGACCCGGACCTCCAGCACGCGCCCGCGGCGCAGGTTGCGCGAGGCGACCTGCACATCGTCAGGGTTGTCGACGATGCCCTTCACGAGGTGCTCAAGCGCCTCTTCGAGCATGCTGCTCAGGCCTCGGTCGACTCGGACTCAGCCGCGGCCTCGTCCTTCTTCTCAGCCTTCTTCTTCTGGGTGATCGCCTCACCCTTGCCCTCGTCGTCACCGCCGAGAGCCTCGAACGACGGACGCGCGGCCTTCGGCGCAGCGACGAGCAGCGGCGCGGGAGCCGGCTCGCCCTTGAACTTCTGCCAGTCGCCGGTCTTCTTCAGGATGGCGAGGACGGGCTCGGTCGGCTGCGCACCGACACCCAGCCAGTACGCCACACGGTCGGCGTCCACCTCGATGACCGACGGGTTGTAGGTCGGGTGGTACTTGCCGATCTCCTCGATGGCCCGGCCGTCACGGCGGGTACGGGAGTCGGCGACGACGATGCGGTAGTGAGGCGAACGGATCTTGCCCAGACGCTTCAGCTTGATCTTGACTGCCACGGGAGTGGGTTCTCCTGGTTTTGACGTGGTTGGGCACGGCGAGCTGCCGCGTGGGGTTGCGGTACCCGAGTGCCCGATGGACGCGTCAGCCGGAGGAGAGAGGGGTCCTGTGCGGCTGTCGAGTACAGCTAGCCATTGTGCCATACCCTGCGGGCCGCTTCGGGCCGAGGGTCTGTGAGCCGCGCCTGGGCATGCCGGTGCGGCACCCGGCGTGGAGGTGAGGTCACGTCGGGTGCGCTGCCCGGTGCTGTCGACGACGAGCCCGCTTCCGGCACCCACGAGATGCCGGCGTTCCGCGGCTCGGGTCACGCCGCTCCCGCGACCTCCGGGATTCTGAACGGCTTGCCGCAGCCGCCGCAGACGATCGGTGCCTGGGCCAGGACCGAGGGGACCACCCGGACGTTGCGACCGCAGTCGCAGACCGCCTTGACGCGGACGCCCCCGCCGGAGGAGCCGTGCCGGGCGGCCGGGCCGCGGAAGCTGCGGGTGGTGTCGGACGTCGTGGCCGCCGTGTGGGCCTTCAGCGCGCGCTGGAGCCGCTCGATCGTCGGGCGGTAGCGCCGCTTCGCCTCGGGGTTGAGCGTGACCAGGGAGAAGCCGCTGCTCGGGTGCGGCTCCTCGGGGTGGTCCAGGCCCAGCTCCTCGGCGATCGCCAGGAAGCGGCGGTTGTGGTACCGGCCGGCGCGGGAGGTGTCGCGGATCCCGCGGGCGGCCGCGATGCCGTGGACTGCCTCATGGAGCAGTCGCTCGAAGGAGAGCTCGTGCCCGCACGCGGACGACGACTCTCCGATCAGGGATTCTGGCGCGGCGAGGTCCGGCAGCTCGGGGTGGTACCGCTGAATGTCGGCCCACGCCTGCGCCAGCTCCGCGGCGAGAACAGGTGGTGTCTGTGTCGTGCTCACGTAATGACAACGAGCGGGAGCTCGAATGTGTTCCTATTCCGGGTCATCCCAAATAATTTGCACGTACCCGTCAGTTTGCCGCTGATGCGTCCTGACGAGGGCGGGTGCGCTGATCTGCGGAGAAGCCGCACAGCTCGTACCAAGCTGGTGCGTAGTCCGCCCTACGACCCGGCCATTAGTGCCCCGGGCGACGGCTGCGCAAGAGGCGTTTCGGCCGCGCTCGGCACACGGCCACACCTCGGTCAGCGTCCGTGACGGTCGTGACGTTACCGCGAGCCGTCCCCACTCCTGGCACCGGCCCGTCTTCGGGAACGGACACCGTACGGTCATCCAGATTGCCGGGATGTGAAATCTCGCCACAGACGCGACCAGACCCCAAGCAGGGCTCCACGACCTCTGGACGCCACCGCGAGCCGGGAGTTACCTGACATACGTGGGAAGTGCGCGCGCACGGCACGGGGGCCAGGCGACCGGGCGCGGCGGCGAACTGTCGGCGGATTGGGGCGCTCACCTATGACATCTACGCTCGTGCGGCAGCACACGGCTCACGCGGATTCCGCACCCCGCGTGGACCTGTGCGCACGCGCGCGTGACTGGTCCGAGATCCAGGAGCGGATGCTGGTGCCGCTCTACGAAGCCGTCCACGAACGGCTCGAAGTGGGCCCCGCCACCCGGCTCCTGGGCCTGCGCTGCGGCACGGGACTCGCACTGCTGATGGCGGCCGCGAGAGGGGCCACGGTCACCGGCGTGGACGCCTCCTCCCCCGAACGCCTCGGCCTCGCCCGCGAACGCCTGCTGCCACACTCCTCGCACGGCGTACCCGGGGGCGTGCCCGCACTGCCCGGCGGGCCCACCGAAAGTGGTCGTACGCGCGCGCGTGCGGGCGTGGAACTCGTCGCCGGATCACCCGCCGATGTGGGCGGTGACGCTGCTGCGTACAACCTGGTGACCGTCTTCGAGCCGGTCGGGTGTCTTGCCGAGGACTCCGAGGGGCTCGGGGAGTTGCTGGCGCAGGCCCTGCCGCTGGCCTCGCGGGGAGCCGCCGTGGTGCTGGCCGGGTGGGGGCCGCCGGAGCGGTGTGCCACCTCCTCGGTGCTGCGGGTGGCGGCCAAGCTCGCCGAACCGCTGCGGAGCACGGGCAGTTGGCGGCCGGCCCGGCGGGACGACCTGGAGGAGGTCGCGCAGCGGGCCGGGCTGAAGCCGGACGGCTCGGGGCGGGTCGCCTGCCCGTTCGGGTACGCCGACCTCGACAGCGCCGTACGGGGCCTGCTGTCGACGGGGCTGTTCGACGCGGCGATCGCGGCGACGGACGCCAAGCAGGTCGACAAGGAACTCACCGAGGCACTGCATCCGTACCGCCGCCCGGACGGGACCGTGTGGATGCCGAACGTCTTCCGGTACCTCGTCGCGCGCGTGCCCTGAGAAATCCCTAGGAATCGACGTCCTTCGTCAGGCGGGTGATCCCGGCGATCCGGTACGCGTCCGCCTCCTCCAGCGTCTCGTTCTCCAGCAGTGCCTGGGCGAGGGCGTCCAACTGGTCGCGGTGGTCGCGGAGTTTGCGGCACGCCTCCTCGTAGCACTCGTCCACGATCCGGCGCATCTCGGTGTCGATGACGTCCAGGGTCTGCGGCGCGGCGGCGAGCCCGTAGGCCTGCTGGGCGTCGTTCGGGAGCGCGGAGAGGCGGCCGACCTCCCGGCTCATGCCCCAGCGGGACACCATCCCGCGCGCGATGTTGGTGACCTGCTCCAGGTCGCTCTCGGAACCGGTGGTGATCACGTCGTAGACGACGTGCTCGGCCGCCATGCCGCCGAGCGCGCCGATGATCCGGCCGCGCAGGTACTCCTCGGTGTACGCGTACTTGTCCGCGTCCGGCGTGGAGAGCGTGACCCCCAGGGCCCGGCCGCGCGGCACGATGGTGATCTTGCGGACCGGGTCGGCGCCCGGCTGGAGCATGCCCAGCAGGGCGTGCCCGCTCTCGTGGTAGGCGGTGCGCCGGCGCTCCTCCTCGGGCATCACCAGCGCCCGCTCCGCGCCGAGCTGGATCTTCTCCAGGGCCTCGGACAGATCGGACTGGGTCACCACGGCCTGCTTGCGCTTCACCGCGAGCAGCGCGGCCTCGTTGGCGAGGTTGGCCAGCTCGGCGCCGGTCATGCCCGGGGTCGTGCGCGCCACCTGGGCGAGGTCCACGCCCGGTCCGAGGGGGATGTCGCGGGTGTGGATCGCCAGGATGGCCTCGCGGCCGCCGCGGTCCGGGGGCGAGACCTGGACGACCCGGTCGAAGCGGCCGGGGCGGGTCAGGGCCGGGTCGAGGATGTCGGCGCGGTTGGTGGCCGCGATGACGATGACGCCCTCCGAGCCGGAGAAGCCGTCCATCTCGGTGAGGATCTGGTTGAGGGTCTGCTCGCGCTCGTCGTGCCCGCCCACGGACGCGCCACCGCCGCGGGCCCGTCCGATGGTGTCGATCTCGTCGATGAAGATGATCGACGGGGCGACCTTGCGGGCCTCCGCGAACAGCTCCCGCACGCGCGAGGCGCCCACGCCCACGATCATCTCGATGAACTCGGACGCGGACGCGGAGAAGAACGGCACCCCCGCCTCACCGGCGACCGCGCGTGCGAGCAGCGTCTTCCCGGTGCCGGGCGCGCCCGCGAGCAGCACACCGCGGGGCATCTTGGCACCCATACGGCGGTAGGCGTCGGGGTTCTTCAGGAAGTCGACGACGTCGTTCAGCTCGCCCTCGACCTCGTCGATTCCGGCCACGTCGGCGAAGGTGGTGCGCTTCTCCCCCGGCACCAGCTCGACCGGCTTGGGCGGCGCCTTGCGGCCCAGCATGCCGCCCGCGCCGCCGATACCCGCGCTCATCCGCCGCGCGATGAAGATCCACACGGCGATGAGGATCAGCATCGGCGCCAGTGAGATCAGCAGATTGGCGAGAAAGCTGCGGTGCTGGACGACGGGCTGAGCCGTGACCGTGACGTTGTGCTTGGTCAGATTCGACCAGAGATTGTCGTTCGCGAAGGACGGCCGCTCGGTGTTGAACTTGGTGTATGTGCCGCCGCCGGGGTTCTTCTGCTCCTTCTTGAGCTGCCCCTGGATCGAGTCGCCCTTGGCGTAGATCTTGGCGACATTGCCGTCGTTGACCTGCTTGCTGAACTCGGTGTACGAGATCGTCGGCTCGTTCTCCTCGCCGAAGTACGACAGCACCAGGTTGGCGATCAGGTACACGATCAGCGCGGTCAGGATCAGCCGCCACCAGCCGCCCCGCATCTTCCGCCCGCCGGGCGGCTGGGGGGACGGCTCCTCCGGAGCACCTTCGGTACGCCAGGGCTGGTCGGGCGACTTGCGCGGCGGCGCGGGGTTGGTCATATGCGGACCGTACGACAATGACCAACCCCTGGCATGCCCAGCGGTGAACCCGGGGGCGAACTCAGCCCATGAACTTCTTGAACTCGTCCGGCAGCTCGAAGTCCTCGCCGCCCTGCTGCGGCAGTCCGAAGGCGCCGCCGGCTTGAGCGGCGGCCTCGCGGCGCTGGGCCGCCTCCAGCTCCTGCTGCTTGCGCTTCATCGGGTTGCCGGAGCGCTGCTTGCCCTTGGCCTGCTTGGGCTGCTTCTTGGTACGGCCGGGGCCGCCGCCCATGCCCGGCATCCCCGGCATCCCCGGCATACCGCCGCCCTGTGCCATGCGGGACATCATCTTGCGGGCCTCGAAGAACCGCTCGACCAGGTTCTTCACCGCGCTGACCTCGACACCGGAACCCTTGGCGATACGGGCGCGGCGCGAGCCGTTGATGATCGTCGGGTCCTGGCGCTCGCCCGGGGTCATCGACTTGATGATCGCGGCGGTGCGGTCGACGTCCCGCTCGTCGATGTTCTGGATCTGGTCCTTGATCTGGCCCATGCCCGGAAGCATGCCGAGCAGCTTGCTGATGCTGCCCATCTTCCTGACCTGTTCCATCTGGGCCAGGAAGTCGTCCAGGGTGAAGTCCTGGCCCTTCTTGGACGCCAGCTTCGAGGCCATCTTGGCGGCCTCTTCCTGGCTGAAGGTCTTCTCCGCCTGCTCGATCAGGGTGAGCAGGTCACCCATGTCGAGGATGCGGGAGGCCATCCGGTCCGGGTGGAACGCGTCGAAGTCGTCCAGCTTCTCGCCGTTCGACGCGAACATGATCGGCTTGCCGGTGATCTGCCGGATGGACAGCGCGGCACCACCGCGGGCGTCGCCGTCGAGCTTGGACAGGACCACGCCGTCGAAGCCGACGCCGTCGCGGAAGGCCTCGGCGGTGTTGACCGCGTCCTGGCCGATCATCGCGTCGACGACGAACAGGATCTCGTCCGGGCTGACCGCGTCACGGATGTCCGCGGCCTGCTGCATCATCTCCTGGTCGATGCCGAGGCGGCCGGCGGTGTCCACGATCACGATGTCGTGGACCTTGGACTTCGCGTGGTCGATGGAGTCCTTGGCGACCTGCACCGGGTCGCCGACGCCGTTGCCCGGCTCCGGCGCGAACACGGCGACACCGGCGCGCTCGGCGACGACGCTGAGCTGGTTGACGGCGTTGGGGCGCTGAAGGTCGGCGGCGACGAGCAGCGGCGAGTGGCCCTGCTCCTTCAGCCAGCGGCCGAGCTTGCCCGCGAGGGTGGTCTTACCGGCACCCTGCAGACCCGCCAGCATGATCACGGTGGGCGGCTGCTTGGCGAAGCGCAGACGCCGGGTCTCGCCGCCGAGGATGGTCACCAGCTCGTCGTTGACGATCTTGAGGACCTGCTGGGCGGGGTTCAGCGCCTTGGAGACCTCGGCGCCGAGGGCACGCTCCTTGACGTTCTTGATGAACGTCCGCACGACGGGCAGCGCAACGTCGGCCTCGAGGAGCGCGATGCGGATCTCGCGTGCCGTGGCGTCGATGTCCGCCTCGGACAACCTGCCCTTGCCGCGGAGGTTTTTGAAAGTCGCGCTGAGGCGGTCGGAGAGGGTATCGAACACGGTGGCGTCGGTCCTCGGGGTCGGAAGTGGTCTGGGCTGCCCTCCAGGGTATCTGGCCCGGCAAGGCAACGGTCCCCGCCCGCCGCATCAGGCGAGCGGAACGCTCCTCGCGGCCGTCGACGGCCGCGAGGACTGCGCGGTCACGCCCGCAACGTCTCCTCCAGCACCCGGGCCAGTGACGAAGCGTCCTCCGTGGGCAACTGCGCACCCGTGCCGGTCGTGACATAGAACGCATCCACCGCGTTCGAACCCAGCGTGCTGACGTGCATGCTCCGCACCCGCACCCCCGCCTTCTCCAGCGCCATCCCGATGCGATGCAGCAGGCCCGGGGCGTCCTGGGCCCGTACCTCGATCACCGTGGCGTGGTGGGAGGCGGCCGGGGCCACCGTGACGCGGGGTGGCGGGGCCACCCAGCCGCGGCGCCTCGGGTAGGCCGCGTCCCGTTCGGCGAGGCGGCCGGCGATGTCCAGGGAGCCGTCGAGGGCGCGGACGAGGTCGGCGCGCAGCCGGGCGGCCTGGGGCAGGGAGCCGTACTCGGCGGCGACCCGCCAGTTGAGCAGCAGGACCGCGCCGTCGTCCTGGACGTCGTCGGGCAGGCGCAGAGTGCGCAGTTCCGCCGTACGGACGGTCAGGCGGTGCACGGCGAGGACCCCGGCGACCGCGGGGAGCACGGCGGGCTGGTCGGGTACGGCGATGAGCAGCTCCACCCCGAGAGGTTCCTGGGCGGGCTCGTCCTCGCCGACCGGTTCCCGCTGGGCGCGCAACGCCAGGACCGGGCCACCCGTGCGGAACGCCTCGATCGCGAGCCGCTCCTGCTCGGCCGTCGGCGCGGCCGGCTCGGGCTCGTCCGGGGTGTCCCCCGCGAGGACGGCCGACACCCGCCGGACCAGGTCGGCGACGAGGGAGCCGCGCCAGGAGGACCAGGCGGCCGGTCCGGTGGCGAGGGCGTCGGACTCGGTCAGGGCGTGCAGCAGCTCCAGGGTGCCCTGCGTGCCGACCGCCTCGGCGACCGAGCGGACCGTGGCCGGGTCGTCCAGGTCACGGCGGGTGGCCGTCTCGACGAGGAGGAGGTGGTGGCGGACCAGCGACGACAGGACGGCCACGTCCGCGCGGTCGAAGCCGATCCTCGCCGCCACGTCCTTGGCGATGATCTCGCCGGCCACCGAGTGGTCGCCGGGCCAGCCCTTGCCGATGTCGTGCAGCAGGGCGGCGACCAGGAGCAGGTCGGGGCGGCTGACGTGGCGGGTCAGTTCGGAGGCGCGGACCGCCGTCTCGATGAGGTGCCGATCGACTGTCCAGATATGGACGGCATTGCGCTGAGGGCGGCAGCGGACCCGCTCCCAGTCCGGCAGGAGGCGGCTGATCAGGCCTTCCGCCTCCAGTGCCTCCCAGACCTCAACGGTGGGGCGGCCGGAGCCGAGCAGGGTGACCAGCTGCTCGCGGGCCTCGACGGGCCAGGGCGTGGGCAGGGGGCGCGCGGTGGCGGCCATGCGCCGTACGGCGTGCAGGGAGAGCGGAAGACCGGCCTGCGCGGCGGCGGCCGCGGCGCGCAGCGGAAGCACGGGGTCGCGTTCGGGGCGTGCGGCCCGGGCGAGCACCACCTCGCCGTCCTGCTCCACCACGCCCTCGGCCAGCGGCGAGCGCTCGGCGACCGGCTTGCCGCCGCCCAGCATGGCGCGCAGGCGCGGCCGTACTGCGCGCGAACGCAGCACGCGCCCCACCTCACGCCAGGTGACGTCACTGGCGTACGAGATCACACGCGCCGCCTCGTACACCTGCCGCAGCAGCGTGTCCGCGTCCAGCAGGCCCAGCTCGGCCGCCACCTGGTCCTGCTCCTGGAGGGACAGGCGATCGGTGGCGCGGCCCGTCGTCAGGTGCAGGGCGTCGCGGACGTCCAGCAGTCGGCGCCGGGCGTCGGCGAGGCCCTCGCGCGGGGCGTCGGCGAGCCAGGAGGCGGCGACGGCGCGCAGCGCGGTGGCGTCGCGCAGGCCGCCGCGCGCCTCCTTGAGGTCGGGTTCCAGCAGGTACTGCAGCTCACCCTGCCGCTCGGCGCGCTCGGCGCACAGTTCCTGGAGTTCGGGGAGGCGTTTGGGGGCCTGGTTGCGCCAGTCGGCGAGGACGGCGGTGCGCAGGCCGGCGGTGAGGCCGAGGTCACCGGCGAGATGGCGGGCGTCCAGGAGACCGAGCTGGACCTTCACATCCTCGCCCGCGGTCTTCCTGGCCTCGCCAGGGGTGCGCACGGAGTGGTCGAGGGCGAGGCCGAGGTCCCAGACGGGGTACCAGAGGCGGTCGGCCACCGCGGCCACCGCCTTGGTGTCACCGCCGTCGTGCAGCAGAAGGAGATCCAGGTCGCTGCGCGGGGACAGCTCGCCGCGGCCGTAGCCACCGACGGCGACCAGAGAGACCCCCGTGAGCCCCTGGGCCGCCGCCGTGAACAGTCCGGCCAGCCAGTCGTCGGTCAGTTCCGCGAGGGCGGCACGGCGCGGCGGCCCGGACCGCGCCCCCTCGGTGAGGAGGCGCAGCCGGGCCGCCGCGTAGCCGCTGGGTCCCGAGTCCTCTGCTTCCATCCGCCCGTCCGTACCCGTCACCCAGCGACTCCCGTTCTCGACAGTTGTGGTCAGAGCGCGTCGGGGCCGCGCTCGCCGGTGCGGACCCGTACGGCCGTGTCGACCGGCAGGGACCAGACCTTGCCGTCACCGATCTTGCCGGTGCGGGCCGCCTTCACGATGACTTCGATCAGCTGCTCGGCGTCGTCGTCCTCGGCCAGCACCTCGATGCGGATCTTGGGGACCAGGTCGACGGTGTACTCGGCACCGCGGTAGACCTCGGTGTGGCCCCGCTGACGACCGTAACCGCTGGCCTCGGTGACCGTCAGCCCGTGGACGCCGAAGGCCTGAAGGGCCTCCTTGATCTCGTCCAGCCGGTGGGGCTTGACGACGGCGGTGATGAGCTTCATGCGTCCACCTTCTTGGTCTGCGAGACGGCGAGGGCCGGGGCGTGGGCGGCGGAGCCGATGACACCACCGCCGGTGCCGCTGAAGTCGTAGGCGCTCTCGGCGTGCTCGGCCTGGTCGATGCCGGCGACCTCCTCGTCCTCGGTGACCCGCATGCCGATCGTCTTGTCGAGCAGGAAGGCGAGGACCGCGGAGACGACCAGCGAGTAGCCGAGGACCGCGCCGACACCCGCGCACTGCTTCCACAGCTGGGTCCAGCTGTGGTCGCCGTAGAAGACGCCCGTGGCGGTGGACTGGCCCTTGCCGGTGGCGAAGAAGCCGATCAGCAGGGAGCCGAGGATGCCGCCGACCATGTGGACGCCGACGACGTCGAGGGAGTCGTCGTAGCCGAACTTGAACTTCAGGCCGACGGCCGCGGCGCAGGCGACACCGGCGATGGCGCCGACGGCGATCGCGCCGAGCGGGGAGACCGCGCCGCCGGACGGGGTGATCGCGACCAGACCGGCGACCGCGCCGGAGGCGGCGCCCAGCGTGGTGAACGCGCCGTGCCGGATCTTCTCGTAGGCGAGCCAGGCCAGCATGGCGGCACCGGTGGCGACCTGCGTGTTGACGAACATCAGCGCGCCGACGCCGTCGTCGTTGCCGAGCCAGGAGCCCGCGTTGAAGCCGAACCAGCCGAACCACAGCAGACCGGCACCGAGCATGACCAGCGGGAGGCTGTGCGGGCGCATCGGGTCCTTCTTGAAGCCGACGCGCTTGCCGATGACGAGGATGACGCCGAGGGCCCCCGCACCCGCGTTGATGTGGACCGCCGTACCGCCCGCGAAGTCGATCACGCCGAGCTTGAAGGCCCAGCCGTCGGCGCCCCAGACCCAGTGGGCGACCGGGACGTAGACGATCGTGAGCCACAGGGCGACGAACAGGCACCAGGCCGAGAACTTCACGCGGTCGGCGAGTGCGCCGCTTATCAGGGCCGGGGTGATGATGGCGAACATCATCTGGAAGACCATGAAGACGAAGATCGGGATGGTGTAGCCGGGCCAGAGGTCCGTCAGGCCGATCTTGCTGAGCCCGAACCAGTCGGAGTTCCAGCCGATGAGGCCGTTGTGCGTGCCGAAGGCGAGGGAGAAGCCGTAGAGCACCCAGAGGATGGTCACGATGCCCATGCTGATGAAGCTCATCATCAGCATGTTCAGGGTGCTCTTGACCCGGACCATGCCTCCGTAGAAGAAGGCCAGACCCGGCGTCATGATCAGCACCAGGGCGGAAGCAATGAGCATGAAGCCTGTGTTCGCGGAGGACAGCTTGGGTGCCTCCGCGGCAAGCGTGATGGCTGGTGCCATCGGCGTCTCCTCGTCGGTTGGTACGGCCCCGTGCGGGCGGTGCCTGAGCGGTCCGGCGGGTGTGGGGTGGGCCGGTTATGCGCCATGAGACTGACGCAGCGCGGTTTCGGTGGAAGCCCCTCGAAGTTTCGCCGGGGTGACGAAGGCGCCGTGCGTGTTACGCGTGCATGAACTGCCGGATCTCCGGCATGGCGATCGTTATCGTGACGCAACCCGCCGAGGAGGAGTCCTCGGGGGCGCACAGGCCGGCCGCGGCGGGCCTCTCGATGACCTGGCGTGGGGGAGCCGAGTCGGGCAGTTCGGGAGGCCCGGCCGCGGCCGGGGCTTGGGATGCCGGGGTCGTCAGACGGCCTCGGCGGTCTCCGGGAGGTCTACGGAGAGCTGGTCGGTGAGGTCGATGACGACGGCGAGGTCGCCGAAGTCCCGCGCGGCCGTGTCGACCGTCTTTCGGATACGAGTGTTCACGCGCTCGGAGCGGACCTTCCTGGCGATCTCCATGGCCTGGGAGGCGTATTCCGTGCCCTGCTCGGGCTCGCGCTGGAGCAGGTGCACGGTGGCCTTGCCGATCAGGTTGAGCGCATACGACCGCTGGTGCTCCGGATCGTTGGCGAACAGCTCCACCGCCCGCTGCATGAGCGGCTCGGCGAGGGAGGCGTAGGTGGGGCTGCGCCCGGCGACGTAGGCGAGGTCGCGGAAGGAGTGGGAGTTCTCGCCGTACAGCTCGGCCTCGGAGAAGAAGCGGATCCAGTCGGGGTCCGGCTCGTCCCACTCGTCGGCCTCGGAGAAGGTGTCCTCGGCCATGCGGACGGCGCGCTTGGTCTTGCCGGGCTGGCCCATGTTGGCGTACGCGCGGGCCTCCATCGCATACAGCATGGACTGGGTGCGCGGGCTGGCGCAGTCGCGGCTGCCGTACTGGGCGAGGTGGATCAGCTCCAGGGCGTCGTCGGGCCGGCAGAGGTGGATCATCTGGCGGCTCATGCTGGAGAGGATGTACGAGCCGAGCGGCTTGTCCCCGGCCTCCTTGGCCGCGTGCAGGGCGAGGACGAAGTACTTCTGCGCGGTGGGCTGTAGGCCGACGTCGTACGACATCCAGCCCGCCAGCTCGGCCAGCTCCGCGGCGACCTTGAACAGGATGCGGGTGGTGGACTCGGGCTGGGGCTCCTGGAGCAGGTCGGTGACCTCGTGCAGCTGGCCGACGACCGCCTTGCGGCGCAGGCCGCCGCCGCACTGGGCGTCCCACTGGCGGAACATCCTGGTGGTGGACTCCAGCAGCTCCAGCTCGGGCCTGGACAGCCGGCCGGGGCGGCGCGGGTCGAGGACGGGCGCGGGCTCGGCGGCCACCGGGGAGGCCGGGCTCGGCACGAGCCAGCGCTGCATGGGCTCGATGAGGGAGGGACCGGCGGACAGCGCGAGAGAGGTGCCGAGGAAGCCGCGCCGGGCGAGCATCAGGTCGCTGCGCGAGAACTCGCCGAGCAGGGCGACGGTCTGCGGGCCGGTCCAGGGCAGGTCGACGCCGGACGCGGAGGGTGACTGGCGGGCGGCGCGCAGGCCGAGGTCCTCGATGGAGACGACGCAGCCGAAGCGCTCGGAGAACAGCTCCGAGAGGATGCGCGGGATCGGCTCGCGCGGATTCTCCCCGTCCAGCCAGCGCCGTACGCGCGAGGTGTCGGTGGAGATGTGGTTGGCGCCCAACTGGCGTGCCCGGCGGTTCACCTGGCGGGCCAGCTCGCCCTTGGACCAGCCGCTGCGCACGAACCACGAACCGAGCAGCTCATTGGGGCGCTTGTCAGCGTTCGTCCCGCTACCGCCGTTGCCGCTCACTGGAACGCCCCCATCCCTGAGACCACTTGTCGCCGACTGCGCCAAGCCCTATCAGAATGCCGGTAAATACGGCCTCCCGTCCGCTGGTTGTCACCCTTCGAACGAGTTGACGACTGGCCTCCGGCAACCCATGGATGCATATGCCCCGAAGACTCGCACACTCACAGTAATCCTACGATCACCGGTCCAGCCATGGCGTTCCAAGAAACGCCACCATTCGCCACCCCTTCGAATGAACTCACGATCCCCGGTCCGCGATTCACTTGACATAGGACGACCGAGAGTAGGCGGAGTGATGCACGAAGGGGCGCGTGTCCCCCACGTGCGCCACCTGAAGCGCTTCCAGGCGCCGCCTTGATCTCGCGCGTGGCCCACGGCCGACGCGGGAAGGCGGAGCCTAGAGCGTTACGTTCCGCTTTCGTTCCGTTCCGTGTCGTAACCACCGGCGCGCTGGACCCGTTGGAGGGGGCATGGGCTTCACGATCGGCGGCATTCGCGAGATCCGCTCCGGCACGCGGCGGCGCGGCCGTTCCTCGGAGTGCACCGCCGTCGCCGAGTTCACCGGGCTGTGGGGCTGGGACGTGGTGCCGGGCGCGCGGACCGCGGCGGGCGCCTGCTCGTGCGGGCGCGCCGGCTGCCCGGCGCCGGGGGCCCATCCGCTGGAGTTCGCGCCCCGGGTGCCGGCCGGGGCAACGCTGGACGAGGTGAGCAAGGCCTGGTCGGAGTTCCCGGGCGCCGCGGTGATGCTGCCGGTGGGCCAGGCGTTCGACGTCATCGAGGTCTCCGAGGCGGCCGGCCGGCGCGCGCTGGTCCGGCTGGAGCGCATGGGCCTCCCGCTCGGCCCCGTGGCCGCGACCCCGGACGGCCGGGCCCACTTCTTCGTCGCCCCCGGCGCCGCCGCCGACCTGCCCCGGCTGCTCTACCGCATGGGCTGGGACGACCCCTCCGCCCTGGACCTGCGCGGCCTCGGCCCCGGTACGTACATCACGGCACCGCCCTCCGACCGGGGCGGCCTGGGCCCGGTGCGCTGGCTGCGCCCACCGGCCCTGGACTCGGCGACGGCACCTCCGGCGGCGCGGCTGGTGCTGGGAACGCTGGCATATGTGGCGCACCGGTCGCGGGCGCGAGCGTAGGCCCCGCCGGAAAGGCGAAGTGCCCGTCCCCAACTGCACCTTGAGGGCGGGCACTTCTTGACCACATACCAATGTCGGTATGTGGTTCTCAGTCGCCGATAAGCGCATCCACGAACGCCTCCGGCTCGAACGGCGCCAGATCGTCCGCGCCCTCGCCGAGTCCGACCAGCTTGACCGGCACACCCAGCTCGCGCTGGACCGCGACGACGATGCCGCCCTTGGCCGTACCGTCCAGCTTGGTCAGCACGATGCCGGTGATGTCCACGACCTCGGCGAAGACGCGGGCCTGCACCAGGCCGTTCTGGCCGGTGGTGGCGTCCAGGACGAGGAGCACCTCGTCGAGCGGCGCGTGCTTCTCCACGACCCGCTTGACCTTGCCCAGCTCGTCCATGAGGCCGGTCTTGGTGTGCAGCCGGCCGGCGGTGTCGATGAGGACGACGTCGACCCCCATCTCCTTGCCCTCCTTGACCGCGTCGAAGGCCACGGACGCCGGGTCACCGGCCTCCGGGCCGCGCACGGTGTAGGCGCCGACGCGCTCGCCCCAGGTCTGGAGCTGGTCGGCGGCGGCGGCGCGGAAGGTGTCGGCGGCGCCGAGGACGACCGTACGGCCGTCGGCGACGAGCACGCGCGCGAGCTTGCCGGTGGTGGTGGTCTTGCCGGTTCCGTTGACGCCGACGACCATCACGATGCCGGGCTTGCGGTCCTCGGGCTCGGTCTTCACCGTGCGGTCGAAGTCCGTGCCGACCAGCTTGAGCAGCTCCTCGCGCAGCAGGCCGCGCAGCTCCTCGGGGGTGCGGGTGCCGAGCACCTTGACGCGTTCGCGCAGGCCCTCGACCAGCTCCTGGGTGGGCAGCACACCGACGTCGGCGGTGAGCAGGGTGTCCTCGATCTCCTCCCAGGTCTCCTCGTCCAGGTGCTCGCGCGAGAGCAGCGTGAGCAGGCCCTTGCCGAGGGCGTTCTGGGAGCGGGACAGGCGGGCGCGCAGCCGGACCAGCCGGCCCGCGGTGGGCTCCGGGATCTCGATCTCGGGAGCCTCGACAGCGGGAGGCTCCTCAACGGCGACCGGTGCGGGGCCGCCGGGGAGGTCCACCTCCTCGATCGTCCGGCGCGGTTCGTCGCGCGGCGTCTCGGCCTCGTCGCCGACGTGCGGCTCGGCCGGGGGGGCGGTGATGTCGGGCGTCTTCGGGGGTGGCGGAGGCAGCGGCTTCCGGCGCCGGCTGCCCACGATCAGCCCGCCGAGCGCGCCGAGCACGACCACGGCGATGACTACAGCAAGGATGACGGTTTCCATAACCCGTCCAGTATCAGCCATGGGTTACGACAGGAGCCCTTTTGTGGCTTCCTCCGAGAGACAAACGCCACTTAAAGCAAGGAGTGGGAGCAAAGTACGATGGTGGCGGCTCTGTCGACGCGCGTAGAGTCCCGACCGTCCCCTTCCCCCCACGGCAGGTCCCTTTTTCATGAGCAAAACCGTCGAGACCGAAGGCGCTCTCGAGACCCGGGGTATCGAGCAGGTCCCGGATCACGAGCGCACCGCGAAGACCCGTGAGCTGTTCCCGACCTGGGTCGGTGCCAACATCAGCGTGCTGCTGCTGACGATGGGTGCGAGCCTCGTCGTGGCGTACCACCTGAACATCTGGCAGGCGCTCGTGGTCGCCGT
Source organism: Streptomyces sp. NPDC020192 (assembly GCF_044388685.1). NCBI lineage: Bacteria > Bacillati > Actinomycetota > Actinomycetes > Kitasatosporales > Streptomycetaceae > Streptomyces > Streptomyces sp. NPDC020192. The sequence goes on along the minus strand of NZ_JBIRXG010000008.1, from coordinate 199,346 downwards.
GGCCGCGCCGGTCGTGTCGTACGGCCTCGTCGGGCTGATCGGCATAGCGGGCAAGCGGGGCGGCGCGCCCGGCATGGCGCTGTCGCGCGCGGTCTTCGGCCAGCGCGGCAATCTGCTGCCCGGTTCGCTGATCTGGGTCGCGCGCTGGGGCTGGGAGACGATCAACGCGGTGACCGGCGCCTACGCGATGCTCACCATCGTGGACATCCTGTTCGGCCTGAAGGCGAACAGCGTGCTGGACATGGTGATGCTGCTGATCTTCGTCGTCGCGACCTTCGCGATCTCCGGGCTCGGCATCAACGCCGTGCAGAAGTGCAACAAGTACGCCACCTACCTCTTCGGCGTCTTCTCGGTGCTGGTCCTGGTCTACCTGGTGGCGAACACCGACTGGTCGAAGGTGCTGCACCACGGCGGCGGCTCCACGGCCGCAGTGATAACCGGTGTCGGCATGATCGCGGCCGGCGGTGTCAGCTGGATCCCGACGGCGCCGGACTTCACCCGCTACCTGCCGCGCACGGCATCCTCGAAGGCGATCGTGGGTACGGCGGTCGGCGGTGCCGGCATCGTCGTGCTGCCCATGGTCCTGATGGGCGCGGTGATGGCGGTGTCCACGCCGGACCTGGCCTCGGCGACCGACCCGGTGTCCTTCCTCGGCGAGATCCTGCCGACGTGGATCGCGGTGCCGTACCTGTTCATCGCGCTGATCGGCATGCTGCTGATCAACTCGATGTCGATGTACTCGGCGGGCTTCACCGCGCAGACCCTCGGCTTCAAGGTGCCGCGGCACTGGGCGGTCTCGGTGAACGCCGTGATCTCGCTGGTCTTCGGCGGCGTGCTGATGCTGGTGGCGACGAGCTTCATGGGCTCCTTCATCGCCTTCCTGTCGCTGCTCGCGGTCGCCTTCTCCGCCTGGGTCGGCGTCTTCGGGGCGGACATGCTGCGCCGTACCGAGTACGACGGCGGGGCGATGACCGACACGACCCGCACCAGCGCCTACTGGTACAAGGGCGGCTTCTCCCCCGCGGCCGTGGCCTCCTGGGCGATCGGCCTGGTCTCGGGCCTGATGTTCACGACCTCGGACTGGTTCACCGGCCCGCTCGCGAAGAACAACGTCATCGGCGAGTACGGCCTCGGCTGGGTCGCCACGATCGTCATCTCGGGTCTGCTGTACCTGGTCCTGCCGAAGCCGGCGGTGACCGAGCCGGCGCCCGCGGCCGAGCCGGTCGCGGAGGGCGCCGCGGAGACCAAGGAGTCTGCGGACCTGGCCGTCTGACGCTCCGTCAGCTACCGTCCCCCTCCACCGAGTCGTACCGGAGGGGGACTCTCCCATGCCCGTCACGGTCGTCCGTTTCAATCTCGTCGCTCCCGGGGCCACCCCCGCCGCGCTCTCCGCCCGCTACCGGGCCGCCCTGGAGATGGCCGCGTACGCGGACGAGCACGGGATCAGCACCGTGCAGACCGAGGAGCACCACGGCGCGGCGAACAACTGGCTGCCGTCGCCGTTCGCCTTCGCCGGCGCGGTGTTCGGGGCGACCCGGACCATCGCGGTGACGGTGTCGGCGGTGATCGGCCCGCTGCACGATCCGCTGCGGCTGGCCGAGGAGATCGCCGTACTCGACCTGCTGAGCGGCGGGCGGCTGGTGACGGTGGCCGGGATCGGCTACCGGCCCGAGGAGTACGCCCTGTTCGACGTGGACTGGAAGCAACGCGGCCGACTCCAGGACGAGTTGCTGGAGACACTGCTGAAGGCGTGGTCCGGTGAGGAGTTCACGTACCGGGGCCGCCGAATACGGCTCACCCCACGCCCGTTCACCACCCCTCACCCCCTGCTGCTGGTCGGCGGCTCCTCCAGGGCCGCCGCCCGCCGGGCCGCCCGGCTGGGCCTGCCGTTCTTCCCGAGCGCGCATCTGCCGGAGCTGGAGGCGTACTACAAGGAGAAGCTCACCGAGTACGGCACCGAGGGCTGGACGATGATGCCCGCCGCCGAGACCCCGCTGCTGCACATCGCCGAGGACCCGGACCGGGCGTGGGCCGTGTACGGCGAGCACTTCCTGCACGAGGCACGGACGTACGCCTCCTGGCAGTCGGGCCAGATCCGCTCGGCGGTGAAGTCGGCGGCCACGACGGTGGACGAGCTGCGGGCCGAGGGCGTGTACCGGATCCTCACCCCGGAGCAGTGCGTGGCGCAGGGCCTGGACAGTCTCGTCCTGCATCCGCTGGCGGGCGGGATGCCGGTGGAGGAGGGCCGGCGCAGCCTCAGGCTCTTCGCGGAGCGGGTGCTTCCGGCGCTGGAGGAGCGAGCCGTGCGATGAGGGCGCGGCCGCGCCGCTGGAGTGCCTCGTCGTGGTCGATGCTCCGGAACCGGCCACCGCGCCGGGGCAGGGCCGGGGGCCGCGAGGGGGTCCCATCCGGTCCGGGCAGGCCGGGGCATGGTTGGCCGTGATGCGTCGTCGTGGGTGAGCAGCTCGCGCAGGCGCGGCAGTGCGGCCGAAGGCTTTGGCAGCATGCTGATCACTACGCCGGGCGCCACTGACGACGAGGGTGCCCTGCGGCGCAGGGGCCGTACGACACCGCCGCCCCCGCTCCGGGCAGTGGCCGGGGCGGGGGCGGCGGACGGTACGGGGAGAGGGCAGCGGGGACTTGGCCCTGCTCCCCGAGTTCACGGGGCTTCCGGGCGGAGGGTCAGCCCATCTCCTCCAGCGACTTGCCCTTCGTCTCCTTGACGAACTTCAGGACGAACGGGATGGAGAGCGCGGCGAAGACCGTGTAGATGATGTAGGTGCCGGAGAGGCTCCAGTCGGCCAGCGACGGGAAGCTCGCGGTGATGGCCCAGTTGGCGATCCACTGCGCGGCGGCGGCCACGCCCAGCGCGGCGGCGCGGATCTTGTTCGGGAACATCTCGCCGAGCATGACCCAGACGACCACACCCCAGGACAGGGCGAAGAAGAGGACGAACACGTGGGCGGCGATCAGGGCGATCCAGCCCTGGGCGGCGGGCAGCTTGCCGTCGACGAGGTGGTACGAGAACGCCCAGGCCTCCAGCGCCAGTCCGACGGCCATGCCGACGGAGCCGATGAGGGCCAGCGGCTTGCGGCCGACGCGGTCCACGAAGATCATCGCGATCACGGTGCCGACGATGTTGATGATCGACGTCGTGAAGGAGTAGAAGAACGACTCCGTCGGGTCGACACCGACCGACTGCCACAGCGTCGAGGAGTAGTAGAACGCGACGTTGATGCCGACGAACTGCTGGAAGACCGACAGGCCGATACCGATCCAGACGATCGGCTTGAAGAAGAAGCCGCCGCCGAGCAGGTCCTTGAACGTCGACTGGTGCTCGCTCTTCATCGCGTGCTCGATCTCGGTGACGCGGGCGTCCAGGTCGGTGGACTCCCCCTCGACCTCGGCGAGGATCTCGCGGGCGCGGTCACGCTTGCCGACGGAGATCAGGAAGCGCGGGGACTCGGGGATCGCGAAGGAGAGCAGGCCGTAGAGGACGGCCGGGACGACCATGACGCCGAGCATGACCTGCCAGGCCTCCAGGCCCATCAGGTGGCCGCGCTGGTTGCCGCCGGCGGCGTTCAGCAGGCCCCAGTTGACCAGCTGGGAGATGGCGATGCCGACGACGATCGCGGCCTGCTGGAAGGAGCCGAGCCGGCCACGGTAGGCGGGCGGGGCGACCTCGGCGATGTAGGCCGGGCCGATGACGGAGGCCATGCCGATGGCGAAGCCGCCGACGACGCGCCAGAGGGCGAAGTCCCACAGTGAGAAGGGCAGGGCCGAGCCGACGGCGCTGACCGTGAACAGCAGGGCGGCGATCTGCATGACGCGGATGCGGCCGATCCGGTCCGCCATGCGGCCGGCGGTCGCGGCGCCGATGGCGCAGCCGATCAGGGCGATCGCGATGACCTGGGCGAGGGCCGCGGAGCCGATGTCGTACTTGCCGCGGATGGCCTCGACGGCGCCGTTGATCACGGAGCTGTCGTATCCGAAGAGGAAGCCGCCCATGGCGGCAGCCGCCGCGATGAAGATGACGTGCCCGAGGTGTTCGGGGTGAGCCGTTCTGGCTCCTGACTGAGGTGCCTGCGTCGTGCTGGTCACGTGTATCTCCTCGGGCCACGGCAACGCTGCCGGGTTGGGTCGAGCCCTTCCAGGTAGGACCTGAAGGTAAAAGCAACGTTGCAGAGAATATGCCTTCAAGTTTCGAAGTCAATAGCTCAACAGCTGTGAGCTTTTCGATATGCCCGAGGGCTCTGTGTTCACTTCTTGAACACAGAGTGAGTTGATCTTGAATGGCTGCGCTAGCGAAGGCGCTGCGAGATGACCTTCGAGACGCCGTCGCCCTGCATGGACACGCCGTAGAGCGCGTCGGCGACCTCCATCGTGCGCTTCTGGTGCGTGATCACGATCAGCTGCGAGGCCTCCTGCAGCTCCTGCATGATCCGGATCAGCCGCTGGAGGTTGGTGTCGTCCAGCGCGGCCTCGACCTCGTCCATGACGTAGAAGGGGCTCGGACGGGCCTTGAAGATCGACACCAGCAGCGCGACCGCCGTCAGCGAACGCTCGCCGCCCGACAGCAGGGAGAGCCGCTTGACCTTCTTGCCCGGCGGGCGGGCCTCGACGTCCACGCCGGTGGTGAGCATGTTGTCGGGATCGGTCAGGATCAGCCGTCCCTCACCGCCCGGGAAGAGCCGGCTGAAGACACCCTCGAACTCGCGGGCCGTGTCCCGGTACGCCTCGGTGAAGACCTGCTCGACGCGCTCGTCGACCTCCTTCACCACCTGAAGCAGGTCGGCGCGGGTCTTCTTCAGGTCCTCCAGCTGCTCGCTGAGGAACTTGTGCCGCTCCTCCAGCGCCGAGAACTCCTCCAGCGCCAGCGGATTGACCTTGCCCAGCTGCTGGTACGCCCGCTCGGCCGCCTTGAGCCGCCGCTCCTGTTCGGCCCGGTGGAACGGCTTCGGCTGGTTGCGCGGGTGCTCGGGGTCGTCGGGCAGCACCTCACCCTCGGCCGGTGGCGAGGGCGGCACGGGCAGATGCGGACCGTACTCCGACACCAGCCCTTCCGGTTCGACGCCCAGCTCCTCCAGCGCCCTGGTCTCCAACTGCTCGATCCGCAGCCGCTTCTCGGCGCCGAGCACCTCACCGCGGTGGACGGAGTCGGTGAGTTTGTCCAGCTCGGCCTTGAGGTCGCGGCCCCGGGTGCGTGCGGTGGTCAACTCCTGTTCCCGCAACGCCTTCGCGGCCTCGGCGGCGGAGCGTTCCCGCTCGGCGCGGGCGAGGGACACCTCGATGTGCGCCAGCAGCTGCCGGGCGCCGGAGGCGACGGCCTCGGCGACGGCCGCCTCGTGCCGCAGCCGGGCCCGGCGCTGCTCGGCACGCGCGCGTGCCTCGCGTTCGGCGCGGGCCGCCCGGTCGAGCGAGTCGGCCCGCCCGGTCAGCCCCTTGACCCGCTCCTCGTGGGTGCGGACCTGGAGCCGGGCCTCCATCTCGGTCTGCCGCGCGTTGGCGCCGTCGGCGGCGAGCCGGTCGCGCACGGAGGTGTCCGGCTCCTCCGCCCCTTCTTCCCCGAAAGGGGCTTTCTCCTCGGCCACGGCGAGCCGTTCCGCCAGCTCCTCCGCCTCCTGTACGGCCTTCTCCAGCGCCTCCTGCGCACGGGCGGCGGCCGCTGCGGACCGCTCGGCCTCCCCGGCGGCACCGCGCGCCTGCCCGGCGAGCCGGCCGAGCTGCTGGGCGACGGCCGACTTCTCCCGGTCCGCGGCCCGTCGCCGCTCTCCGAGTTCCTCTACGAGGGTGGCGGCCTCGGTACGCCGTTCCGCCGCCGCCCGCTGCGCCTCGGTGAGTTCCTCGCACCGCCGTGCCAGCTCTTCCAGCTCGGCCGCGGCCTCGTCCACGGAGGCCTGCACCTCCAGCAGGCTCGGCGCCCCGGCGGAGCCGCCGTGAGCGAAGTGGGCGCCCAGGAGATCGCCTTCGGTGGTGACGGCGGTGAGGTCCGGGTGTGCGTAGACCAGGTCTTCGGCGTCCTCCAGGGTGCCGACGACCACGATTCCTCGCAGGAGGCTCTGGATGGCGGGCATCAGCTCGGTGGGGCCGCGGACCAGGTCGGCTGCGAAGCGCCCACCGGGGGGTGCAGTGGCGGAGAGTTCGGCGGCTGCGGGTGTGTTGTGGTTGCTCGCGCCCCGCGGCGGAGCCGGATATTGATGCTGCCCCGCGCCCCTGCGGGGCGCGTCCTCTCCCGCCAGGATCAATGCCGCTCGGCCGCCGTCCTGCTTGCGCAGCAGTCTGATTGCCTCGGCCGCCGCCGCAGGGGTCGATACGGCGATCGCGTCAGCGGCCGCGCCGAAGGCTGCCGCCAGCGGGATCTCGTAGCCCGGGGTGACCGTCAGGAGTTCTGCCGCCGGGCCGAGGATTCCGGTCAGGCGGTCTCGGGCGCCGAGCAGTATGCCGGTGCCGTCCTTCCGGCGGAGCCCCAGAGCGAGGGCCTCCTGGCGGGCCTGGGTCGCGGCGCGCCGGCGTTCGGCTGTGGTGAGGGCGTCGCGGGCCGTGCTGAGGGCGGCCTCCGCCTCCGTGAGCCGGCGCCTGGCCGCCTCGTGCTGTTCGGCGAGGCCCGCGTCGTCGGCGTCGAGGCCGTCGACCTCGGCCTTGAGGGCCTCGTACTCCTCCTGTGCCGTGACCGCCCGTTCCTGGGCCTCGTCGCGGGCCACGGCCAGCCGGTCGATCTCGGCCTGGGCGGAGGCGGCGCGGGAGCGGGCGGCGTTGACCTGGCCGGTCAGCCGGGCGAGGCCCTCGCGGCGGTCGGCGATGGCGCGGGCCACGTCCTTGAGCCGGCGTTCCTCGACGGCCAGTTCCCGCTCCAGCTCGGCCCGGTGGGCGACCGTGTCGTCCAGGGCGTGCTGGGCCGCGTCCAGGGCGGCCTCCAGCTCGGCCTCCTGCTCACGGATGCGGGCGGCCTCGCGCTCCAGGTCCTCGGGGTCGCGGCCCCGGCGTTCGTCGGGGGGCGCGGACGTCGCGCTCTTCACGCGCGCGTCGGCCAGCGAGATCGTGCCGCGGACCCGCTCGGCCAGCTGGGACAGCTCGTACCAGGTCTGCTGGGCGCGCTGCAGGCGAGGCTGCAGCTGCCGTACCTCGTCCTCCAGCAGGGCCTCGCGCTGCAGGGCCTTCTTCAGCTCCTGCTCGGCCGCCTCCTTGCGCTCCTTCAGGGCCGCCTCGTCCGCGATCTCGCCCTTCAGGGCCTCGCGCAGGCGTACGAGGTCGTCTGCCAGCAGGCGCAGGCGCGCATCCCGCAGATCCGCCTGGATGACGGCGGCCCTTCTCGCCACCGCCGCCTGGCGGCCGAGGGGCTTGAGCTGGCGGCGCAGTTCGTCCGTCAGGTCCTGCACGCGCGCGAGGTTGGCCTGCATCGCGTCCAGTTTGCGAAGGGCCTTCTCCTTGCGCTTGCGGTGCTTCAGCACGCCCGCGGCCTCTTCGATGAAGGCGCGGCGGCCCATGGGATCGGCGTGCAGGACGGAGTCGAGCTGGCCCTGGCCGACGATGACGTGCATCTCGCGGCCGATGCCGGAGTCGGAGAGGAGGTCCTGGATGTCCAGGAGGCGGCAGGTGTCGCCGTTGATCTGGTACTCGCTGCCGCCGTTGCGGAACATGATCCGCGTGATGGTGACCTCGGCGTACTCGATGGGCAGCGCGCCGTCGGAGTTGTCGATGGTCAGCGACACCTCGGCGCGGCCCAGCGGCGGGCGGCCGGTGGTGCCGGCGAAGATGACGTCCTCCATCTTGCCGCCGCGCAACGACTTGGCACCCTGCTCGCCCATGACCCAGCTGAGCGCGTCCACGACATTGGACTTGCCCGAGCCGTTCGGTCCGACGACACACGTGATGCCCGGTTCGAACCGGAGTGTGGTCGCCGAGGCGAACGACTTGAACCCACGGAGGGTCAGGGCCTTGAGGTGCACGCCGCTGGACTCTACCGGGCGCCGCTATCTCACTCCACGAACCCTCGCAACCGCGCGGTTTCGCCAGTGAACATGCAGGGCACACCGTACGTTAAAGAGGGTGAAAGGATGCGCGGGGAAAGAACGAAGGGACGCCGAAGCGTCCCTTGCAACTCTTACGACGGCTGGGTTGCAGCCGTCCGATCAACTGAGCGGTTGATAACGGCAGCCCGATCGCTGCGACTGCTGTTGTGGAGCGATGCAGTGATCAGGTGAGCGCAGGCTCCGCCTGGTGTGCGTCGATGCTCTCCATGATCCTGTCCTGAGAGGCGGCAGCCGTCAGCGCGTCGTTCTCCGCCTGGATCCGTACGAGCTCGGACTCCAGGTCCTGGACACGCTGCTGCAGCCGTCGCATCTCGGCGAGGAGTCGAGGGTCGGAGCCGCCGACGTAACCGAGAAGCGCCTTTGCCATGATGGATGGTCCTCCACACTGAGTGACCGACCGATGCGGTGTGGGTCGTGAGGGATTCGCACCCGCGGTGCTTGGCACATCCGGGTGTTGCTCTGCTGTTGCTTCATGCCAAACAGCTAAGGTGCGCGGGGCTTTCAGCGTCTCACCAAAAAGTTTGACGGTCAACACGATCACGCCCCGTATTGGCGGGCGAACCGGGGGCACACGGCCGGGAAATCGGCGGCGCGGCGACTCTTCCGGTGCCTGGGGGTGTGACGATCAGCAGTTCCTGCGGAGCCTGCCATGCCGGGCCGTTCTTGGCAACCACCAGGCCGTTTCCTCCGACGGCACGCGCCCCGGTGGCGCCGCGCCCGCCCGCCCGTGCGGCCTCGCGCGCCCTGGGTCAACGGATGTCGAAGCCGTCGTAGCCGCCGCGGGGTGTGTCCCAGATCTCGGTGACGCCTTCCACGCGCCCGGGCGTGTCGTCGCCCTGGAGCCAGTCGAGCAGCCCCTCGCAGCCCTCGCGTGCCCCTTCCGCGACCACCTGAACGCGGCCGTCGGCCAAATTGAGAGCAAAACCACTCAGGCCGCCGATCTCCAGCGCCTTGGCACGCGTGAACCAGCGAAAACCCACGCCCTGCACGCGTCCACGCACCCAGGCGACCAGTCGTACATCCTCGCTCATGGGTGCAACCTAACCGGCCGATGTCGCTCGGCACACATCGCCCGAGAGCGGCATGCGGTACCGTCCCGACCCGATGAATCTCATATGAAACTCACTCGATCGAGTGAGCCGGGTTGGCCAGAGGGAGTCACCGCCGACTGGCAGCGGGTCGCCCGCGAGGACGAGGAAGAGGGCCAGGACATGGGACGCCACCGACGCTCCGCCGCCGGCCGCGCCGCCAGGGGCCGCGCCACCGGGGTCACGCACCCGAACGGTTCCGCGACCGGCAGCGACGGCCCCCAGGACCCGAACCCGCCGATCCCGTACTACAAGCCGGTCCCGTACACGCCGGAGCCGTACCCGCAGGGGTCGTATGCGCAGGGGTCGTATGCGCCGGAGCCGTACCCGCAGGGGTCGTACTCCCAGGAGCCGTACGCGCGGCGGTCGTACGCGCGTGGCCAGGCGCCCAGGGGCATCGCGCCGTATCTGAACCCCGAGGCCTACGAGGAGGCGAACACCAGGGCCCACGCCTATCTGTTCGCGGGCGGCGCGGACGGCCCGGCGGGCGGTGCGGGCGCCGGCGGCGGGTTCACCCCGGCCGGCGACTCCTCCCCCGGCCGTCGGCGCCGGAAGCGGGCCGCGCGCCCGGTGCGCACGGGGCTGCTCGGTACGGCCGCCGCCCTCGCGCTCGGCACGACCGCGGTGGCCACGGGCGTGGTGCCGGGTCTGGGGCACTACCGGCTCGGTGGCAGCACGGACACCACCGGCGGCGAGCGAATACCGGCGGCGACCTCGCCGAGCAACACGGCGGCCGAGCAGGGCGGTACGTCGGGCAGCGCCGACAGCCGCGCGGCCGGCACCGGCACCAGCCGGACCTCCTCGCGCCCGGAGTCCCCGACCCCGTCGGCCTCCCCCTCGGAGTCGGCCGCCCCGACGCCCACCCCGTCGAAGACGGCGTCCGAGAAGCCGACGCCGTCGGTGACCGCGTCCAAGCCGAAGAGCACCCCGTCGCGTACGGCGCACAAGGCGCCCGCGCCGAGTGCCGCGCCGGTGAAGGTGCCGGCGCAGACCGCCGCCGAGGCGGAAGTGCTGAAGCTCGTCAACCAGGAGCGGTCGAAGGTCGGCTGCAGCCCGCTGTCGGCGAACTCCTCACTGACCAGGCTGGCCGAGTCGTTCAGCGACGACATGGCCGCGCGGGGCTTCTTCGACCACACCGACCCGGACGGCAAGTCGCCGTGGGACCGGGCGGCCGCGGCCGGCATCAGCAACCTCGGCGGCGAGAACATCGCCCGCGGCCAGGCCGACGCGGCGGCCGTGATGCAGGCCTGGATGAACAGCCCCGGCCACAAGGCCAACATCCTGAACTGCGACTTCAAGACCCTCGGCGTCGGCGTCCACCTCGGCCCCGGCGGCCCTTGGTGGACCCAGGACTTCGGCTACTGACGCTCAGAGACTCCGGCTGTACGACAGTCCGGGGCGGCCGCTGAGCCGCGTCTCGCCGACGACGACAAAGCCGGTGCGGGCCAGTACGGCCCGCGAGGCCGCGTTGTCGATCCTGGCGGCCGCCCTCAGGACGGTCAGTCCGTACCGCTCGGCGGCCAGGGCGGCAACCTCCCGCACGGCCCAGGTGGCCAGCCCCCGGCCGGCGGCGCGCTCGGCGATGCGGTATCCGAGGTCGGCACCGCCGTCCGCCACGTCCACGAGGTTGACCCGCCCCAGCACGTCGCCGTCGGCGCCGGTCACCACGTGGAAGAAGCAGGTGCCCGTCTCCTGCTCGGCGAGCCGGGCGCGCAGCATCTCGTCGAACCGGGCGAAGTACTCATCACCCCGGTCCGGGACGGACGCGGCGAAGTACGCCCGGTTCTCCTGCTCGAAGGCGAGGAGCGCGGGGGCATGATCCGGGCGGAGCGGCTGCAGCTCGGGCATGCCGGGACTGTACGTTTCCCGGCCTGCCCGCGTCCCCGGATTTTCGGCGGCCTCAGGCCGCGATCCGGCCCTGCGCGAACACGCGCGCCGTCTCCGTCACCCGCCGGCCCAGGTGTTCGGCGGTGGCTGTGTCCGCCTTGTGCACGCCCTCGGGACCCTGGTCGTTGTTGCTCTGGGCGGCGGCGCCGGCGAAGAAGCCGAGGCGGTTGAGGTCGTTCTCCGAGGCGGTGCTGGCGTTCCAGCCGGGGAGCAGGCCGAGGTTCACCCAGTGCATGCCGTGCTGGGCGGCGAGGGTCTGGAAGAACTGCAGGGTGTGCAGCTTGTCGCCGCTCTTGGAGGCCGAGTTGGTGAAGCCGGCGGCCAGCTTGTCCTTCCAGTCCTGGCCGAACCAGCGCTTGGAGGTGGCCTCGGCGAAGACGTGGAAGGCGCCGGAGGCGGTGCCCATGTAGGTGGGCGAGCCGAAGACGATCACGTCGGAGCGGTCCAGCGTCTCCCACTGCTCGTCGGTGATCTCGTCGACCTTGATCAGGTGCACCTCGGCACCCGCGTCGGCGGCCCCGGCGCGGACGGCCTCGGCGAGGACGGCGGTGTGGCCGAAGCCGGAGTGGTAGGCGATGGAAACGACAGGGGTTACGACGGACATTCGAACAGACTCCTCGAAATGGGCAGCTCAACAGCAGTGACCACAGGAAAGCACTAACTTTAGGTTAGTGCAACCTGGTGGTTAGCGCTGCACCCGCGTACGCTTACGGCCATGACCGCCACCACGCAGGAGCACGACAACCGCGACGGCCTCGAAAACCTCGCCTACGACGTCTTCGCCAAGGCCTGCCCGTCACGCACGACGCTGGAGCACGTCACGGGCCGCTGGGGCGGGCTGACGCTCGGAGCGCTGTACGAGGGGTCGCTGCGCTTCAACGAACTGCGCCGCCGGGTCGACGGAGTGAGCGAGAAGATGCTGTCCCAGACGCTGCACGCGCTGGAGCGCGACGGCCTGGTGCACCGCGAGGCGCAGTCGACGAACCCGCCGCGCGTGGACTACGACCTGACTCCGCTCGGCCGCCAGGTCGCCGAGCGGCTGCTCGCCCTCATCCACTACGTGGAGGGCTCGATGGACGACGTGCTGGCGGCACGCGCGCGTTACGACGAGACGCGCGGCGCCCTCTGACACTTCGGGCAGAAGTAGCTGGACCGGTTCATCCAGGGCCGGCGGCGGATCGGCGTACCGCACCGCTTGCAGGGCTCGCCCTCACGGCCGTACGCGTCCAGGGACCGGTCGAAGTAGCCCGACTCGCCGTTGACGTTGACGTACAGGCTGTCGAAGCTGGTGCCGCCGACGGCGAGGGCCGCGTTCATCACGTCCCGGACGTGGCCGAGGAGTTCCGTCGTGACCGGGCGGGTGAAGCCGGCGGTCGGACGCTCGTAGTGGACGCGGGCGCGCCACAGCGCCTCGTCCGCGTAGATGTTGCCGACCCCGCTGATCAGCGACTGGTCCAGCAGGGCCCGTTTGATGGTGGTCCGCTTGCGGCGCAGCGCCTGGTGGAAGGCCTCGTCGTCGAACAGTTCGTCGAGGGGGTCGCGGGCGATGTGCGCGATGACGTCGGGCAGGCCGTCGGGAGTGTTGTCGTGCAACGACAGCCCGCCGAAGGTGCGTTGGTCGACGAAGCGCAGTTCGGTGCCGAGGGAGTCGGCGAACCGGACGCGGATGCGCAGGTGTTTCTCGTCCGGCGCCTCGTGCGGTTGCACCAGCAGCTGGCCGCTCATGCCGAGGTGGGCGAGGACGGACTGGTTCGTCTCCTCCAGCGGCAGCCACAGGTACTTGCCGCGCCGGCTGGGGGTGCCGATGTGATGGCCCTTGAGGCGGTGCGCGAAGTCGTCGGCGCCCGCGACGTGCCGGCGTACGGCACGCGGGTGCAGCACCTCGACCTCGGCGACGGTGCGGTGGGCGACCCAGCGCGCGAGGCCGCGCCGGACGACCTCGACCTCGGGCAACTCGGGCATCGGGACCCCCGTACGGAGCGGTCGTACACAAGCGGTGGACGAGCTGAGCGCCCGCCCCGGCGTGAACGGCGGGGCGGGCGCTCGGTGCTGCTTCGGTACTGCTGTGATCAGGCGGGGGCGGAGGACGCCTCGCCGTCCTCGGCGGCGGCCTCGTCGGCTTCCTTGGCCTCGTTGGCCGCCTTGGCGCGCTCGTCCGCAGCGGCCTTGATGGCCCGCCAGGCGGACTCGGCGGCCTGCTGCTCCGCCTCCTTCTTGCTGCGGCCGGTGCCGGTGCCGTACGAGACGCCTCCGACGCGGGCGGCAGCAGTGAAGGTCTTCTCGTGGTCGGGGCCGGTCTCCGTGACCAGGTACTCGGGCACGCCGAGCCCCTCGATCGCGGTCAGCTCCTGCAGGGACGTCTTCCAGTCCAGGCCTGCGCCGAGGTTGGAGGACTTCTCGATCAGCGGGTCGAAGAGCCGGTGAACCAGCTCGGACGCCGCGTCGAGGCCCTGGTCGAGATAGACCGCGCCGATCACCGCTTCCAGGGTGTCGGCGAGGATGGACGCCTTGTCCCGGCCGCCCGTGCCCTCTTCACCGCGGCCGAGCCGGATGAAGGAGCCCAGGTCGAGGCCGCGGCCGACCTCCGCCAGCGCACGCGAGTTGACCACCGCGGCCCGCAACTTGGCCAGCTGGCCTTCGGGCAGGTCGGGGTGGGTGGTGTACAGCGTGTCCGTGACGACCAGGCCGAGCACGGAGTCCCCGAGGAACTCCAGCCGCTCATTGGTCGGCAGACCGCCGTTCTCGTACGCGTACGAACGGTGGGTCAGCGCACGCACCAGAAGGGCGGACTCGACCTGGTAGCCGAGCCGCCCTTCCAGAAGCGTATGGGACGAGGCCTGATTGTCCGCTGGGCTCCCGCTCGCACGGGAGGAACTCTTCTTGGGCGTGGACACAGTGCCTCTCACCAGCCCGCTCAGACTTCGAGGACCTGGCGCTTGTTGTAGGTGCCGCAAGACGGGCACGCGATGTGCTGCTGCTTGGGCTCGTGGCAGCGCTCGCACGCAACCAGGGTGGGGACCGCAGCCTTCCACTGCGACCGGCGGTGGCGCGTGTTGCTGCGCGACATCTTCCGCTTCGGAACAGCCACGGCTACTTCTCCTGCTTCTCGTCGGCGTGCGCTGATGGAAGCGCGCCGCCGCTCATCTCGTCCTTCTCGCCGTCTTCGAGTGAACCGGCGAGTCCCTGCAAAGCCGCCCAACGGATGTCGACGGCGTCGTGGTGGTGGTCCGGGTCGTCCGCGAGCCGCGCTCCGCACTCGGAGCACAGGCCCGGACAGTCTTCCTGGCACACCGGCTGCATCGGCAGTGCGAGCACCACCGCGTCACGCAGCAGAGGTTCGAGGTCGAAGAGTCCGTCCTCGAGGAAGAACCTGTCCTCGTCGTCCTCGGCGTCGTCGCCCGGCTCCGCGATCACACGGCCCCGGTCGTCGGCGTCAGGGTACGTGAACAGCTCCTGGAAGTCCGCTTCGAGCTCCTGCTCGACCGGCTCCAGACACCTTACGCACTCCCCCTCGGCCTGTGCACGGGCGGTGCCTGTGACGAGCACCCCTTCCATGACCGACTCGAGCCGGAGCTCGAGCTCCACCGGGGCGCCTTCCGGCACTCCGATGACCCCCTGGATGCCGAGATCGGCGGGAGCGTCGATCGTGCGGGTCAGGCGCTGCAGCGCGCCAGGACGCCGACCCAGCTCGTGTGTGTCGAACACGAGGGGGTTGCGGTGGTCGAGGCGGGCGTTGGAGGCCATTCCTGCTTTCGATCTTCTGAGCTCGGAGGGACGCCGCCCGTCGGTGTTCCGGGCAGCGCTGATCGCGGACATACGCGCGACCGAAGAGCCAGGATACTGGACCTTTCGCTCTCAGCCCAATCCGGTCCGTGGCTACAGGCCCCGGCCCTGTTCGTAGGCCCGCAACTGCTCCGCGCTGATCATGCTCGTGTCGAAGAGGCTGGTCTCGTCGAGAGCGTAGCCCTGGTGGGCCTGCGGCTGGGGCTGCTGTTGCTGATGGGCCTGCTGAGGGTCGTAGGCGGCCTGCTGGGGGTCGTAGGAGCCCTGGTAGGCGTAGGGGTCGGCCTGCTGGTAGCCGTACGGGTCCTGCTGGCCGTAGGCGGCGGGCTGCTGGGGGAAGCCGCCGTAGGGGTCCGGTTGCCGCTGGTCGTACGAGTACGCCGGCTGCGGCTCGTACGACGGCTGCTGCGCGGGCCGGTCCGGGCGCTCGGCCGGGGCGTCCTGCTCGGCGAGGGCCGCGAGGTCGGCGAGGTAGTCGGCGTCGCTGGAGTGCTGGAAGGTCGTGGTGTCGTCGGCGAGGGCGCCGAGGTCGTCCGTGGCGATCCGGCCGTGCAGCTTCTGCCGGCCGCGGCCGACGGCCTCCAGGGTCTTGGCGAGGACCGCCTCGAAGGCGCCCAGCTTGGTGTCGACGTAGGCGTCGGCGTTGTGGCGCAGGGTCTCCGGGTCCTGGCTGCGCTCGGGGGCGTCCTCGTCCTCGTAGCCGTTCTCGTCCAGGCCGGGGCCGGTGCCGAGCAGCTTCTCTCGGCCGCGGCCGACCGAGCCGAGGGTCTTGGTGAGGACGACCTCGAAGTTGGCGAGCTTGGAGTCGACGTAGTCGTCGGCCTCGGCGCGGACCTCCTCGGCCTCCTGGCGGGCCTCGGCGAGGATCCGGTCGGCCTCGTTCTGCGAGCGGCGGGCGATCTCGGTGTCGGAGATCAGCGAGCCGCGCTCGGCGTGCGCGTTCGAGATGATCCGCTCGGCTTCCTGACGGGCCTGCTCGACCATCTGCTCACGGTCGCCGATCAGCTCCTGCGCCTGCGCGAGGGAGCCGGGCAGCGCCTGGCGCACCTCTTCCAGCATCGCGAGCAGCTCGGCGCGGTTGACCACGCAGGACGCCGACATGGGCATGGATCGGGCGCCTGAGACCGCGGAGACGATCTCGTCGAGCTTCTTCTGCACGTCCACCTGTGCTCGCCACTCTCTACAGCCGGGTTGGAGACGGACGGGACGACTGTAGCCCCATCAGTCCTTGCGCAGGCGCTTGTTCAGGGCCTCCAGCACGGGGGCGGGCACCAGGTGGGAGACGTCGCCGCCCCAGGCCGCGACCTCCTTCACCAGGGAGGAGGAGAGGAAGCTGTAGGTGGGGTTGGTGGGCACGAACAGCGTTTCGACGCCGGTGAGGCCGATGTTCATCTGGGCCATCTGCAGCTCGTAGTCGAAGTCGCTGACGGCCCGCAGGCCCTTGACGATGGCGGGGATCTCGCGCTGCTTGCAGAAGTCGACGAGGAGGCCGTGGAAGGCCTCGACCCGGACGTTGGCGTAGTCGGCGGTGACCTCGCGGATCAGCTCGATCCGCTCCTCGATCTCGAACAGGCCCTTCTTGGACTTGTTGATCATCACCGCGACGTAGACCTCGTCGTAGAGACGGGAGGCACGGGCAATGATGTCGAGGTGTCCGTTGGTGATCGGGTCGAACGACCCGGGACAGACGGCGCGGCGCACTTGTGATCCCTCGCTCTCCGGTCCGGTCATCGTGCGTCTTCGCACGTAGAGGCGGCGCGACCGTACCAAAACGTTCCCTCGCCGTAACGACGGGACCTCAGCGGTGTGAAGCCGTCGGGCCAGTGGAATTCGCCGCCTCTTGTGCTGCGCTCCACGGTGACGAGGGCGTCCTTCGCGAGCCAGCCTCCTGAGCGGAGTGTGAGGAGAATCTCGCGAAGATCGTGATCTGTGACAACGTACGGGGGGTCGAGGAAGACGAGGTCGTACGGCTCGGTGGGGGGTGCTGTTTTGACGACTTGTTCCGCTTTGCCCGCCCTCACCTCGGCGCCGGGCAGGCCCAGGTTCTTCACGTTTTCGCGGACGGTCCTGGCCGCGCGGGCGTCGGCTTCGACGAGGAGCGTGTGGCTCGCGCCTCGGGACAGGGCTTCGAGGCCCACGGCGCCGGAGCCGGCGTAGAGGTCGAGGACGCGTTCGCCGTCCAGGGGGCCGCCCAACAGCGACTGCCAGGTGGAGAAGAGGCCCTCGCGTGCGCGGTCTGAAGTCGGCCGGGTTCCGGTGCCGGGGGGTACCGCGAGGCGCCGTCCGCCGGCTTTGCCGGCGATCACGCGGGTCATGTGGGGTCCTTCTTCGTGGGGTGGCTTTACGGTTCATTCTCAGCCCTTTTCCAGGTACTGCTCCCTCTCCTCGTCCAAGAGCGAGTCCAGGGCCGTACGGAGCCCCGGCAGCTGCTGCAGCTCCGGATCCGCCGTCACCACCGCCGTCGCCTCCTCCCGTGCCTCCGCGATGACCTCCTCGTCCTCGATGACCGCCAGGACGCGCAGGCTTGAGCGGGCGCCGGACTGGGCCTGGCCGAGGACGTCGCCCTCGCGGCGTTGTTCGAGGTCGATGCGGGAGAGTTCGAAGCCGTCGAGGGTGGCGGCGACCGCGTTGAGGCGCTGGCGGGCCGCGCTGGCCTCGGGCATCTCGGTGACCAGGAGGCACAGGCCGGGGGCCGAGCCGCGGCCGACACGGCCGCGGAGCTGGTGGAGCTGGGAGACGCCGAAGCGGTCGGCGTCCATGATCACCATGGCCGTGGCGTTGGGGACGTTGACACCGACCTCGATGACCGTGGTGGCGACGAGGACGTCCGTCTCGCCGGCCGCGAAGCGGCGCATGACCGCGTCCTTGTCGTCGGGATGCATACGGCCGTGGAGGACCTCGACCTCGAGGCCCTGGAGGGGGCCCTTGGCGAGTTGGTCGGCCACGTCGAGGACGGCGAGGGGCGGGCGCTTCTCGGCCTCGTCCTCGGGGGACTTCTTCGCCTTCTTCGGATCGTCCTCCTCGTCGCCGATGCGGGGGCAGACGACGTACGCCTGGTGGCCGTTCGCCACCTCCTCGCGGACCCGCTCCCAGGCGCGGGTCAGGAAGTGGGGTTTGTCGGCGGCCGGGACGACATGGCTGGCGATGGGTGAGCGGCCGGCCGGGAGCTGGTCGAGGACGGAGGTCTCGAGGTCGCCGAAGACGGTCATCGCGACCGTGCGCGGGATGGGGGTGGCCGTCATGACGAGGAGGTGCGGGGGCTGTTTGCCCTTGCCGCGCAGGGCGTCGCGCTGTTCGACGCCGAAGCGGTGCTGTTCGTCGACCACGACCAGGCCGAGGTCGTGGAACTGGACCTTGTCCTCGATGAGCGCGTGGGTGCCGATGACGATGCCGGCCTCGCCGGTGACCAGGTCCAGCAGGGCCTGGCGGCGGGCGGCGGCGCCCATGGAGCCGGTGAGCAGGACGACCTTGGTGGCCTGCTCGGCGCCGCCCAGCATGCCTCCCTCGGCCAGCTCGCCCATCATCTCCGTGACCGACCGGTGGTGCTGCTGGGCGAGCACCTCGGTGGGCGCGAGCATGGCCGCCTGCCCGCCCGCGTCGACCACGGCGAGCATGGCGCGCAGGGCCACCATCGTGTTGTGTGTCACCGTGAAGTTGTCAGTTACGTAAGCGTGGCTGTGGTGCGCGACACTGATGCATTGGACTGGCTTGCGTCCCACGTACTCAACAGCGCGAATTCCGCGCCGGAACGTGCTGTATTTCGGCCTGGGCCGTACGCGTTCGACCTTGCGGGCAAGCCGGAACGGAGCGTACTCATCGGGCAGGGCCACAGAGACATCGAAGGCGTCTTTCTTCGGCAGGACTCGTGCTCGGCCGCCGAGGGAACGCACAAGCCAGGCGACATCGTCCGCCAACCTGCGCGAGGCTGAGCACAGTGAGACGCTCATGCCGTCCCTCTGCACGGTGCCACCGGTGTCAAGAAGGCCTTGCAACAGAGCGAGGCGGTTCTTGATCGAGGTGTTTTTGAATTCCTCGGGAACGAATTTTCCATGCGAGGTCAGACCCCAGAGGCTCAGGTCACGCAGCGTTTGGATCACAGGATTGCGTACGCCTCCGACACGCTGTGTCAGCTGGATCGTGTAGTCGCAGCGGGAGCCCTTGACCGGGACCAGCCGGCACTCAGGTGCCACGGCTGACGCCACAGCGTCATGGATCTCGTCGTCCACGGTGGCGAGACGCAGGTGGTGCCGGAATGAGCCGCCTCCCAGAAGGAGACCGAACAGATACGGGTCAAGAGGCAGTCCGGAATCGTCTCCCAGATCAACCGGGGTGGCCGCCGGGAGGTACCACTTCGATTGTCCATTTGCCGTGAAAAGGTCGAGACGGATCTCCCGAGTCGTCATGACCTTGGGCGTTTGGCCACGGTGCCACCCGCAACTCGTACCGACAATCCAGAGATGCTCGTCGTCACACTCGACGGAGCTTCCGTCGGAAAGGGTCAGCCGCCAGACATCACGATCCCCCTGGGGAAAGACACCGTCGATGAGCGAGATGTCGCCGTCCGGTGCGACAACCTCGTCCCCCACCGCCAAGTCCCCCATGCGGCGGAAACCGGCAGGCGTGAGCACAAGCGAGTCAAGAGGCTGGGCCTTGCCCGAACCCACCTCGCCCTGGAGCAGGCGGTGCATCGGGTGCTCGGTCGCGAGGTCGTCGAAGATCTCCTTGGAGACCTTCTGCTGGCCCTCGGTGAGGGTGAAGGGGAGGCGGTCGTCGAAGGCCGTGAGGAGGCCGTCGGGCTTCGGGGTGCGGGGGACGGCCGGGAGCTGGGCGTCCGCGTGGCGGCGGCGAGCGAGGGCGACCTGGAGGACGAAGGCCTCGTCCCACTTGAGGCGGGCGCGGGCGTCGGCGATGTCCGCCTTGGTGTGCGGGCGGTGGATCTTGAGCAGGGCCTCGGGGAGCGGGAGGAGGGCGCGGCCCTCGAGGAGGGACGGCGGCAGCGGGTCGACGGCTTCCTGGGCGGTGGGCAGGACCGTCTGGACCGCCTTGCCGATCTTCCAGGACTCCAGTTTGGCGGTGGCGGGGTAGATGGGGATCAGGGCGCCGGCCCAGGCCTCGACGGCTTCCTCGCCCTCGCCGTCGCTGCGTAGCAACTCGTAGGCCGGGTGGGCCAGTTGCAGGCGGCGGTTGAAGACGGAGACCTTACCGGCGAACATCGCGCGGGTGCCCGGCAGCAGCTCCTTGTGCGGCTTGTGGACGCCGTTGCCGAAGAAGACCAGCTGGAGCCGGCCGCTGCCGTCGGTGATCGTGACCTCCAGGCGCTGGCCCTTGCCGCGCGGGGCCTTGGCGGAGGCGAAGGTCGCCAGCCGGGCGTCGGCGACCTGGGCGACCACCGTGACGTGCTCGTCCATGGGGAGGTCGGCGAGGTGGGTGAGCTGGCCGCGCTCCTCGTATCTGCGCGGGTAGTGGTGGAGGAGGTCGCCGACGGTGTGCAGGCCGAGGTGCTCGGCCATCACCTTCGCGGTGGCGGGGCCGAGCACCGACTTCAGGGGCTGCTTCAGTGGTTCTTGCAGTGCGGGCACGAGATCCATTGCACACCACGGCACTGACAATGCCGTATACGTCTCGGGAAACTCCTGGTCAGCCAGGTCGTTCGGGCCCTAGGATGGCGCGCTCCGGCCATCCTTTCGCGGTCACCGGCCCATCCGGGACCGCCCGACCCCGCGCCGCACGCACTCCCCCTCCGGCGCAGTGACGATGGACTCCCAGACCTCACAGTCATCCCAGGCATCCCGGTCACCCCACCCACCTCACACGTTCCAGGTCGACCTGCGCGGTCTGGTGGACCTGCTCTCCCATCACCTCTACTCCTCCCCCAAGGTCTATCTGCGCGAGCTGCTGCAGAACGCCGTGGACGCCATCACCGCCCGGCGCGCCGGACAGCCCGGCGCCCCGGCCCGGGTACGGCTGTACGCGGACGGCGGCGCGCTGCGGGTGGAGGACTCCGGCATCGGGCTCACCGAGTCCGACGTGCACAGTCTGCTGGCGACCATCGGCCGCAGCTCCAAGCGCGCCGACGGGCTGCGGGAGGCCCGCTCCGAGTTCCTCGGCCAGTTCGGGATCGGTCTGCTGGCCTGTTTCGTGGTCGCCGAGCGGATCCGCGTGGTCAGCCGCAGCGCCCGTACGCCCAACGCCCCGCCGGTCGAGTGGACCGCGCGGGACGACGGGTCGTACACCGTGCGCACGCTGGACGCCTCGGCGCGGTCCGAGCCCGGCACGACCGTGTACCTCACCGCGCGTGCGGGCGCCGCCGAGTGGCTCGCGCCCGAGCGGGTCCTGGCCCTGGCCCGGGACTTCGGCTCACTGCTGCCGTACGACGTCCGGGTGGGCGAGGAGCCGGTCACCGAGCTGCCCGCGCCCTGGGACCGGCCGTACCCGAGCCCCGCGAGCAGAAGGACGGCGCTGGCCCGGCACTGTCACGAGCTGTTCGGGTTCACGCCGCTGGACTCGATCGACCTGGACGTGCCGCTGGCCGGGATCCGCGGGGTGGCGTACGTGCTGCCGGCGGCGGTCAGCCCGGCCCAGCGGGCGCGTCACCGGGTGCATCTGAAGGGCATGCTGCTGACCGAGCGGGCCGAACAGCTGCTGCCGGACTGGGCGTTCTTCGTACGCTGCGTGCTGGACACCGACAGCCTGCGGCCCACGGCCTCGCGCGAGTCGCTGTACGAGGACGAGACGCTGGCCGCCGTCCGGGAGGCGCTCGGCGAAAGGATTCGCTCCTGGCTCACGGGGCTCGCCGCCGGTGACCCGGAGCGGCTGCGGGCCTTCCTCGCCGTGCACCACCTGGGGGTCAAGTCCCTGGCCCGGCACGACGGCGACATGCTGCGCACGATGCTGCCGTGGCTGCCGTTCGAGACGACCGACGGGCAGCTGTCCCTGGAGGAGTTCGCGCAGCGGCACCCGGTGGTGCACTTCACGCGGACCGTCGAGGAGTACCGGCAGGTCGCGCCGATCGCGTCCGCGCAGGGTGTCGGCGTGGTCAACGGCGGCTACACGTACGACAGCGAGCTGGTCGAGGCGATGCCGTCGGTGCGGCCGGGGACGGTGGTCGCCGAGCTGGACGCGGACACCGTGACCGCGCATCTGGACGCGGTGGACCCGGCCGAGGAGCTGGCGCTGTCGGGCTTCCTGGCGGCCGCGCGCGCGAAGCTGGACCCGCTGGGCTGTGACGTCGTCCTCCGGGCCTTTCATCCGTTGTCGGTGCCCGCGCTGCACCTGGACGACCGGGCCGCCCGGCACGAGCAGGCGCGCGCGGACGCCGAGGAGCAGGCCGACGACCTGTGGGCGGGCATCCTGGGCTCGCTGCGCGGCAGCGTCCCGCGCGCGCGTCTGGTGCTCAACCATCTCAACCCGCTGGTGCGGCGCATCGGTTCACTGGGGGACCCGGAGCTGATCGGCACCGCCACCGAGTCGCTGTACGGGCAGGCCCTGCTGATGGCGCAGCGCCCGCTCCGGCCGGCCGACTCGGCACTGCTCAACCGGGCGTTCATCGGCCTGCTGGAGTGGGCCACGCATGGGGAGAACGGTCGCTGATGGGTGACATCGACGGGATCACCGACTTCGACGCGCTGCGCCGGGCGATGGCGGAGAACTCCGAGCAGCCCGAGGGTCCCGCCCGCAACGCGCGCGCGGAGCAACTCCTCGCCGACGCCGAGCGGCTGGGCGTCCCGCTCGCCGTGATCGAGGCGCTCGGACACCAGCTGAAGGTCTACAACTACAGCTCCGAGAAGGACAGGATGTTCGTCCCGTTCGCGCGGCTGCTGCGGATGTGGGACGAACGGCCGGAGGACTTCGACGCGTACGAGACGCACTCGCTGCACTGGGTCTTCAAGTGGATGTCGGCGGGCATGCTGGACCAGCCGCACGTCCCGCTCGCCTCGGTCGAGAAGTGGCTCGGCGAGATGGAACACCGCTACCGGCTCGCCGGGCACTCCGAACGGGCGGTGCGCGGTGCCGAGTTCAGCGTGGCCGCGCACATCGGCGACCTCGCGCGCGCGGAGCGGGCGTACGCCGCGTGGCTGGCCGCGGACCGGGACTCGATGGCCGACTGCCACGCGTGCGAGCTGCACGGGCAGGGCGAATGGCAGGTCACGCGCGGCCGGGACGCGGAGGCGCTGGAGCTGTGGCGTCCGGTGCTGGAGGGCGAGTACAGCTGTGCGCACGAACCGCACACCGTGCTGGCGTCCTCGCTGGCCCCGCTGCTGCGCCTGGGCCGCGTGGACGAGGCCCGCGCGCACCATCTGCGGGGCTTCCGTCTCGTACGGCCGATGGAGTCGATGCGCGGCGCCTACGCCGACCATGTGGAGTTCTGCGCGCTGACCGGCAACGAGGCGCGCGGTCTGGAGCTGCTCGCCGAGCGCCCGGCGTACTTCACGGACACCGGGCACCCCCGCAGCCGGCTGGACTTCCTGGCCGTAGTGACCCTGCTGATGGACCGGCTGACCGAGCTGGGCCTGGACGGTCAATCGGTGCCGGGCCCGGCCGGGCGGACCTGGACGGCGGGCGAACTCGCCGCCCACGCGCGCGCGGAGACCCTGGAACTGGCCGAGCGGTTCGACCGGCGCAACGGCACGTCGTACGTCGGCGACCGGGCACGCGCGCGTATGGCGCAGCGCCCGCTGGCGGACCGCCTGCCCCTGGGCGTACGTACGGCGCGCACGGCACCGGCGCCGGCTCCCCCGGCGCCGGAGGCGTCCGGAGCACCCGACCTGACCGCCCTGCTGACCGAGGCACGGCGCCGGTCCGCGTCACTGCGCCCGCACGCGCTGGAGGCCTGGGCGGCGGTCGCGCGGGCAGCGCAGGACGCGGAACTGGAGCCCCGCGACCGCGCGGAGATCGCCGACCACGAGGCGATGGCCCGCGGCCCCGAGGGCATCGAGCTGTTCGACCGGGCGGCCGCCCTGTACGCGGAGGCGGGCGACCCCGGCGAGGCCCTGGCGGCACGCGCGCGTGGAGCGTACGTCCGCGCCCTGACGGGCCAGGTCGCCGAGGCCCTGACAACGGTCACAGCCCTGTACGACGAGATCCTCGCCCTCTACGCCGACGAACGCACCGGGCTACGGCAGACGGCGTCGGTGGTGATGAGCCGGGCGCGGATCCTGATGCGGGGCTTGCATGAGGGGGCGGTGTTCGAGGGGGCGACGGCTGAGGGGACGGCGGCCCGGCAAGGGACGCCCGAAACGCCGGTGGCGGACGTGGATGCCCGGCACGATGCCGCGGCGCTCACCGAGCGGGCCGTGCGGGAGGTGCTCGCTCTCGTCGACGGGCGGGGGGCCGAGGACGTGCGGTTGGCCGCGCGGGGTGCGGAGGCTCGGGGGATGCTCGCCGAGCTGGCCGGGCTGCGGGGAGACGGCGGGCGGGCTGCCGGGTTGTTTCGCGAGGCCGCCGGTGCCTACGTCGACGCCGGGCTGCCGTGGTTCGCCGTGGAGTACCAGGTGCAGGTCGCCGCGCTCGCCCATCAGGCCGGTGACCTCGCCGGGGCCGAGCGGGCGCTGCGGGACGCCCTGGAGCACGGCGGGCCGTATGTGGAGCCGGTCGGACGGGCGCAGTTGCATCTGCAGCTCGCGGAGATCGTCGGAGGACGCGGGGAGGTCGTCGAGGCGGCCGAACAGGCGCTGGAGGCGGCGCACTGGGCCGACGAGGCGGGCGAGAGCGGCACCCTGGGTGCCTGGGCGCGGCAGCAGCTGGGCGGGTTCCTGCTGCGGCAGGGGCGGTGTGCGGAGGCCGCGGAGGTGCTGGAGTCGGCCCTGGCCGACCTGTCCGCCGAGACGCACGGCGACGGGGCCGTCGTACAGGCGCTGTGGTGGCTCGGTGACTGTCTGGGCGAGCTGGGTGATCACCGGGCGGCCGCCGAACGCCGGCTGCGGGCCGCCGAGTTCGCCCGGCACTGGCCCGAGCAGCAGGACCACGCCACGCTCGCCCACCTCGCGGCCGAGTCCCTGAGCCACGCCGGTCTGCCTGCGGAGGCCGAGCAGGCGTACGCGCGCGCGGGCGAGCTGTGGCGGGCGCTGGGCAACCCGCAGTTCCTCGTGCGCTCACTGCGCGCCCGCGCGTGGCTGGCACTGCGCGGGGAGGCCGGCGCGGAGAGCGGGCGGGAGCTGATGGCGGAGGCGGTGCGCACGTGCGAGGACGCACGGGCGGCCGTGACGGACCCGGTGGCCTCGGAGCAGCTCACGGCCGAACTGGGCACCACGCACCGCCAGTTCGGCGATCTTCTGGCCCGCTCGGCGACAGTGGAGGCCGACGGAGCCGAAGAGGCCGACGACAGCGTGATCCAGGGCGTGTTCGAGGCCGCGCTGGTGCACATGGACCGGGCTGCCGCGCTGTTCGGCGGCCTCGGCGTGGACGGGCTGCACAGCCGTACCGGTGCCGAGCTCGCCGCGGGCTGGCTGGAGGCCGACCTCGGCCGGCCGGCCGAGGCGGTCGCACGCGCGCGTGCCGTGCTCGCGGCCTACGAGGGCGCCGGTGGCGACGACGAGACCGTCCGGGAACGGCGGGCGGAGGCCGCCCAGATGCTCGAGCTGGAGGCGTGAGGCCCGCTCACTCCACGCCGATGAGCAGCAGCGCCCCCTGCCGGCCGCCCCGGTACACGACCGTGTCGACGGCGAGGTAGGACTCCCGTACCCGGGCCTGAAGGTGCTCGGCGACGGTCTCGGGGGCCTCGTCGCCGACGACGAGGGTGACCAGCTCGCCGCCGGCCTGGAGCATGCGGTCCAGGACGGTGCCGGCGGTGGCGGTGACGTCGGGGCCGATCACGGCCACGTCGCCGTCGATCAGCCCGAGGACGTCCCCGGCCTGGCAGATGCCGGCGGTCGTCCAGGACTCGTGCTCGGCGACGACGACCTCGGCGTACCGGGTGGCGCCCGCCGCCGAGGTCATCTGGACGACGTCCTCGTCGAATCGGCGCGCCGGCTCGTGCACGGCGAGCGCGGCGATGCCCTGGACCGCCGAGCGGGTCGGGATCAGGGCCACCCGGATGCCCTCGGTGCGGGCCTGCTCGGCGGCCGCCGCGGCCGTGTGGCGCAGCTCGGCGTCGTTGGGCAGCAGCACGACCTCGCGCGCGTGGGCCCGCCGTACCGCCTGCACCAGTTCCCCGCTGGCGGGCGGCTCCCCGGGGCGCGCGAGGACGGTGGTGGCGCCGGCCTCGGCGTACAGCCCGGCCAGGCCCTCGCCCGGTACGACGGCGACGACGGCCCGCTGGACGCGCTCGCGCGGGGGCCGGCCGCGCCCGGTGTGCGCGTCGCCGAGTCCGAAGTGGGTGATCCGGATCCGGTACGGCCGCCCGGCCTCCACGCCCAGCTCCACGGCGGCGCCGGCGTCGTCGACGTGCACATGGACGTTCCACAGCCCGTCGCCGCCGACCACGACCAGGCATTCGCCGAGGGCGTCGAGCCGTTCCCGGAGCCGGTCCACGGCCGTGTCGTCGGCCTCCAGGAGATAGATCACCTCGTACGCGGGCCCGTCGGTGCCGTTCCCGTCGGCACACGGCCCGGCATCGGAGACGACCGCCACGCGCGCGTGCGCGTCAGGCACCGCCGCCCTCGCGTTCTCCCGTACCGCTTCCCCCGTGAAGGCCTCCACCAGCGCGCCCAGCACCGCCACGAGGCCCCGTCCGCCCGCGTCGACCACCCCGGCCCTGCCCAGCACCTCCAGCTGGCCCGGAGTCGCCGCCAGGGCCGCCCGAGCCCCCTCGTAGGCCGCCCGCGCGACCGCCCCGCAGTCGCCCTCGGCCCCCTCGGCGGCGTCGGCGGCGGCCGAGGCGACCGTCAGCACCGTTCCCTCGACCGGGTGGGCCACGGCCTGCCGGGCGGAGTCGGCGGCCCGGCGCAGCGCCAGTCGCAGCCCGACGCCGTCGATGCGGGGCTCCTCACCGACCGCGTCCCCGTCCTGTGAGAGCACCTGCGCCATCCCCCGCAGCAGCTGCGCGAGGATCGTCCCGGAGTTGCCCCGGGCGCCGATGAGCGCGCCGTGGGCCATCGCCCGCACGGCGTCCGCGAGGGACGGCTCCCCGTCGCCCGTCTCGTACCCGGCGAACACGGCCTCCACGGCCGTCGCCGCCGATTCCAGGGTGAGGTAGAGGTTCGTGCCGGTGTCCCCGTCGGCCACCGGGTAGACGTTGATCGCGTCGATCTCCTCGCGGGCCCGCCCCAGTGCGCCGAGCGCCAGACCGCACCAGGTGCGTACCGCGAGAGCATCGAAGAATGTCTGCGGCACCTGCGCCACCTGCGCCTCCCTGAACCGGCCCTACGTGGGACGCAGCGTAGACCCCGATCGGGTGTCCGGCGGAAGAGGGCCGGGAGCGGTGCCCTGAGCTGCCATGGTAGTTTCCTTGTACGGACGCAGTCGTTGTATGCTGCTCCGGTTGCCCGATCCGATCGGGCCGCTCCCCTGGCACCGCCACTCAGATTCAGGTCTTAAGATCTCGATCCCGGCATGCCGGGATCAACCGTAAGTGCATCTGAAGTCTTTGGAGTGACCCGTGGCTGCCAACTGCGACGTCTGCGGCAAGGGGCCGGGCTTCGGCAACAACATCTCGCACTCGCACCGCCGTACGTCCCGCCGCTGGAACCCGAACATCCAGCGTGTGCGTACCGTGGTCGGCGGGACGCCGAAGCGCGTGAACGCTTGCACCTCGTGCATCAAGGCCGGCAAGGTCTCGCGCTGACGCTACAGCTGAGCGCGCGGCCACTGCCTGGTTCGCTGCACTGAGCCGGTCCACCTCCGGGTGGGCCGGCTTTTTGCCGTACCCGGGCACCGATCGCCGTACGCGCGCGAGATCAGCCCCGGACGCGAGATCAGCCCCGGAAGCGCCAGCCGTGATCCACCGGCCCGATCCCCGCCCCCAGCGCGAACCCGGCCGCGATGGCCCCCGTGACGTACTCCTTGGCCGCCGTGACGGCCTCCGGCACGCTCTGCCCCTTCGCCAGCCCCGACGCGATCGCGGAGGCCAGCGTGCAGCCCGTGCCGTGCGTGTGCCGGTTGTCGTGGCGCGGGGCCCGCAGCCAGTGCTCCGCCGAGCCGTCCGTCAGCAGGTCCACGGCATCCCCCGCCAGGTGACCGCCCTTGATCAGCACCCAGCGCGGCCCGTACTCCAGCACGGCCGCCGCTGCCCGTCGTAGATCGTCCTCCGACTCGACGCGCACCCCTGTGAGTTGGGCCACCTCGTCGAGGTTCGGAGTCGCCACGGTCGCCGCCGGCAGCAGTTTCCGCCGTACGGAATCCAGCGCGGAGGCGGCCAGCAGCGGGTCGCCGTGCTTGGAGACGCCGACCGGGTCCACCACGGCCGGCGCGTCCGTGCCGGAGATCAACTCGGCGACGGCCTCGACCAGTTCCGCCGAGGCCAGCATGCCGGTCTTCACGGCCTGCACCCCGATGTCGTCCACGACGCTGCGGTACTGCGCCCGTACCGCCGCCACGGGCAGCTCCCAGGCGCCCTGCACGCCCAGGGAGTTCTGCGCGGTCACGGCCGTGATCACGCTCATCCCGTGCACGCCGAACGCCAGCATCGTCTTCAGGTCGGCCTGGATGCCGGCGCCGCCGCCGGAGTCCGAGCCCGCCACGGTCAGCACACAGGGGATCATGACTCGATGTCCCCGAAGTGGTCCCAGCCGCCCTTGCTGGTCCAGGGCGCCCCGTCGACGGTCACCTGGGGCAGCGCGGAGGGGTTGAGGACCTCTCCGATGACCTTCCAGCGGGCCGGCAGCTTGGCGTCCGGCGGGAAGGTCGCGACGATCGCGTGGTCCTCTCCCCCGGTCAGCACCCACTGCAGCGGGTCCACGCCGACCGCCTGGCCGATGTCGTTCATCTGGGTCGGGATGTCGATCGCGCCGGAGCGGATGTCGATGCGGACCTTGCTGGCCTCGGCGATGTGCCCGAGGTCGGCGATCAGGCCGTCGCTCACGTCGCACATCGCGGTCGCGCCGAGCGCGGCGGCGGCCGGGCCCGCGTGGTACGGCGGCTCGGGGCGGCGGTGGGCCTCCACGAAGGCGCGCGGGGAGCGGAAACCCCGGGACAGGACCGCGTAGCCGGCCGCGGACCAGCCCAGCCAGCCCGTGACGGCCACGAGGTCGCCGGGCTGGGCACCCGCGCGCGTGACGGGCTCCTGGTTGCGCAGATCGCCGAGCGCGGTGATCGACACCATGATCGTGTCGCCGCGTACGACGTCCCCGCCGACCACGGAGGCGCCCGCGACCTGGCACTCGTCGCGCAGGCCGTCCATCAGCTCGCTCGGCCAGGTGACCGGGAGTTCGGCGGGCACGACCAGGCCGAGCAGCAGGGCGGTCGGTACGGCGCCCATCGCGGCGATGTCGGCGAGGTTCTGGGCGGCCGCCTTGCGTCCGACGTCGTAGGCCGTGGACCAGTCGCGGCGGAAGTGCCGCCCCTCCAGCAGGATGTCGGTGCTCGCCACCACACGCCGGTCGGGCGCGGCGACCACCGCGGCGTCGTCGCCGGGGCCGATCCGCACCGCCGGGGTGGTGGTGAGACGGGAGGTGAGCTCCCTGATGAGCCCGAACTCCCCGAGCTCACCAACAGTGCCCTTCATTTCCCTGGCTCCCCTTCTCTGCCTTGCCGTGCCCACTCGCGCGTCATCAGTGTCCCCGATACGGTCGAGATGACCGTCGTTGCGGTCGGTATGACCGTCCGCTCCGATCAGGATGACGGTGTGTTGCGGTCGAGGACGACCGTCAACCTCCGTCGTGCCTGCACCCTGGCGCGCAAGCCCGGTTCCCGCAGGTCTCCCCGCGGGGAGCGGCAACGCGATACCGTGGCGTTCCTTTTCCCCACATGATCCTCGTGGCCGCCTTGGAGGTTCCGTGGTACAGGCGTACATCCTGATCCAGACGGAGGTCGGCAAGGCGTCGACCGTCGCCGAGACGATCAGCAAGATCCCTGGAGTGATCCAGGCCGAGGACGTGACAGGTCCGTACGATGTCATCGTGCGCGCCCAGGCCGACACGGTCGACGACCTCGGTCGCATGGTGGTCGCGAAGGTCCAGCAGGTGGACGGCATCACGCGCACCCTGACCTGTCCGGTCGTGCATCTGTAGCCCCCGTCTACGCTTGGCCGGTGAACATCTTCCGTCACCGGCCTCTCGGCCTGCTCGCGCCCGCGCTGCTGCTCGCGGTCGCGGGCTGTTCCTCGGCAGACGACAGCGCCTCGGTGGCGGTTCCCACCCCCGACGCGAAGACGGTCCCGGTGTGCCGGGACCTGCACCAGGTGCTGCCGCAGAAGCTCGACGGACGGAGCCGCAACGACCCCGCACCCCGGTCCGCCTACACGGCGGGCTGGGGAAGCCCGGCGATCATACTGCGCTGCGGTGTCGTACGGCCGCCGAAGATGGTCGATCCGAAGGTGGCCGAGGGAGGCGACCGCGACGCGATCGCGGGCGGGGTGGACGGCGTCGACTGGCTGATGGAGAAGCAGGGCGACGGCACCTGGCGGTTCACCACGGCCAACCGCGTGGCCTATGTGCAGATCAGCCTGCCCGAGGGGATGTCCGCGCAGGACGAGGGCACCGGGATCCTCACGGACCTGGCGCCGGCCGTGAAGAAGGCGATCCCCAAGGGGATCGCCTCCATGCGCGGATGACCTGCCGCCGGGCGCTCAGCGCAGCCCGGTGGAGCGGCGCAGCGCGGCCTGTACCAGGCGGTCGATCAGCTCGGGGTAGCTGACACCGCTGGCCTGCCACATCTGCGGGTACATCGAGATCGGCGTGAAGCCGGGCAGGGTGTTGACCTCGTTGATCACGAACTCGCCGTCCTCGGTGAGGAAGAAGTCCGCGCGGACCAGGCCCTCGCAGGAGACCGCCTCGAAGGCCTGCACCGCCAGTTCCTGCACCTCCGCCGTCTCCTGAGGCGTCAGCGGCGCGGGGACGATGCCGGGCGTGGAGTCGATGTACTTGGCCTCGAAGTCGTAGTACGCGTGCGTGTCCGGCGGCGGGATCTCGGCCGGTACGGAGGCGCGCGGGCCGTCCTCGAACTCCAGGACGCCGCACTCGATCTCGCGGCCGCGCAGAGCGGCCTCGACCAGGATCTTCGGGTCGTGCGCCTGCGCGGTGGCGATCGCCTCGTCCAGACCGGACAGGTCGTCGACCTTGGTGATGCCGATCGAGGAGCCCGCGCGCGCGGGCTTCACGAACAGCGGCCAGCCGTGCTCGCCGGCGAAGTCGATGATCTTCTTGCGGGCGGCGGACTCGTCCTGCGCCCACTCGCGCGGCCTGATCACCACGTACGGGCCGACCTTGAGCCCGAAGGAGGTGAAGACCCGCTTCATGTACTCCTTGTCCTGGCCGACGGCCGAGGCGAGCACACCGGCGCCCACGTACGGCACCCCGGACAGCTCCAGGAGGCCCTGCAGGGTGCCGTCCTCGCCGTAGGGGCCATGGAGCACCGGGAAGACCACGTCGACCTCGCCGAGCGCCTTGGGCACGGAGCCGGGCTCGGTGTAGACGACCTCGCGGTTCGCGGGGTCGACGGGGAGCACCACGCCGCCCTCCTGCGACTCCGCGAGCTGGTCGACGCTGGGAGTGCGGCGGTCGGTGATGGCCATGCGCTCCGGCTCGTCGGCGGTCAGCGCCCACCGGCCGTCCTGGGTGATGCCGATCGGCAGGACGTCGTACTTCGTCCGGTCGATGGCCTTGAGGACGGCGCCGGCGGTGACCACGGAGATCCCGTGTTCGGAGCTGCGCCCGCCGAACACGACGGCCACGCGCGGCTTGCGGGACGGCTGCTCAGGGCTCTGGGGAAGGTTCTCGGTGCTCATATCGCGATGAGAGTACCCGTAGGTAGGACCCCGAGACAGCGTTGGACCGGTGGGTTCGCTCAGCGTCGTTCGGGCTTCGCGCTGCGCGACATCAGCTCCTTGACGGCGGTCACCGGCGACTTGCCCTCGTGCACGATGGCGACGACCGTCTCGGTGATCGGCATGTCGACGCCGTGCCTGCGGGCCAGATCCAGCACGGACTCGCAGGACTTGACGCCCTCGGCGGTCTGCTTGGTGACCGCGATGGTCTCCTCGAGGGTCATGCCCTTGCCGAGGTTGGTGCCGAAGGTGTGGTTGCGCGACAGCGGCGAGGAGCAGGTGGCCACCAGGTCGCCGAGGCCCGCGAGTCCGGAGAAGGTCAGCGGGTCGGCGCCGAGCGCGACCCCGAGCCGCGCGGTCTCGGCGAGGCCGCGGGTGATGAGCGAGCCCTTGGCGTTGTCGCCGAGCCCCATGCCGTCCGCGATGCCGACGGCGAGCCCGATGACGTTCTTCACCGCGCCGCCCAGCTCGCAGCCCACCACGTCGGTCTCGGTGTACGGCCGGAAGTACGGCGTGTGGCAGGCGGCCTGGAGGCGCTGGGCCACGGCCTCGTCGGTGCAGGCGACGACGGCCGCGGCGGGCATCCGGGCGGCGATCTCCCGGGCCAGGTTGGGCCCGGTGACGACGGCGATCCGCTCGGGGCCGACCTTGGTGACGTCCTCGATGACCTCGCTCATCCGCATGGTGGAGCCGAGTTCGACGCCCTTCATCAGGGAGACGAGCACGGTGCCCGGGGCGAGCAGCGAGGTCCACTCGGCGAGGTTCTCGCGGAGGGTCTGGGAGGGGACGGACAGCACCGTGAAGTCGGCGTCGGCCAGGGCCTCGGCGGGGTCGGTGGTCGCCCGGACGTTCTCGGGGAGTTCGACGCCCGGCAGGTAGTCGGGGTTGGTGCGGGTGGTGTTGATCGCCTCCGCGACCTCGCGGCGCCGGGCCCACAGGGTGACCTCGCACCCGGCGTCGGCGAGCACGATGGAGAACGCCGTGCCCCACGAACCGGCGCTGAAGACCGCCGCCTTGACCGCCTTGCTCACTTGCCCTGCCCCTCCGGTTCCTTGCCCTGCGTGTGTACCTGCGTCTGCGCCTGGGTGCGGCGCCGCTGTTCGATCCGCTCGCGACGCGGGTCGTAGGGTGTCTCGGGCGCCTTCTCGCCGCGGATCTCCTCGAGCTGGCGGGTGATGGCCGCCATGATGACCTCGGTGGCCTCCTTCAGCAGCTCCGGAGTCATCTCCTGGTCGTAGAAGCGCGAGAGGTCCACGGGCGGGCCCGCGAGCACGTGATGCGTCTTGCGCGGGAAGAGGTTCGGCTTCTTGGCGTACGGCGGCAGCAGTTCGTTGGCGCCCCACTGGGCGACCGGGACGACCGGGCACTTGGTCTGCAGAGCCACGCGGGCGGCGCCCGTCTTGCCGGTCATGGGCCAGCCGTCCGGGTCGCGGGTGAGGGTGCCCTCGGGGTAGAAGGCGACGCACTCGCCGCGCTCCACGGCGGCGATCGCGGCCCGGAAGGCGCTGAGCGCGTCGGTGGACTCGCGGTAGACGGGGATCTGCCCGGTACCGCGCATGGCGGCGCCGATGATTCCCGTCTTGAAAAGCCCGCTCTTCGCCAGGAATCGCGGAACCCGGCCGGTGTTGTACTGATAGTGCGCGTACGCGAAGGGGTCCACGTGGGAATTGTGGTTCACCACGGTGATAAATCCGCCGTCGGCCGGAATGTGCTCCATTCCGCGCCAGTCCCGCTTGATCAGAACCACCAGCGGCGGTTTGCAGATCACCGCGGCGAAGCGGTACCAGAAGCCGATTCTGCGGCGGGGCACAAGGACACCTTCCTCTAGGGCAGCCACCCGGGCGGGGGGCCGCACAAGTGTCGCCCCGGGCCGCCGGTCTGTCGAGAACACCGTACGCCCGCCCGTCACCCGCCCCCGCCCTTGCAAGGAGCTTCGCGCACCTCCCTGTGTCTGTGTCTCCAGCTGCAGCAGGTGACAATGAGCGCGACAAGAGAGGGGCGGTACGCCGGTGCAGTGGACCTTGGTCATCCCCCTGAAGCCCTTGGCGCGGGCCAAGAGCAGACTCTCGGACACGGCGGCGGACGGGGTGCGCCCGGGGCTGGCCCTGGCGTTCGCGCAGGACACGGTGGCCGCGGCGCTGGCGTGTCCGGCCGTGGCGGGTGTGGCGGTCGTCACGGACGACGAGCTGGCCGGCCGCGAGCTGGCGGCGCTCGGCGCCCGTATCGTCCCCGACGCCCCCGCGGACGGCCTGAACGCCGCTCTGACGCACGGCGCTGCCGCCGTGCGCGCAATTCGCCCCGGAGCTCCCGTGGCGGCCCTGAACGCCGATCTGCCGGCCCTGCGCCCATGCGAACTGGCCCGCGTCCTGGACGCGGCGGCGGAATTCCCCCGGTCTTTTCTCGCCGACGCGGCGGGGATCGGCACGACACTGCTGGCCGCGGGGCCGGAACAGGAATTGCAGCCGATGTTCGGTCTCGAATCCCGCCTTCACCACAGGGCTTCGGGGGCAGCAGAACTCACGCTGAGTGACGTGGATTCGGTACGCCAGGACGTGGACACCGGCGACGATCTGCGGGCGGCCCTGGCACTGGGGGTCGGGCCGTACACGGCAACCGTGTCGGCACGCCTGCTGAGCGCCCCGTAGGCTGAACGTCATGCAGGCAACGGCATACACCTACGACCCGGAATCGCGGAGCGGCAGCGTGCTGCTCGATGACGGCACCCCCCTGCCGTACGACACCGCCGCGTTCGACGCGGGCGGCCTGCGACTCCTGCGGCCCGGGCAGCGGGTGCGGATCGAGACCGAGGGCGAGGGGGACGGCCTGCGCATCACCCTCGTAACCCTTCAGACCCTGTAACTGCCCTTACACACGCCGCGGGCCGGGCTCCCCGAGGGAGTCCGGCCCGGCGCGTGAGTGCCCTGGCGTCCTTACGACGTCGCCTTGCGCGCGGTGGCCTTCTTGGCCGTGGTCTTGCGCGCCGTCGACTTCTTGGCCGGCGCCTTCTTGGCGGTGACCTTCTTCGCCGGGGCCTTCTTGGCCGTCGCCTTCTTGGCGGTCGCCTTCTTCGCCGCGGTGGTCTTGGCGGCGGCCGTGGTCTTCTTGGCGGGGGCCTTCTTCGCCACGGCCTTCTTGACGGCGGCCTTCTTCGCCGGCGCCGCCTTCTTCGCCGTGACCTTCTTCGCGGCAGCCTTGGTGACCTTCTTCGCGGCGGCCTTCTTCACCGTCGCGGCGGCGCCACCGGTCAGGCTGCCCTTGGGCGCCTTCTTCACGGCGACCTCGCCGCCGCGCGGGAGCTTCTTCGTGCCGCTCACCAGGTCCTTGAAGCCCTGACCCGCACGGAAGCGCGGTACGGAGGTCTTCTTGACCCGAACCCGCTCCCCCGTCTGAGGGTTGCGGGCGTAACGGGCGGGGCGGTCCACCTTCTCGAAGGACCCGAAGCCGGTGACCGAGACCCGGTCGCCCGCGACCACCGCGCGGACGACGGCGTCCAGGACCGCGTCGACGGCATCGGCCGCCTGCTGGCGGCCGCCCATCTTGTCGGCAATCGCTTCTACGAGCTGCGCCTTGTTCACGTCTTCCCCTTCGGAGACATCGCCAGAACGAAAGTGTTCAAGCTTTTTCGCACGTTAGGCAGATATATACCGCAAATCAAACACGAAACGGGCTTATCACCCTTGTGCCGCAACGGACTCGGCGGTCTCGGGCTGTTCAGCGGTCCTCTTTGGGGATCCGACCCTCGTCGAGGTCCGCGTTGAACTGCTCGAGCCGCCTCTCCGCAGCGGCGAGATCGTGCTTGGCCGCGGCCGTAATGACCAGCAGCTTCCGGGTCAGCGCCATCCGTACGCCCTCCGGGACTTGCAGTGCGCGCACTCTTGTGTGCGCTTCCTTCAGCTGGTTCGCGACCGCCGCATAGAGCTCGAGTTGGCCGTCGTGTTCCATGCACAGATTGTGCCATCTGGGGCGAGTTGTCGCCTGCCCAGGGTGCAACTGCCGCCTCAAATGGCCTTCCAGGCACTTGCGGAGGCCGCGACCACTGCACTCACCTACCCCGTCAACGCCCTGTCTAACGTGGGAAGTTGAGCGAAGCGTAAGAAGCCCGCAGGTCCGTCCGGGGCCAGACATGGCTGTACCCCCAATCGTGGCGATCGGGGGTACAGACGGGGTGTTGCGATGGCCGAAATCAGCCCAGGGATCAGACCTGGAGCGTGCGTGGCTTGTACGACGGCCGCTTGGCCTCGTACGCGGCGATGTCGGCCTCGTTCTGGAGGGTGATGGAGATGTCGTCCAGGCCGTTCAGCAGCCGCCAGCGGGAGTTCTCGTCCAGCTCGAAGGAGGCGGTGACGCCCTCGGCGCGCACCTCACGCGCCTCAAGGTCCACAGTGACCTCAGCCGTCGCGTCCTTCTCGGTGAGCTCCCACAGCGCGTCCACGATCTTCTGCTCGAGGACGACGGTGAGCAGGCCGTTCTTCAGCGAGTTGCCACGGAAGATGTCCGCGAAACGGGAGGAGATCACGGCCTTGAAGCCGTAGTTCTGCAGCGCCCAGACGGCGTGCTCGCGGGAGGAGCCGGTGCCGAAGTCGGGGCCGGCGACCAGGACGGTGGCGCCCTGCCGCTCGGGGCGGTTGAGGACGAACTCGGGGTCCTTGCGCCAGGCCTCGAACAGCCCGTCCTCGAACCCGTCCCGGGTCACCTTCTTGAGCCAGTGAGCAGGGATGATCTGGTCGGTGTCGACGTTGCTGCGGCGCAGCGGGACGGCCCGGCCGGTGTGCGTGGTGAAGGCTTCCATGATTCTCAGACTCCAGCGGGCGCAGGGGCGTCGGACAGATCGGCGGGCGAGGCCAGGTGGCCCAGGACGGCGGTGGCGGCCGCGACCTGCGGCGACACCAGGTGGGTACGGCCGCCCTTGCCCTGCCGGCCCTCGAAGTTGCGGTTGGAGGTGGAGGCGGAGCGCTCGCCCGGGGCCAGCTGGTCCGGGTTCATGCCGAGGCACATCGAGCAGCCCGCGTGCCGCCATTCGGCGCCGGCCTCCTTGAAGACCACGTCCAGGCCCTCGGAGACGGCCTGCAGACCCACGCGCGCCGAGCCCGGGACGACCAGCATCCGTACGCCGTCGGCGACTTTGCGGTCCTTCAGCAGCGCGGCCGCGGCCCGCAGGTCCTCAATGCGGCCGTTGGTGCACGAGCCTACGAAGACGGTGTCCACCTTGATGGAGCGCAGCGGCTGGCCGGCCTCCAACCCCATGTATTCCAGGGCCTTTTCGGCGGCGAAGCGCTCCGAAGCGTCTTCGTACGAAGCCGGGTCGGGGACGGACGCCGAAAGCGGCGCGCCCTGGCCGGGGTTGGTGCCCCAGGTGACGAACGGGGAGAGCGAGGCGGCGTCGATGTGGACCTCGGCGTCGAAGACCGCGTCCTCGTCGGTGCGCAGGGTCTTCCAGTACTCCACCGCGGCGTCCCAGTCGGCGCCCTCGGGGGCGTGCGCGCGGCCCTCGAGGTACGCGAAGGTGGTCTCGTCGGGGGCGATCATGCCCGCGCGGGCGCCGGCCTCGATCGACATGTTGCAGATGGTCATGCGGGCCTCCATCGAGAGCTTCTCGATGGCGGAGCCGCGGTACTCCAGGATGTAGCCCTGGCCGCCGCCCGTACCGATCTTGGCGATGATCGCCAGGATCAGGTCCTTGGCGGTGACGCCCTCGGGCAGCTCGCCGTCGACCGTGATGGCCATGGTCTTCGGGCGGGCCAGGGGCAGCGTCTGGGTGGCCAGCACGTGCTCGACCTGCGAGGTGCCGATGCCGAACGCCAGCGCGCCGAAGGCACCGTGCGTGGAGGTGTGCGAGTCACCGCAGACGACGGTCGTACCCGGCTGGGTCAGCCCGAGCTGCGGACCCACGACGTGTACGACACCCTGCTCGACGTCACCGAGCGGGTGCAGCCGCACGCCGAACTCGGCGCAGTTCTTGCGCAGCGTCTCCAGCTGGGCGCGGGAGACGGGGTCCGCGATGGGCTTGTCGATGTCGAGGGTCGGGGTGTTGTGGTCCTCGGTCGCGATGGTGAGGTCGAGGCGGCGCACCTGGCGACCGCTCTTGCGCAGCCCGTCGAAGGCCTGCGGGCTGGTCACCTCGTGCAGCAGGTGCAGATCGATGAAGAGGAGGTCGGGCTCGCCCTCGGCGCGCCGGACGACATGGTCGTCCCAGACCTTCTCCGCGAGTGTCCTACCCATCGCTTTCCCTCCGGCCGGCAAACGTGCGCCGGCCCAACTAGAGATCTTGAGGAGGAGACGCCCGCGCCCCAGGTGTCGTGCATCCGGGCGTCCGCCACCGGGCCCGTTGGTCTTCGGGCCGCTGTGTGATTCCAGGGTGGCGCGTTCCACGGAAAATTGAACTTGCGTTTCACAGAGTGAGACGCAAGTATCGTTTCATGGACAACAGTAGCGGCGTCGGCGTTCTGGACAAGGCGGCCCTCGTCCTGAGCGCTCTGGAGTCCGGTCCGGCCACCCTCGCGGGTCTGGTCGGGGCCACCGGACTGGCACGACCCACGGCTCACCGCCTGGCCGTGGCTTTGGAACACCACCGCATGGTGGCACGCGACATGCAGGGCCGTTTCATTCTCGGCCCGCGCCTCGCGGAACTGGCGGCGGCGGCCGGCGAGGACCGTCTGCTCGCGACGGCGGGCCCGGTGCTCACCCACCTCCGCGATGTCACCGGCGAGAGCGCGCAGCTCTACCGACGCCAGGGCGACATGCGGATCTGCGTGGCCGCGGCGGAACGGCTGTCCGGCCTTCGGGACACCGTCCCCGTCGGCTCCACGCTCACGATGAAGGCCGGCTCCTCGGCGCAGATCCTGATGGCCTGGGAGGAGCCCGAGCGCCTGCACCGGGGCCTGCAGGGCGCCCGCTTCACGGCAACGGCCCTGTCAGGCGTGCGACGCCGCGGCTGGGCCCAGTCCATCGGCGAGCGCGAGCCGGGCGTCGCGTCGGTCTCGGCGCCCGTACGCGGCCCCTCCAACCGCGTCGTGGCCGCGGTGTCCGTCTCCGGCCCCATCGAGCGCCTGACGCGCCATCCCGGCCGTATGCACGCCCAGGCGGTCATCGACGCCGCCGCCCGCCTCTCCGAGGCCCTGCGCCGCTCGGGCTGAGGGAGGGCCTTCCGGGAACACCGAGGAGGGCCTGCCCCAACGCCGCGGCAGGCCCTCCTCGCTCCCCCGTCCCCCGGTTCAGCCGGTCTTCTCGGCCACCGGCGCCTGCCGCGACCGGTAGGCGAACCGGTCCTTGGCATACCTCCCCCGCTTCTCCAGCGGGATCTGCCCGTGCGCCGCGGCGAGCCCGAACGCCGGCATGTCGCCGTAGATCGCCTCGTACGCCCCCTCGGGCACGACATACGTCTCGTGCCAGATCCCGACCTGCCCGCGCAGCTTCCCGGCCCGCTCCTTGCGGTTGAGCCGGGCCCAGGCCGTGTGGTGAAACGCGTCGGGCGCGGTCGCGTAGGCGTACAGCTTCTCCTTGGACTCCCAGTACTGCACGACGTAGTACGTCCGCGGCGAGGCCGTCAGCAGGACGCGGCTGAGCAGGCCCCGCTCGGGTTCCCGCCGCAGATCCCGCAGCATGCGGAACATCCCGAGCATCACCGGCAGCCACAGGTGCACCGCCCAGAAGCGGTTGATGCGCATGCCGATCAACAGGACGACGACCTCGCCCTTCGCGTCAGCGGTCGTACGGGTCACCATGACCACGTCCCCCTCGTTGGTGAGCGACGCTATCCAAATAGCGATGCTTGGATAGTGCCGTTATCCGAGAAGGAGCGCAAGACATGCGGCTCGCCGAACTGAGCAGACGCAGCGGTGTGTCCACCGCGACGATCAAGTACTACCTGCGCGAAGGGCTGTTGCCGCCGGGCCGCCAGATCAACGCCACGACGGCCGAGTACGACGAGGAGCATCTGCGCCGGCTGCGGCTGGTGCGCGCGATGATCCAGGTCGGCGGGCTCCCGGTGGCCACGGTCCGGGAGGTGCTGCGCAACGTCGACGACGATTCCCTGGGCCGCACGATCCGGCTGGGCGCGGCCCTGTGGGCGCTGCCGCAGGTGCCGGAGCCGGACGAGGACGACGCGTTCGTGCGGGCGGCGCACCGCGAGGCGGACGAGCTGCTGGACCGGTTGGGCTGGTCGAACGCGAAGCTGCTGACGACGATCTCCCCCGCGTACCGCTCCCTGGTGGTCGCGGTGGCAGCGTTCCGCCGGCTCGGTTACGACTGGGGGCACGAACTGCTCGCGTCCTACGCCACGTTGATGCACGAGGTGGCCAAACTCGACCTGGACTTCGTGGAGACGCATCCGTCGGAGGCGGAGAAGGTGGAGACGGCGGTGCTCGGCTCGGTGCTGACCGAACCGATGCTGCAGGCCCTGCGCCGACTGGCCCAGGAGGAGGAGTCGGGGCGGCGCTACGGTTTCGAGTGACGCCCGGGTACGGCGAAGGCCCCCCACCGAAGTGGAGGGCCTTCCCTGTGTGTACCCCCGACCGGATTCGAACCGGCGCTACCGCCTTGAGAGGGCGGCGTGCTAGGCCGCTACACAACGGGGGCGTGGACTCTGCGTTTCCGCAGGTCCGAGCTGGTCTACCTGGACTCGAACCAAGACTAACTGAACCAGAATCAGTCGTGCTGCCAATTACACCATAGACCAATGATGGTTTAGACCAGTCGTACCCCCGACCGGATTCGAACCGGCGCTACCGCCTTGAGAGGGCGGCGTGCTAGGCCGCTACACAACGGGGGCCCTAGCGATCCCGACAAGATCAGGATCAGTACCCCCGACCGGATTCGAACCGGCGCTACTGCCTTGAGAGGGCAGCGTGCTAGGCCGCTACACAACGGGGGCTTTGCAGATAAGCTCTGCGAGCTGGCCTACCTGGACTCGAACCAAGACTAACTGAACCAGAATCAGTCGTGCTGCCAATTACACCATAGGCCACTGGAACTCAAGCCCCTGCGGGGTCCTCGTTCTAGCTAGCGCCTCGGGGCTCCGGCCTTTCGGCCCGCTCCCCTCGGCGCAGGAAGAACATTACCCGAAGGTGGACGGGGCTCCAAAACGGCTATCCGCGCGGACGAGCACGGGGAGTTCGGCGAGGGTCTCGATCCGGTGCACCAGGCCCGCCGCCGCGGCCTCCTGTCCTGCCTGCTCGCGGGCCGTCCCGCGGTGGATCCACACGGACAGCAGCCCGGCCTCGGCGGCGCCGCGCCCGTCGATCTCCGGGTGGTCGCCGACGTACGCCACCTCGTGCGGAGGCAGTCCGAGGGCCTCGCAGGCCGCCAGGAAGGCGCCGGCCTCCGGCTTGGAGACGCCCAGCTCGGCGGCGCACAGGACGGCCTCGAAGCGGTCGAGGA
Source organism: Streptomyces sp. NPDC020192 (assembly GCF_044388685.1). Classification (NCBI taxonomy): domain Bacteria; kingdom Bacillati; phylum Actinomycetota; class Actinomycetes; order Kitasatosporales; family Streptomycetaceae; genus Streptomyces; species Streptomyces sp. NPDC020192. The sequence goes on along the minus strand of NZ_JBIRXG010000008.1, from coordinate 158,325 downwards.
TGCCGAGGGTGCGCAGCTTGTGCTCCTGGACCGTGAGGCTGGAGTTGGACAGCACCGCGTGCCGGTGGCCGCCGAGGGCCTCCAGAGCGGGCAGGACGTCCGGGAACAGCCGCCAGGCGGCCTGGTAGTGGCGCAGGTAGCGCTCGAACCAGGCGTCCGCCTCCGCGTCGGCGAGCGGTTCACCCAGGAAGTACCGGACGCGGTCGCGCCGCTGGCCCTCGAAGGTGCTCTCACCGGCCGAGAACCGCGCCCACTGCTGATCGGTGCACTCCCGCCACCACTCAAGCGCCTCCTCGGGCCCCCCGTACCAGGCCAGCAGCCCCTCTGCCTCGAGGTAGGCGGCCATGCCCTCCCGGTCCGCCGTCGTGTAGTCGAACAGGGTGTCGTCCACGTCCCAGACCACGGCTTGGATGCTCATGGTCCGACCGTAACGCCGGGGCGGAGCGGGTGTGACGGTTTCCGGCCGACCCGGGACGGACGGACGTCCTAGCGCGGTGCCATGACCGAGTACCGCGTCCAGTTCACCGTCGAGGCCCGTGCGACGTACGACACCCTGCCCGGCTCGCGCCCCGCTCGGCCCGGACGAGCACCTGCGCAGGGCGTATGCAGGCCCCGGCCTGAAGCTGGAGTACATGGTGGCCGGCGCGATCACGGTCGTCGTCGTGCTGGAGATCTTCGACGAGAGCGCCTACCTGATCGACGAGGCCGACGCGCAGTGACCGACGCGACAGGGGCGGCAACCGGAACTCCGGTTGCCGCCCCTGTGCGTTCGGCTCGGTTACGCGGCCAGCTTCGCCAGCGCCGCGTCGATGCGGGCCAGCGTCTCCTCCTTGCCCAGGACTTCCAGGGACTCGAAGAGCGGCAGGCCGACGGTGCGGCCGGTGACGGCGACGCGGACCGGGGCCTGGGCCTTGCCGAGCTTGAGGCCGTGGGCCTCGCCGGCGGCCAGGACGGCCTCCTTCAGGGACTCCGGCGACGTCCAGTCGGCCGACTCCAGCTTCTCGCGGGCCGTGCGGAGCACGGCGTCGGAGCCCTCCTTCATCGCCTTCGTCCACGAGGCCTCGTCGGAGACCGGCTCCGCCAGGAACAGGAAGTCGACGTTGTCGGTGATCTCCGACAGCACCTTGAGACGGGTCTGCGCGTGCGGGGCGATCGCCTCCCACTTGGCCTCGTCGAAGTCCTCCGGTGCCCAGGGGGCGAACGGGGCCTTCAGCCAGGGGCGGCAGCGCTCGGTGAACTCCTTCACATCCAGCATGCGGATGTGGTCGGCGTTGATCGCCTCGCACTTCTTCAGGTCGAAGCGCGCCGGGTTCGGGTTCACGTCGGAGATGTCGAAGGCGGCGACCATCTCGGCGATCGTGAAGATGTCCTGGTCCGCGGAGAGCGACCAGCCCAGCAGGGACAGGTAGTTGAGCAGGCCCTCGGGCAGGAAGCCCTGCTCGCGGTAGAGGTTCAGCGACGACTGCGGGTCGCGCTTGGACAGCTTCTTGTTGCCCTCGCCCATCACGTACGGCAGATGGCCGAAGGCCGGGATCTGCTGGGCGATGCCCAGGTCGATCAGCGCCTTGTAGAGCGCGATCTGGCGCGGGGTGGAGGAGAGCAGGTCCTCGCCGCGCAGGACGTGGGTGATCTCCATCAGGGCGTCGTCGACCGGGTTGACCAGCGTGTACAGCGGGGCGCCGTTCGCGCGGACGATGCCGTAGTCCGGGACGTTCTCGGGCGTGAAGGTCAGCTCACCGCGGACCAGGTCGGTGAAGGTGATCGTCTCGTCCGGCATGCGGAAGCGGACGATGGGCGTACGGCCCTGGGCCGTGTACTCCTCGACCTGCGCGGCACTGAGCTCGCGGCAGTGGCCGTCGTAACCCGACGGCTTGCCCGCGGCCCGAGCCGCCTCGCGGCGGGTGTCCAGCTCCTCCTGGGAGCAGTAGCAGTGGTAGGCGTGGCCGGCGTCCAGGAGCTTCTGGGCGACGTCGGCGTAGACGTCCATGCGCTGCGACTGCCGGTACGGCGCGTGCGGGCCGCCGACCTCGGGTCCCTCGTCCCAGTCGAAGCCGAGCCAGCGCATCGCGTCGAGCAGCTGGGTGTACGACTCCTCGGAGTCGCGGGCCGCGTCGGTGTCCTCGATGCGGAAGACCAGGGTGCCCTGGTGGTGCCGGGCGAACGCCCAGTTGAACAGGGCGGTGCGGACCAGGCCCACGTGGGGGTTACCGGTGGGCGAGGGACAGAATCGGACGCGGACGGGGGAGCCGGGTGCGCTAGCCACGCTTGACAACCTTGTTGGTGAGAGTGCCGATGCCTTCGATGGTGACGGCGACCTCGTCGCCGACGTTCAGGGGGCCGACCCCCGCGGGGGTCCCGGTGAGGATGACGTCGCCGGGGAGCAGGGTCATGGCCTCGGAGATGTTGACGACCAGGTCCTCGATGGAGTGGATCATCTCGCTCGTACGGCCGAGCTGGCGCTGCCGGCCGTTCACCGTGCACTGGACGGTGAGGTCGTTCGCGCGCTCCAGATCCAGGTCCGTCTCCACCCAGGGGCCGAGCGGGCAGGACGTGTCGAAGCCCTTGGCCCGGGCCCACTGCTTCTCGCGCTTCTGCACATCGCGGGCGGTGACGTCGTTGGCGCAGGTGTAGCCGAAGATCACGTCCTTGACGCGCTCGCGCGGGACCTCGCGGCACATGCGGCCGATCACGACGGCCAGCTCGGCCTCGTGGTGCAGTTCCTCGGAGAACGAGGGGTACTGGATGTCGTCGCCGGGCCCGATCACCGAGGTGGACGGCTTGAAGAAGGCGAACGGGACGTCGGGCACCTCGTTGCCCAGCTCGCGCGCGTGCTCGCCGTAGTTGCGGCCGAACGCCACGATCTTGTTGGGGAGGACCGGCGGGAGCAGCCTGACCTTGCTCAGCGGCACCTTCGTACCGGACAGCTCGTAGTCCGCGAACGGGATGCCCTTGATGATGTCGAGGACGAGTTCGTCCTGCTTGTCGCCCTCGACCGCGCCGAAGGCGACGTTCCCGTCGATGGAGAACCTGGCGATGCGCACGGGATCCTTGCGCCCCTCACTGAGAACCGGCGTACTGACGCCTCAGGTTAACCGGTCGGGACGTCCGGTGTTCGGCCGGTACGGTGTGGCGGCGCCGCTTTTCCGATACGGGAATGGGGTGGCCGGAATTCCGAGTTCGCGGTGTTCGGCCGCCGGCGAATTCGGGCGGGCCGATCAGGTATTTCCACCGGCGAGGTCGCGGGGCCGCGCAGAAGAAGGGCGCTCGATGCGCCGGGCACGCACCCTCCGGGGGCGTGCGCGGGCCGGTCCACGGGGCCGTGGGGCACGTCGGCGAGGGTGGGGCGTATGCGCCGGTGCCTTCGGACGGTCGCCGGGGTGCGCGGAAATCCGGCCCGGGCGATGACACCGGGGATGTCCGGCGCGGGCGTCACGGATATCGGCCGCCGGGGGCGCGTGCCGGAATCCGGCTCACCGAGGAGCCGGTCCCGGTATCGCGCGAAAACACGGTCCCGCCAATGCGGCGGAAAAGGTGAGCGCCGGTCGGCTACTCTGCGGCTGCCGCCGCGACCGGGACGTCCATCAGGACGGTGCGGCGCGGGTTGGCCGTCTGGGCCGGGAGGTCGACGGAGTGCTCCGGCAGCTCGGGGATCTGCAGTTCGCCCGGGTCCGCCAGGTGCGCCAGAGTCGTGCGCCGCGGGTTCGCGATCTTGTGGAACATCATCGTCGTCTTCACGGTTGTACGCGTCCTAGTCCTGTGTGGGCTTACAGATACGACCCTCTTGTAAAGCGTCAGGCTAAACATCCGATTCCCCGCCACCGGCGCCAACCGCCGCTGTGGCGCGTGTGAGTTTCCTCACGACGTCGCGGACAAACCGGTCAAATCTCGCCACCAATACGTCCTAACGAAACGGACATTGACGTCCCGAAGCCATCATTCCGCTCCTGATCATGGCGACTGGGACACCTGACACCGACCGGCGACTCGCCGGGATACGCCCGATATGCACGGGATAAGCTTCCACGAGCCGTGACCTGACGTTCACATTCCGTCACCCAGGTCACGGCTCGGCACCGGCCCTTGTTGGAGATCCGGCACTGTGCTGGAATTCCACGGACCGCCGCAGGATCGAGCCGGCGCACAGGGGGCGCTCAGCAGCGCCGAGTGGCGGGCGAGAACAGGGGGAACGAGGGCGGTCACTCAAGACCACCGGGGGGCGTATTCAGGGCGCTCCCCACGACGCCGACACCGTGTCCCTCCGTTCGCGCGGAGGGGTGCCTGGTCCAGAGGTTGCGACGCTAGTGCAGGGACGTTTCAAGAGGGATGGCAGCGCTTCGGCGGAGCCGGAGCCGCACAACGGGACTGGCCCCATGAAGGGCGGCTCCTCCCCCCAGCACGCCCAGAACCCGGGCCAGGCCCCGACTCCGGACGGCGGTGAGCGCGGCGGGCGTCCCGGCGCGCCGGGACCGGCCGCATCGTCCACGGCGTCGGCCACCGGCGGCGGCTCCGGGGCCACCACACCGACCGTGAAGCCCGCCAAGAGCCAGACCGGCAGCGGCTCGCGCATGGCCCTGCGCAACTGGCGCATCTCCACGCGTCTGGTCTCGCTGCTCGCCCTCCCCGTGGTCGCCGCGACCTCGCTGGGCGCGCTGCGCATCGACCAGAACATCAACGACATCCAGCAGCTCGACAACATGAAGCTGCTGACGGACATGACCAAGCAGGCCACCGAGCTGGCCGCCGCGCTCCAGGAGGAACGCGACCAGTCCGCCGGTCCGCTGTCGCACGGCCTGAAGGCGACCGACTACACGGTCAAGGGCTACCAGGAGAAGACCGACCGGGCCCGCGAGAACTTCCTCAACTCCTCCGAGCAGATCGACGCGGCCAGCAAGAACGGCAACCTCCAGGGCGTCCGCGACGCGCTCGTCGGCCTCGCCAACCAGCTGGACGACCTGGCCAAGATCCGCCGGTCCGCCTACACGGCCACGGGCAACTCGACGCAGACCATCGAGTCGTACCACCGCCTGATCACCCAGCTGATCTCGCTGTCCCAGGACATGGCCGAGGCGTCCAGCAACCCGGAGATGATCTCCCGCACCCGCGCCCTGGCGGCCTTCTCCACCGCCAAGGAGTACGCCTCCGTGCAGCGCGCGACGATCGCCGCCGCGCTGCCCGCGACCACCGCGTCCAAGGGCGACCTCACCGAGAACGACCGCCTCTACGGTCAGTCGGCGTACGAGAGCGAGAACTCCGAGCTGGCGATCTTCCGCAAGATCTACGCCAGCCAGAACGCCGAGGAACTCCTCAAGCCGATCGACGAGGGCAACCCGACGATCGAGACCGCCGACACCTACGCCAAGCGCGCCTTCGAGTCCGCCAACGGCATGCAGCAGCTGCCGGCGCGGTCGTACCGCGACTGGGTGGACGACAGCTCGACCAAGATCGAGCAGATGAAGAAGATCGAGCACACGCTGCTCGAGGAGATGGAGCAGAAGGCCCGCGAGCTGAAGAGCGCCACCCAGCAGGACGCCATCATCTCCGGTGCGCTGATCCTGCTCGTGCTCGGTGTGTCGCTGGTCGGCGCCTTCGTCGTGGCCCGGTCCATGATCCGCTCGCTGCGCCGGCTCCAGGAGACCGCCACCAAGGTCGCCCAGGACCGGCTGCCCGAGCTGGTCAAGCAGCTGTCGGAGTCGGACCCGCAGGACGTCGACACCTCCGTCGAGTCCGTCGGTGTGCACTCCCGGGACGAGATCGGCCAGGTGGCCGCGGCCTTCGACGACGTGCACCGCGAGGCGGTCCGCCTCGCCGCCGAGCAGGCCCTTCTCCGGGGCAACGTCAACGCGATGTTCACCAACCTCTCGCGCCGCTCCCAGGGCCTCATCCAGCGTCAGCTGTCGCTCATCTCCGAACTGGAGTCCCGCGAGGCCGACCCGGACCAGCTGTCCTCGCTGTTCAAGCTCGACCACCTCGCGACGCGTATGCGCCGTAACGGTGAGAACCTCCTCGTCCTCGCGGGTGAGGAGCCCGGCCGCCGGTGGACCCGCCCGGTCCCGCTGGTCGACGTGCTCCGCGCCGCCGCGTCCGAGGTGGAGCAGTACGAGCGCATCGAGCTGGCCTCCGTGCCCACCACCGAAGTCGCCGGCCGCGTCGTCAACGACCTCGTGCACCTGCTCGCCGAGCTGCTCGAGAACGCGACCTCCTTCTCCTCGCCGCAGACCAAGGTCAAGGTCACCGGTCACGCGCTGCCCGACGGCCGCGTGCTGATCGAGATCCACGACACCGGTATCGGCCTCTCCCCCGAGGACCTCGCGGCGATCAACGAGCGGCTGGCCTCGCCGCCCACCGTGGACGTGTCGGTGTCCCGCCGCATGGGTCTGTTCGTGGTCGGCCGGCTGTCCCAGCGCCACGGCATCCGTATCCAGCTGCGCCCGTCCGACTCCGGTGGTACGACCGCGCTGGTCATGCTCCCCGTGGATGTGGCCCAGGGCGGCAAGAAGCCCGCTCCGGGCAAGCCGGGCGCGCCCGGTGTCACTGGCCCCGCCGCCGCGCAGGCCGCGGCGGGCGCTGCCGCGGCCCGGCGGCAGACCGGCAACCCGGGTGGCGGTGCCCTCGGCGGCGCCCCGGCCGGCGGTGGTCTGCTCGGTGCCGGCCCCGGCCCGCGCGGCCAGGTCGGTGCCGGCCAGGGTCCCCGGGCCGCGCTGCCCGGCGCGGGCCAGGGCGGCCGTCCCGGTGCGCCGGGCGGAGCGCGCGGTCCCCAGGGCGGTCCCGGTGGACCCGGTGGTTTCGACGGTTTCGGCGGTTCGCAGCAGGGCCGGCCGGTGCCCGCGGGTTCCGGTGCGGGCGGCTTCGGCGGCCAGGCTCCCGGTGCCCCGCAGGGCATGCAGTCCGCGAACCCGGGCGGGCCGCAGCAGGACGCCTTCGGCGGCCGTGGCCAGCAGCGGCCCGGCGCCCCCGCCGACCAGGGCCGTCAGCCCCAGCTGCCGCCGCGCGGCGGTCTCCGGGCCGAACTGCCCGGCGCCGACCCGCAGCCGCGCACCCCGGGCTGGAGCGACTCCGGTGCCCCGCTGTCGCGTGCCTCGCTGGACACTCCGCGCGGCCACGACGAGCAGGACCCCTCGCACACCGCGCGCATGCCGCACATCGACGACCGCCAGGGTCCGGGCTCGACCGCTGAGATCCCGGCGATTCCCCGGATCGACGACCACGGTCCGTCCGCGACCGGCGAGTTCCCGCGCGCGGACCTGAACGGCTACAACGGCGCCCAGAACACGGGCCAGTTCCAGCGGCCCGACAACCCGCAGCAGACGGGCCAGTTCGCCCTGCCCGACAACCCGCAGCAGACCGGGCAGTTCCCGCGCCCGGACAGCCTCCAGCAGACCGGCCAGTTCGCGCGTCCCGAGGCTCCGCAGCTGCCGGGTCCGTTCGACGGCCACGGTGGTCAGCAGGGTGCGCAGGGCTCGCAGGGCTCCGACCCGTTCGTCCGCTCCGACATCTTCGGCACCCCGGCGCCCGCGCGGCAGGATGACGGCGCGCGGGACACCGGCCGGTTCGCGGCTCCGCAGGCGTACGACGGTGGCTTCGGCGGCGGCTACGACGGCAGCTCCACCGGGCAGCACTCCCTGCCCGGACGCCAGAACCCGGCCCACACCGGCCAGTTCGAGCGCCCGCAGCCGCCCGCCCGGGACGACTTCGGCGCCCCGCGCCCGCCGGCCCCGCAAGCGCAGCAGCCTCAGCACCCGCAACGTCCGGCGCACCGTGAGCCGGAGGCGCTGCCGCCGGCCAGCGGCCCGTCCGACGGCCGTACCCCGCTGTACGACACGCTGGAGACCAACTGGTTCCACGGCGGTCCGCAGGCGGACAACGGGCAGGCCCAGCAGCAGCCGCAGGCACCCGCGCCACAGCGCAACGCCAACGGCGGCACCAACGTCAGTGGCAACGGCTCGAACACCGGCTCGTGGCGTACCTCGCCGAACGACGAACTCGTCCGGCAGGCCGAGCGCGTCCGGCAGCCCGCCGCGGGCGGTATCACCACCTCCGGCCTGCCGCGCCGGGTGCCCCGGGCGAACCTCGTCCCGGGCACCGCTCAGCAGCAACAGCACCAAGCCGGTCCGCAGGTCTCGCGTGCGCCTGACGACGTACGCGGCCGGCTGACCAATCTCCGTCGGGGCATCGCGCAGGGTCGCCAGGCCGGCAACGGCCAGACCGGCAGCTTCCCGAGCCCCACTCACCAGCAGGAGCGTTAGTTGAGTCCGATGAGCCAGGCGGCACAGAACCTGAACTGGTTGATCACCAACTTCGTGGACAACACCCCCGGGGTGTCGCACACGGTGGTGGTCTCCGCCGACGGCCTTCTGCTGGCGATGTCCGAAGGCTTCCCCCGGGACCGCGCCGACCAGCTCGCGGCCGTCGCCTCCGGTCTGACCTCGCTGACCGCCGGGGCTTCCCGGATCTTCGAGGGCGGCGACGTGGCACAGACGGTCGTCGAGATGGAGCGCGGGTTCCTCTTCCTGATGTCCGTCTCGGACGGGTCGTCCCTTGCGGTCCTGGCCCACCCCGAGTGCGACATCGGTCTCGTCGGCTACGAGATGGCACTGCTCGTCGACCGCGCAGGGGCGGTACTCACCCCGGACCTGCGCGCCGAACTCCAGGGCAGTCTGCTTCACTGACCGCCCCCGGCACCACCCACCTCACCAAACCACCGTCCGGCCGCCACAATCCCCCCACCGGCCCCGTCAGACGGCACGACTGACCGACTTGCTGTTTGCTGTCCCGCCCGGAGGATTCGATGACCCCGCCCACCGCCCATCATGATCCGTACGCGGAGCCGTACGGGGACGAGGGCGACCAGCCGCTGGTACGTCCGTACGCGATGACCGGTGGCCGGACCCGGCCGCGCTACCAGCTCGCCATCGAGGCGCTGATCAGCACCACGGCCGACCCGGCAGCGCTCATGGGACTGCTCCCGGAGCACCAGCGCATCTGCCACCTGTGCCGTGAGGTCAAGTCGGTCGCGGAGGTCTCCGCGCTGCTGGCCATGCCGCTCGGTGTGGCCCGGATCCTGGTCGCCGACCTCGCCGAGGCCGGCCTGGTCGCCATCCACCAGCCTGGTGGCGACGAGAACAACGGCGGCGCTCCGGACGTGACGCTGCTCGAAAGGGTGCTCAGTGGACTTCGCAAGCTCTGACGCGGGCCGGGCCACCACCTCCGCGAAGATCGTGGTGGCGGGCGGCTTCGGCGTGGGCAAGACCACGTTCGTCGGCGCCGTCTCGGAGATCAACCCGCTGCGCACCGAGGCCGTCATGACGTCCGCGTCCGCGGGCATCGACGACCTCACCCACACCGGAGACAAGACCACCACCACGGTGGCCATGGACTTCGGCCGCATCACCCTCGACCAGGACCTGATCCTCTACCTCTTCGGTACACCGGGCCAGGACCGCTTCTGGTTCATGTGGGACGACCTCGTACGCGGCGCGATCGGCGCGGTGGTGCTCGTGGACACCCGGCGCCTCGCCGACTGCTTCCCGGCCGTCGACTACTTCGAGAACAGCGGCCTGCCGTTCGTCGTCGCCCTCAACGGCTTCGACGGGCAGCAGCCGTACCAGCCCGAGGAGGTGCGCGAGGCCCTGCAGATCGGGCCCGACACCCCGATCATCACGACGGACGCCCGGCACCGCGCGGACGCCAAGAGTGCGCTGATCACGCTCGTGGAACACGCGCTGATGGCCCGCCTGCGGTAGCGCGGGCCCAGGTCAGCGCACGCATACGTACTCAAGTACGACGTGCCGTACGGCAGTTGTCGTAAACGGACCGGAGTCGACTGTGGCCTTTGACACGGTCGGCTCCGGTGTTCATAACAGTTCGGCAGAGGAATCCCCGGGTATCACCACGCGACGCAGTCAGGCTGTACCGCTGCGCTCACGAAGGCCCCGCCTTTTGGCGGGGCTCGCTCTTTATGCCCGTTTTATCTAGGGCTTACATCGGGGCTCATCAGAGGTTTCCGCTGTTTGGAAGAGCACTGGTCCACGTGCTGGAATGCCTGAACTGCCCAATAGTCAAAGACGTACTCAATGGTCGATGACGAACCGGGCTCTGAGAGACTGCGGCACGACGTAGGTGCCGACCGCCGAGAGGTTGTTGGTCGAGTGAGGCGAAGCAAGAACGGTCCCGAGCCGTCGGCACGGGGCAACTTCACCCCGCCGCCGCGCGCTGCGGCGCCCACCCCCGTTACCGGCGCGGAACCGGCGGCCACCCCGGCCCCGAGCGGCGGCCGTTTCTCCCCGCGCAACTGGCGGGTACCGACCAGACTGAACGCGATCCTGCTCATACCCGTGGCGGTCGGCCTCGTCATGGGCGGCTTCCAGGTGAAGAACTCGATCGACACCTGGCAGCAGGCCCGCGACGCCGAGAACACCGCCCGTCTGGTGCGCGCCTCGCTGTCGTACGCCGACGCCCTCTACAGCGAGCGGGACACCACCACGGCTCCCCTGCTCAAGGGCAAGCTGGCGACCGCCCAGGACAAGGCGACCGTCTCGGCGGCCCGTGACGCGACGGACAAGGCCGCCGACGCCTTCGACCAGGCGGCCCAGAACATGCCGCACAAGTCGGGCCTGGAGCGGCGGCTGAAGCTGTTCCGCGAGGCGGAGCCCTTCCTGCAGACGCTGCGCGCCGGCGCGTACACCACCAAGTTCACCGGCGTGCAGACCGAGGAGGGCTACGTCAAGGTCGCCCACCCGCTGATGGAGTTCGCCAACGAGCTCGGTCTGGGCACCGGCAACATCACCTCCTACGGCCGTACCGTCTACGCCATCTCGCTCACCAAGGCGGCCCTGTCGCTGGAGCGGTCGATCGGCATGCACATCCTGGTCAAGCCGGGCCCCGACGCCCCGAACCTTGCCAGCCAGCGCGTCGCCATCTCCTCGTACGCCTATCTGGAGGGCATCGCCGTCGAGGAGTACATCGGCGGTGGCACCCAGGCCGACGCGGACAAGCTGGACGCGGAGAAGAAGGACATCCAGACCAAGGCCGTGGGGATGGCCCAGCAGGCCAAGGCCAAGGACCCGAACTACATCCCGCCGCCGTCCGACCCGCAGAAGATGGTCACGGCGCTCGCCACGCTGGACTCCACCGACCCCGCCGCGCGTGCGGTGCTCGCCCAGAAGGGCATCACCGCGGAGAACTGGTGGGCGGTCAACACGCTCAAGTTCAACGCCTACCGCGACATCGAGTCGGGCATGGCCGACAAGGCGGTGAACGAGGCCTCGTCCATCGCCGACGACGCCAAGAACTCCGCGTTCATCACCGGCGCCGTCGTCGTGGTCGCCCTGCTGCTGGCCTTCATCCTGGCCGGTACGGTGGCCCGTCAGATGAGCCGCTCGATGCGCCAGCTGCGTAACGCCGCCTTCGGCATCGCCGAGCAGCGGCTGCCGATGCTGGTCGACCAGCTCTCGCGCACCGACCCCGGCCGGGTCGACACCCGGGTCACGCCGATCCCGATCACCACCAAGGACGAGATCGGCGAGGTCGCCCGCGCCTTCGACCAGGTCCACCGCGAAGCGGTCCGGCTCGCCTCCGAGCAGGCCCTGCTGCGGGGCAACATCAACGCGATCTTCACCAACCTGTCGCGCCGCAACCAGTCGCTGATCGAGGGCCAGCTGACCCTGATCACCGACCTGGAGAACAACGAGGCCGACCCGGACCAGCTGGAGAACCTCTTCAGGCTGGACCACCTGGCCACCCGTATGCGCCGCAACGGCGAGAACCTCCTGGTCCTCGCGGGCGAGGAGCCCGGCCGCCGCTGGGACCAGCCGGTCCCGCTGGTCGACGTGCTGCGCGCCGCCTCCTCCGAGGTGGAGCAGTACGAGCGCATCGAGCTGTCCGGCGTGCCGGAGGCCGAGATCCACGGCCGCGCGGTCACCGACCTCGTGCACCTGCTCGCCGAGCTGCTGGAGAACGCCACCACGTTCTCCTCCCCGCAGACCAAGGTCCGCGTCACCGCGACCCGTCTCCCCGACGGCCGCATCATGATCGAGATCCACGACAAGGGCATCGGCCTGACCGCCGAGGACTTCGCGGACATCAACCACAAGCTGGCCAACCCGCCGACCGTGGACGCCGCGATCTCCCAGCGCATGGGCCTGTTCGTGGTCGGCCGGCTGTCCGACCGGCACGGCATCCGCGTCCAGCTGCGCCCCTCGGGCGAGCAGGCCGGTACGACCTCCCTGGTCATGCTGCCGGACGCGATCACGCACGGCGGTGGCGGCGAGGCGCCGCTGGACCGCGAGGAGTTCACCGTCTCGCAGATCATCCCGGAGCAGCAGTTCCAGGGTGAGCCCTTCGGCCAGGCGCAGCCGATGCGCACCGCCGCCGAGCTGGGCTTCGACGACAGCCGGTACGTGGAGGTCCCCGACGACATCCGCGACCTGGACCCGGTCGGCCGCTCCCTGATGCGCGAGGAGCGCCGGGCGGCCCTGGAGGCCCAGTCCCACGGGCAGCAGCCGGCCGAGCCGCAGCACGCGCAGCAGGAGGCCGAGGCGCCCGCGCCGTACGCCGACCCGCTGTTCGACGGGCAGCAGACGTACCAGGACCTGCCGCAGCAGGGCTACCAGGAGCCGGCCCAGCAGGCCTACCAGCAACCGGCGCAGCAGAACTTCCAGGAGCCGTCGTACGAGGAGCCGCAGCAGGTCTCGTACGAGGAGCAGCAGCACGGCTCGTACGGGGACCAGTTCTTCGCGCCGAACGGTGGCCTGCCGCAGAACGACGGCTTCTCGGCACCCGCGGGCGGCGGTTACCCCGATCCGGCGTACGAGGAGCCGGCCCAGTCGCACTCCTACCAGGACGACTGGCCGCAGCAGGACAGCTACACGAACGGCTATCCGGCCCAGTACGCTCCGGAGACGGAATCCTCGCAGGCCGATGACGCAAGTGAGCGGAACCGCGTAGGCTTCGACCGTCCGGGACCGGCCTCTCCCGCCGCCCACGAGCTGACCGACGCCGGGCTGCCCCGCCGCGGATCCGCCCCGAGCGGTTCCAACGGCTCGAGTGCCGCGAACGGCACGGCGCGTGTGCAGCAGGAAGCGCCGGCGCCCGCACCGACGGGCGCTCCCGGAGCGAACGGCAACAGTGCCTGGCGCTCGGCGAACGACGAGCGGTGGCAGCAGGCCGCGCAGCTCAGGAAGCCGAAGGCAGGCGGGGTCACCGCCTCCGGTCTGCCGCGGCGGGTGCCCAAGGCCAATCTGGTCGAGGGTTCCGCCGAAACCACCCCCCAGGGGGGCCCACAGGTCTCCCGCGCCCCGGAGGACGTCCGGGGCAGGCTGAGCAACCTGCGCCGGGGCGTCCAGCGCGGACGCAGCGCAGGCAGTGAAACGAACGGCCAGGGCTTCGGTCCTGACAGCACCTACAACCAGGAGCGTTAGTGTGAGCCCGATGAGCCAGGCGGCACAGAACCTGAACTGGTTGATCACCAACTTCGTGGACAACACCCCGGGGGTGTCCCACACGGTGGTGGTCTCCGCCGACGGACTCCTTCTGGCGATGTCCGAAGGCTTCCCCCGCGACCGAGCCGACCAGCTCGCGGCCGTCGCATCCGGTCTGACGTCACTGACGGCAGGCGCCTCCCGGATCTTCGAGGGAGGCGCCGTGAACCAGACGGTTGTGGAGATGGAGCGGGGATTCCTCTTCATCATGTCCGTATCCGACGGCTCCTCGCTCGCGGTTCTGGCCCACCCGGAAGCGGACATCGGCCTCATCGGGTACGAGATGGCCCTTCTGGTGGACCGCGCGGGCACGGTCCTGACCCCGGATCTCCGTGCGGAGCTCCAGGGGAGCCTTCTCAACTAATAATCGGACGGTGCGTATTCGCGTCCCGGGGCCGTAAGGTTTCGGGACGCGGCTCCACAGTGATGGGTGCCCGGCGCAGTCGGAGGAGGAGAGAAAGTGGCAACACCCCCAGGCGGTTCGCATACGGGCAACTGGTCGTACGGCCCTGGCCAGGGCCAGGGCCAGGGCGACGGCTCGGCGAACCGGTACAACTTCCCCTCCGCACCGAGCCACCGGCAGCCGTACGCACCGCAGGGCCCCGGTCCGTCGCCGTACGACCAGCCACCGGCCCCCCGCATCCAGCCGGTGCAACCGCAGCGCCGCCCCGAGCCGGCCCCCGCGACCGCATCGAACAACCCCCTGGTGCGTCCGTACGCCATGACCGGCGGCCGGACCCGCCCGCGCTACCAGCTCGCCATCGAGGCACTGGTGCACACCACCGCCGCTCCGCACCAGATGCAGGGCCAGCTGCCCGAGCATCAGCGGATCTGCAACCTCTGCCGTGAGATCAAGTCGGTAGCCGAGATCTCCGCGCTCCTGACGATCCCCCTCGGCGTGGCCAGGATCCTCGTCGCCGACTTGGCGGAGGCGGGCCTGGTCGCCATCCATCAGCCCGGCGGCGACGAGAACGCCGGTGGCCAGCCAGACGTGACACTGCTCGAAAGGGTGCTCAGTGGACTTCGCAAGCTCTAGCGGCGGTCCTTCCCGCTCCACCACCTCAGCGAAGATCGTGGTGGCGGGCGGCTTCGGCGTGGGCAAGACCACGTTCGTCGGCGCCGTCTCGGAGATCAACCCGCTGCGCACCGAGGCCGTCATGACGTCCGCGTCCGCGGGCATCGACGACCTCACCCACACCGGAGACAAGACCACCACCACGGTGGCCATGGACTTCGGCCGCATCACCCTCGACCAGGACCTGATCCTCTACCTCTTCGGTACACCGGGCCAGGACCGCTTCTGGTTCATGTGGGACGACCTCGTACGCGGCGCGATCGGCGCGATCGTCCTGGTGGACACCCGCCGTCTCGCCGACTGCTTCCCCGCGGTCGACTACTTCGAGAACTCGGGCCTCCCCTTCGTGATCGCCCTCAACGGCTTCGACGGCAACCAGCCGTACAACCCCGACGAGGTCCGCGAGGCCCTCCAGATCGGCCCCGACACCCCGATCATCACGACGGACGCCCGCCACCGCGCGGACGCGAAGTCGGCGCTGATCACGCTGGTGGAGCACGCGCTGATGGCCCGCCTGCGCTAGCGAGTCTCTGTACAAGGGGGCCCTTCCGTTCCGGAAGGGCCCCTTTGTCGTACCCGGCTGCCACACTGGTCACCACACCGGAGGGGGCATGCGATGAGCGCTGAGGCGGCGGCGTTACGGCTGGGGACGACCGTGGCGAAGGCCGCGGCCGACATGTGGCTGGGCGGCAGGCGGCGGGAGCAGGATCGCCGGCTGGAGATGTCCGAGCTGATACGGCTGCGAGTGTCGGGGCTCCGGTACCAGCGGGGCGTGCGGCGCCAGTTCGAGGAGATCGCGGACGCGGTGTACGACCGGCTGGCGCCGTTCCTGGAGCGGGAGTTCGGGGGGCTGGAGGAGAGCAGCCGGCAGGCGGTGATCGACGGGGTCTGCGACACGTTCGGGGCGGCGGATCTGTCGGACGAGGCGATCCTGGCCGCGGACGCGCATCCGGCGGAGCTCGTGCGGCGGGTGACGGGAGCAGTTGGGCCACCGGTGGGGTTCGGTGAGGCGGAGACCCGGCTGTACGAGGTGCTGTTCGCGGAGTGCGTCGAGTACTACGTGCGGATCGTGCAGGGTCTGCCGGTGTACGAGGAGCGTGCGCTGACCGAACTGCTCGGTCGTACGACGTCTTTGGGTGCGGAGATCGCCCGGGTACTGGAGCGGCTGCCGGACCGGTCGTTGTTCGCGCCGGAGGGGACGGACCGGGACGGGGGGTTCCGGCGCCGGTATCTGGAGCTGGTCAGCACCGGCCTGGACGAGGTCGAGCTATTCCGTCGTACGTCCGACCGGGCGGCCGCGCAGGTACGGCTGTCGGTGGCGTACATCAGCCTGCGGGCGACGGGGGACGAGGGCGGAGCCCGGCGCCGGTCGGCCAGGCACGCGCTGCCGCTGCTGCGGCCGGACATGAGCGACTGGGAGACCGGTGGGGGCGAGGGCGCCGGGATGCGGGTCGAGGCGGCGCTCGGAGGTTCCTCGCGGGTGCTGCTGCGAGGCGAGGCCGGCTCGGGGAAGACCACGCTGCTGCGCTGGCTGGCTGTCACGGCGGCACGCGGCGCCTTCACCGGGGAGCTGGCCGACTGGAACGGCCTGACACCGGTTCTCGTGAAGCTGCGGGAGTACAGCGGGCGGGCCCTGCCCCAGCCGGAGGCGATGCTCGACTCGGTGGCCGGCCAGATCACCGGGGTGATGCCGAAGGCATGGGTGGAGCGTCAACTGGCCGACGGCAAGGCCCTGTTGCTGATCGACGGCGTGGACGAGCTGCTGGACACCGAGCGGCGGGGGGTACGGGAGTGGCTGCACAAGCTGTTGATGGCTTACGGGGACGTGCGGGTGGTCGTCACCTCACGTCCGGCGGCGGCCGGCGCGGACTGGCTGCGCCGGGAGGAGTTCACTGCCCTCCACCTGGACCGGATGACACCGCCCGACCTGGCGGCCTTCGTACGGCAGTGGCATCAGGCGGTACGGGAGCTGGGCGAGGAGCTGCCGTGCACGGTGGAGGAACTGCCGCGTTACGAGGAGTCGTTGCTGACGAGTCTGAAGGACCGGCCGCATCTGCAGTCGCTGGCGGGCACGCCGTTGCTGGCGGCGATGCTGTGCGCGATGCACCTGAACCGGGGCAGCCAACTCCCGCGCGACCGGATGGAGCTGTACCGGAACGCGCTGCACACGCTGGTGCATGAGCGGGACGCGGACCGGAACGTGCCCAGTGCGGTGGACAGCCGACTGAGCCTGGGCGACAAGCTGGTGTTGCTGCGGGACCTGGCGTGGCGGTTGTCGGACAACAATCGCAGCGAGATCGCGGTGGAGCAGGCGGCCGTGCATGTGGGCAGGAAGCTCGCGGGGATGCGGCATCTGGAGGAGCACAACGGCGGCAAGGTGCTGGAGCAACTGCGGGACCGGTCCGGGGTGCTGCGGTCCCCCGCTGTGGGCCGCCTGGACTTCGTGCACCGCACGTTTCAGGAGTACCTCGCGGCCGAGGAAGCGGCCGAGGAAGACCGGATCGGCAATCTGGTCGAGCGTGCTCACCTCGACCTGTGGCGCGAGACCATCATCATGGCGGCGGGCCACGCCAACCGGCCTCAGCGGGAGGAACTGCTGGGCGGGATCCTGGACCGGGCGAGGGACGAACACCGGCACGCGCGGAAGCTGCGCCTGCTGGCGGCGGCTTGTCAGGAGACGGTTCCAGAGGTCTCCGAGGGGCTGGCGGACCGACTGGATGCGGCGGTCGACGCGTTGCTGCCGCCGCGTCGGCCGACGGAACCGGCCGGGCTGGCAGCGGTGGGGACGAGCCTTTTGCCGAAGTTGCCGCGCTCGCTTCGGGAGCTGACGGAGAAGGCAGCCGCTCAGACCGTTCGGACGGTGGCGCTCATCGGAGGCAGGGAGGCGCTGGACCTGTTGGCCGGTTACGTGGGCGATGAACGGAACGCCGTCGTCAAGGAGCTGATCCACGCCTGGGGCTACTTCGACGCGGAAGCCTACGTGGAGCAGGTCCTGTGCCGGGTGCCGCTGCGCGGGCGGGTGGTCGACGTCACCCACTCCGGCCAGTTGCGTCTGTTGTCCCGCCTGGGAGGCGTGGACACCGTCGCCATCGCCTATCCGCTCGACGACTTCACGGCGGTTGGCGAACTGCCGCCTCTCGTCAGTCTGTCCGTCGTCTCACCGAAGAAGGGGGGCGACCTGTCCGCCCTCCGGGCCCACCCGGAGCTGGAATTCTTCGGTCTGGCCGGCGATGTACCGATGTCCGACCCAGCCGTGCTCCGGGATCTTCCCCGGCTGCAGCAACTGGTGCTCGAGGTGCGGGACGCACAGACTCTGCGCACCCTGCGCCTGGGACCGCAGACCCGGCGTCTGGCCCTCATCGTGAGCCCGGGCGCCGACCTGACCCCCCTCGCCGAACAGCAGGACATCGCCATCCTGGACCTCTACACCCAGGAGCAGGGAATACCGAGGGGTCTGAACACGGTGACCGCCGTGCCGGGTCTCTGGCTGGGTCTTCACCACTTCGACGTCGCCGCCTGGCTGCGCTCGCCGGACTTCACCCCGCCCAAGCTGGAGCGCCTGGCCCTGAGCGGCTGCACGCTCCCGGAGGACCCCCACGCCCTGGACTTCCCCGGCGTGACGGTCGTCGTCCACTGACCCACCACGCACCGCGGCCCCGCCCTCCCGAAGGGAGAAGCGGGGCCGCGGTCGGGCAACGCGGGGCTCAGTGCCAGCTGTGCGGCGCGCGGAAGCCGCCCTCGCGCTCCAGGCGGCGCCAGCCGGCCCTGGGGCGGGTGCGGCGGGTCGGGGTGACGGAGGTGCGGGCGGCCGCGCGGGCCAGGAGGACGGCCGTGATGGCGGCGACTTCCTCGGGCTCGGCGTGGCCCTTCTCGACGCGGATGTCGGGAGTGCTCATGGGTTCAGTCTCCGTGGGAAAGGGGTCCGCGGGGTTGCCGCGGCGGGTCCGCTCGGTTACTGCGGCGGGTTGCCGTGCTTGCGGGAGGGCAGGTCGGCGTGCTTCGACTGGAGCATCGCCAGGGACTTCACCAGGACC
This sequence comes from Streptomyces sp. NPDC020192, assembly GCF_044388685.1. Classification (NCBI taxonomy): domain Bacteria; kingdom Bacillati; phylum Actinomycetota; class Actinomycetes; order Kitasatosporales; family Streptomycetaceae; genus Streptomyces; species Streptomyces sp. NPDC020192. Next base: position 139,741 of record NZ_JBIRXG010000008.1, on the reverse strand, counting down.
TCGCGGGTCTCCGCCGGGTCGATCACGTCGTCGACCAGGCCGCGCTCGGCCGCGTAGTACGGGTGCATCAGCTCGGACTTGTACTCCTTGACCATCCGCCCCCGCATGGCCTCGGGGTCCTCGGCCTCGGCGATCTGGCGGCGGAAGATGACGTTGGCGGCGCCCTCCGCGCCCATCACGGCGATCTCGTTCGTGGGCCACGCGTAGGTGAGGTCGGCGCCGATCGACTGGGAGTCCATGACGATGTAGGCACCTCCGTACGCCTTGCGCAGGATGAGCGAAATCCTCGGCACGGTCGCGTTGCAGTAGGCGTAGAGGAGCTTCGCGCCGTGGCGGATGATTCCGCCGTGCTCCTGGTCGACACCAGGGAGGAACCCCGGCACGTCCAGGAAGGTGACGATCGGGACATTGAAAGCGTCACACATCTGGACAAAGCGCGCAGCTTTTTCCGATGCCTCGATGTCGAGGACGCCTGCCAGCACCTGCGGCTGGTTGGCGATGATGCCGACCACCTGGCCGTCCATGCGGGCCAGCGCGCAGATGATGTTCCGCGCCCAGCGCTCGTGGACCTCCAGGTAGTCGCCGTCGTCGACGATCTCCTCGATGACCTTGGTCATGTCGTACGGCCGGTTGCCGTCCGCCGGGACCAGGTCCAGCAGGACGTCCGACCGGCGGTCCACCGGGTCCGCGCACTCCACCCGCGGGGGGTTCTCGCGGTTGTTCTGCGGGAGCAGTGAGATCAGGTAGCGGACCTCGGCGAGGCAGGTCTCCTCGTCGTCGTACGCGAAGTGGCAGACACCGCTCGTCTCGGCGTGGACGTCCGCGCCGCCCAGGCCGTTCTGGGTGATCTCCTCGCCCGTCACCGCCTTGACCACGTCCGGGCCGGTGATGAACATCTGGGACGTCTCGCGGACCATGAAGACGAAGTCCGTCAGGGCGGGGCTGTACGCCGCACCGCCCGCGCACGGGCCGAGCATGACCGAGATCTGCGGGATGACACCGCTCGCCTTGGTGTTGCGCTGGAAGATGCCGCCGTAGCCCGCGAGCGCGCTGACACCCTCCTGGATGCGGGCGCCCGCGCCGTCGTTCAGGGAGACCAGCGGGGCACCGGCCGCGATGGCCATGTCCATGATCTTGTGGATCTTGGTGGCGTGGGCCTCGCCCAGCGCGCCGCCGAAGATCCGGAAGTCGTGCGCGTACACGAAGACCGTACGGCCCTCGACCGTGCCCCAGCCGGTGATGACACCGTCGGTGTACGGCTTCTTCGCCTCCAGGCCGAAGCCGCTCGCCCGGTGCCGGCGCAGCTGCTCGACCTCCTGGAAGGACCCCGGGTCGAGGAGCAGCTCGATGCGCTCCCGGGCCGTCAGCTTGCCCTTGGCGTGCTGCGCCGCCGTCGCCTTCTCGCTCGGGCCCGCCACGGCCCTGGCACGGATCTCGTGCAGCTCGGCGACCCGTCCGCGCGCGTCCGCCGGCTCGCCGGTCGGTTCACCCGTCGTCTCTTCCAAAACGGTCATGTAGTGACCTTACGAAGGACACCAAGAAAAGCGAGCCGTCGACTCCGTACAGTCTCCAGCCCGTTTTCCTGGTACGAGTGAACAGAACCATCGGCACGTGCAGCCGTTCCGACTGCTCAGAGGGCGCCGGGGTTGTAGGGAGGGCACAAAGGCGTCACCTGAGAGCCACCTCACATACATGGCTCTCACATGCCATCCCCGGGGTGACGCGGAGCCTCAGACGGCCGTCCGCCGAGAGCACCTCCACCCCGTCGCCGGCGCGGACCACCTCGCGCACCGGGCGGTCCCAGTCGACCTCCAGCGGTACGCCCGTGCGCGGCGGCTCGCCGATGTGGAGGGTGGCCGTGCGGCCCCGGCGTACGACGAGCACGCTCGCCCCGCCCGAGACGGTCAGGTCTCCCACGGTACCGGCCCGCCAGAAGTTCGCCGCGCTCAGCCCCAGCCGGGGGACGGCGACGGCCTGCCGGGCGGTGTCGTTGGCGAGGATGCACAGTCGGCGGCCGTCGGCGGCCCTGACCTCGGTCTCGGCACGGGTGGCGCCGGGCAGCAGGATGTAGGCATAGCCGGCGTCGGCCGGGTCGGTGCCGTGGTCGAGCCACAGGGTCTGCCAGCGCCGGGTGCGCCGCTCGGACGTACTCCCCGTGTTGATGTCGGACCAGGCGCCGGTGCGGTCCTCGCGGAGAGCGCGCAGTTCGCCTCCGCACGGCAGGATCCAGCCGCCGTGCCCTTCGAGGTGGGCCCAGCGCCGGCCGCGTACGAAGGCCTGGGTGCCGTTCTCCCCCAGGTTGCGGTTGTCCACGACCGTCTCGACCGGGACGCCGTCGGTACAGGTGATCCCGGCGCCGAGGCAGACCACACAGTCGTCGAGGAAGAACCAGGACTTGTGGGCCTGAAGGGTCGAGCCGAGGCCCTTGAGGTGCTGGCCGACGGCCGCGTACGTGCCGTCCGTCGTCCCGCCGACCCAGCGCACGTCCGGCTTGGGCGCGCCCCACTCGCCGCCGACACGGTCGGGGAGGCGCCGGGTGGAGACGGTGGTGCCGGGCAGCCGGTACCAGTCGACGGTCGGCCAGAACCAGTCGGTGTACTGGTCACTGCGCCCTCGCGGCCACCAGTACAGCATCCCCGAACCGGTGTGCCAGCCGCGCGGGTTCTCGCCGTTGCCGCACTCGTAGTGGGCGATGCGGTCACTGGCCATGGAGAGGGCGGCGGTGAAGCGGGAGCCGCGGTGGACGGCGCGGTCCATGGCCGGGAAGAGCCGGTGGCCGAGGGGTTCGGCGGCCGGCGGGACGGGCGCGGCGGCGATGGCGTGCAGCCGCGCGAGATCGGCCACACCGAACTGACCGGCCGTCAAAAGAGGCGTGACGGTGTCCCGTTGGATCCAGCCCTTCACCAGGCCGTACCACTCCCCCCGCCGCCCCTCCCCCGCCCCGCCCGCGAGCAGCGCGATCGCGGCGACGAGTGCCTGCCCGTGGAAGTGGTCGCTGCGCATGAGGTGCAGGTCGTCACCGGAGAGGTAACCCCGGCTGACGGCACGGCCGTTGACGCCGTCCATGACGAGCCCGTCGTGGATCAGGGGCGCGAAGGCGTGCTCGACGGCGTCCAGGATGTTCTGCCGGGCGGGGTCGGTGACGTCCCAGGGCGACCCGGCGAGCAGGGCGAACAGCCGCCCGAGGCCGTCGAGCAGGACCTGGCCGTACGTCCCCGCGTAGGCGACCCAGGTGTGCTGCACGAAGGAGCCGTCGGCGTAGAGCCCGTCGCCCTGGCTGACGTACGGGAAGACGGGCGAGAGGGCGTCCCGCGCGAGGGAGATCTTCGCGTCGTCACGCCCCAGGATGCCGCGCAGGACGACGGAGCGGGCGAGGTCGACGCGGTTGGCTCCGGTGGAGGTGCCGGAGTAGTCGGTGAGCATCGCGTCCGGGATGAAGTGGTCCACGGCCGCGCAGGCCGAGGCGATGCGGGCCGCGCCGAGCTGGTCGTACAGGGCGGCGGTGATGTCCATGAGCAGCCGGGGGCTGCCGATCTGCCACTCCCACCAGTTGCCGTAGCGGCTGGTCGAGGGGTTGTAGACGCGGGCGGAGAGATGGTCGAGGCCGCGCAGGACGGCGTCGAGGAGCGCGGGGTCGCCGGTGCGGCCGGTGCCGGGCTGGGCCCAGGCCTGGGCCATGGTCCACAGCCGGCCGTAGCTGTAGGTGATGCCGGACGGCGGGTCGAAGGGGTGGCCGGGCCACAGGGAGTCGGGGGCGGGGGCCATGGTGCTGCTGAAGTCACCTGCCAGGGTGCCGAGTTGGGCGAGCCGGGAGGCGTACGGCTCGGCGGCCGGGTCGTATCCCGCGCCGAGGGCGATGCCGAGCCAGCGGCGGCGCAGGGTGTCGTAGGGATCGCCGTCCGCGGAGGCGTGGGAGGCCAGGGCGGGGGTGAGGGCGGCGGCCAGCAGGAGAGCGCGTCGGGTCGGTCCGGTCCTGCGCATGCCCGGGATGGTGCCCGAGTTCCGCGCGGGCCGCCAGGGGGCGCGCGGCATCACTGAGTGCGACGATGAAGATACGTTGCGGATGATGTTGAAAACCGAACTGAATGGGTCTACCGTCGGATCCATCGAGTTCGTTTAACGTTCAACAGACACTTTTTTGGAGCACAACATGGGCATCTTCAGCCGCAAGGCCACCACCCCCGCGACCAGCACCGGCACGGACGCCGACCTGACCGCGCTGACCGGTGACTACACGATCGACCCGGCCCACACCACGATCGGCTTCACGGCCCGGCACGCCATGGTCACCAACGTCAAGGGCGTCTTCAACGACTTCACGGGCTCGCTGCACCTGGACGGCGCGGACCCGAGCAAGTCCACCGCCGGCCTCGACATCCAGATGGCCAGCGTCGACACCGGCAGCGCCGACCGTGACGGGCACCTGAAGTCGTCGGACTTCTTCAAGATCGACGAGTTCCCGGTCATGACCTTCCGCTCCACCAAGGCGGAGGCCCTCGGCGGCGACGACTACCGCATCACCGGCGACCTCTCCATCCTCGGCACGACCAAGCAGATCACCATCGACCTGGAGTTCAACGGCGCCGCGAAGGACCCCTTCGGCAACGAGCGCGTCGGCTTCGAGGGCAAGACCGAGATCCTGCGCTCGGAGTGGGGCCTGACCTGGAACGCGGCCCTGGAGACCGGCGGCGTCCTCGTCTCCGACAAGATCAAGCTGAACTTCGACATCTCGGCGATCAAGAACGCGTGAGGTCTGAGGGCGGTTCGGTCCGGGGGCCGGGGTCGGTCATGCGCCCCGGCCCGGACCTCATTCGCCTTCGTACAGCCGCCTCAGGTCCACGAGCACCGCATCTCCCCGCTCCCCGGCGGCACGCAGCCCGTCCGTGAAGCCCGCACCGCTGTAGCAGGCGAGACGTACGGCCGAGGTGTCGACTTCCCGTTGTCCTGGCCCACGGCACCTCGTACCACGACGTCGACCTCGTGGCTCGTACGCGCCGTCCGGCCCGGGACCGTGCCGCAGGAAACGTCGATCGGCATGCCCTCGAAGGTCTCCGGCGCCGCGAAGTGGGTCACCCACTCGCGACAGATCTGCTCGAAGTGCGGCCCCACGACGGCAGAGAGGAAGCGCGACCGGGAACTCTTCCAGACCTGCTCGGCCATGCCCCGGTCCAGCAGGGGAAGGCGGTCACAGGCGCTCTCTCCCGACGAGAGCGTGCGCCTCCTGAATGGACTGCTTGGAGAGTCATGAACACCGCAGCACTGGCATGGTTCAAGTCCAGCTACAGCGGCAGCGAGGGCGGCAACTGCGTCGAGGTTGCCACCCACCCCGCCACCGTCCACGTCCGCGACTCCAAGAACCCCACCGGCCCCGTCCTCACCCTCTCCCCCGACACCTGGAGTGAGTTCCTTGACGGCATCGCCTGCTGAATGTTCGCGGAGCAGGAGCTACGGATCGACCTCATGTGCGGGCGGCGTGACGACGGGCGTTGGCACGGGACGTACGTCCTGAACGTCGACGCCCGCGCGCTCCGACGGCTGGGGCCGCATCCGCCGCTGAACCGGCAGTAGCCACCAGGCCGCCGCCACCGACAACGCCGCGCCCACGGCTATAGCGGCAAGGCGGGTCGGCAGCAGACTCACCGCGTTCTGGCCGAAGTAGCCGAGGAGCAGGGACAGGGCCGTGGTCATTCCGGCTGCCCAGTAGGCGTAGCTCAGCGGGCGCAGCCACAGGGCCACGGTCAGCACCGCGAACATCGCCGCCACCGACGCCCGGCCGGTGATGCCCGCCGCTGCCACACCGGTGCCCAGGAGCGTGCCCGCCGTCGCACCGGCGAAGCGCTCGACTCCCTTCCGGAGGACGTCCGTTCGGCCCCGGTTGCCGCTCGCCGCCACGTACGCCGTGAGCACCGCCCACGGCCAGTGGTCGTCGAACAGCAGGCGACCGCAGAGGAAGGCCAGGGCCACGCCGGCCGCCATCTGCAGTGCCATGCGGGTGCTGGGGCGTGGGTGGAGGTGGGAGGGCCGGTGGGGCGTGGGCTGTTCGGGGTCCGGGCGCCAGGGGCCGTAGCGGTCGGCGAGGGACTGGACCAGCCAGACGCACCCGCACGCCAGCAGGCCGATCACCGCCGACCAGAACCAGCTCACCAGTCCGCTCTCCGCCGCCGGGGGCAGCGCCGGGCCCGGGACGATCAGCAGCGCCACGAACGGCAGGGTCAGTAGTGTGCCCAGCTTGGTCGCCGTAGGGCCGTAGCGGCGGATCCAGATGCACAGGGAGATGCCCGCCGTGAACGCGGCCGCGCCCACCGCGTAGTGGTGCATGATCAGCCGGCCCAGGAACTGGGCTCCGGCGACCGTCACCGGCAGCAGCACCAGCGCCGTGAGCCTGCGGCTCGTCGGTGCGGTGCGCTGGGTCGAGGACAGGGTGAGGGGCAGCGCGACCGCGAGCACGAGCACGTCGGTGTGGAGTCCGGCCGCGCCCTCCAGCCACAGGGAGATGCCCCAGCAGAGCAGAACCGCCGTCATCGTCAGCACGGCTTCGTACGCATTGCGTATGAGTTTTAAGCGCACTCGTTGACGATACAGCGATAGGTGAGCGCGTACTAATAAGTTTTGCGTACCATCTCCTCATGGATCATCTCTCCGAAGCCGCCCGTCTCCGTCGCGCCGTCGTCCGGCTCAACCGGCGTCTGCGGCAGGAGCGCGGGGAGGGCCGCCTCAGCCTCAACCAGCTCGTCGTGCTCGGTCATCTGCACCGGCACGGCCCGGCGACCCCCGGTGAGATCGCGGCGGCGGAACGGCAACGGCCCCAGTCACTCACCCGGGTCTACGCCGAGCTGGAGACCGAGGGGCTGATCGCCCGGGAGCGGGGCACCGACGACCGGCGTCAGTCCGTGCTGTCGCTGACCGAGCCGGGGCGGCGGGCGCTGGAGCGGGACATGGCCGAGCGGGACGCCTGGCTCGCCGGGGCCCTGGGCACGCTCGGTGAGACGGAGCGCGGGGTGCTGGCCCTGGCGGCGGCGGTGATGGAGCGGCTGGGGGCGCTGGAGCAGAACGCAGAGGACTGACGGCGCTCAGAACCCCCCGCCGAAGTCCCCGCCGTTGTCTCCCCCTCCCCCGCCGAAGTCCCCGCCGTCCCCGAACCCGCCCCCGAAGTCCCCGGCGTCGAAGTCGGTGCCGGAGTCGTCTCCGCCCTGGAAGCCGCCGTCGTAGCCGGAGTCGGGGCCGAAGTCGCCGTAGCCGGTGCCGTAGTCGGCCGCGTACGACGGGGTGGCCATCACGCTGCCGAGGAGGGTGCCGACGAGCAGGCCGGGCAGGATGCCGCCGCCGAAGTAGCCGCCCGCCCAGGGGCCGTAGGCGGGGCCCGCGTCCCAGTAGGGGCGGCGGCCGTACTCCGTGTCGACCTCGCGGATCACCGGGTCGCGGCCGTCCTTGAGCCGGGTGGCGTCGGCCGCGCAGACCGGGACCTGGCGCGGGGCACCGCCCGGCGGGGTCCAGGGGGCGTCGGCGACCGAGGGGCCGTGGCGCGGGTCGAAGAAGCAGGGCGGCCGGCGCTCGGGCAGCGGGCGGCTCTCGCGGCGGGCGGCGAGCTGGGCGAGGGAGAAGCGGCCGTCCTCCAGCACCTCGGTCACCGTGCGGACGTCCTCCGGGCGCCGCGCCTCGGACATGCGCTGCTTGGCGGTCTCGTAGGCGTCGAGGGCGCGCTCGTAGTCGGCGCGCATCGCGTCGTCGGCGCCGGGCTCCGCCGGATGGAAGTCGAGGCGGTCCAGTTCCTCGCCGAAGGCGGTGATGTCCTCGTCCACGACCACCCGCAGCCGGTCGAGGGCGGCCCGCTGCTCCTCCGCGCGGCGCCGGCGGCTGCGCCGCACCAGCGCGTACGCGCCCGCGCCGCCGGCCACCAGGACGGCACCCGTGACGATCACCGCCGTACCGGACACCCCGCCGGAACCGGAGGAGCCGCCCCAGCTCCTGGGGGCGTGGCCGCGGACCGTGAGCAGCGCGCGGTCGGTGAAGTCGGCGAGCTGGGTCCTGGCCGGTTCGCCCTGGACGCTGTTCACCAGGTTCCGCCGGGCCGTCGTCGGCATGACCGAGGAGTCGGCGCGGGCGTCGAAGCGGTCGCCGAGGCGGATGCCGTACAGGCCGGTGATGCCGGTGGCCGCGCGGAGGCTGGAGAAGAGGTTCGCCGTCGGATAGCCGGCCGGGAGCACCGCGATGAACACGGGCTTGTTCGCGTTCTTGATCTGTTTCGCGAGCGCGTCGGCGTCCGCCTTCGCCAGCTGGGACGCGGCGGCCGGGTCGACGTAGACGGGGCTCGCGCGCAGGGCGCGGGCGATCGTGGAGATGCTCGCGTCCGCGGCGGCCCGGGGCGCGAACGGGGTCGCCAGGAGCAGGGCGAGGGCGGCCAGCAGCAGGAGGGACAGGCTGCGGGTCCGCGAGACGGCCTTCATGGTTCGAAGCTACCCGACGCCCTGCAAAATAGGACATATCAACAAGGCGGCTACCACCTGCGCTTCGGCTCTGACTGGCACAAGGTAGGGATATGACCACACCGCAGGATCTGTTCCTCGTCAGCCTCGACGTGCCCGGTGAGCACCCCGTCGAGCAGGGCGATCTGTCGCTGGCGCTCGCGGGCGCCGAACTCGTCGACCTGCTCGGCGCGCGGGCGCTCACCCTGGACGGTGAGCGCATCGTCCCGGGTCCCGCCCTGACCACCGGTGAACGGATGCTGGACGAGGCCGGGGCGGCGCTCGAGCGACGGGAGCCGTACGAGACCGTCGAGGACTGGCTGTGGCGCCGGGGGCGCGGGCTGGCCGCCGCCTATCGTGACGTACTGGAACGCGCAGGACAGCTCACCGGCAGACGCCGGCACTGGCTGTCCCGGCGCAGCGGGGACAGCACCCCCGCCGACACCCCGGCCCGGCAGCACGCCGCCGACCGGTGGTGGTCCCGCGAGCCGGTCCTCGCCGGCCTCGCCGCCGCCCTGGGCATCGAGAGCGAGCGCCCGGCGGAGGCCCCCGCCGACGAGGCCGTGGTCACGGTCCTGGCGGCGGTGGGCGACGCGGTGAACGAGCTGGAGGCGGTCCGCACGCGCCGGCGTATCGAGAACGCGGCGTTCGACAACATCTGGCGAGCGCCGTGACTATCCGACCGGCTGGCCGATGCCGAGCAGATTCCCCTCGCTGTCCCGGAACCACGCCCCCCGCTCGCCGCGTGCGCCCTTGCTCGGGTAGTTGCCCTCGATGTCGGCGATGCCGTTCCGGGTGCGCATACCGGGGACGTCGACCTCCTCGAAGACCACGCCTCGGCGCTTCAGCTCGGCCACGGCCGCATCGAGGTCGGGCACCTCGAAGGCCATCTGGGTGAAGGTGCCGGGCGAGGTTCCGGTCGAGCGGAACACGACGAAGTCCACGCCCTGGCACCGGTAGAGGAGCCCGCCGGGGCGTTCGTCCACGGGCTCCAGGCCGAGTGTCCCGGCATAGAAGCGCCGGGCCCGGTCCAGGTCTGCGGCCGGCAGCCGGGTGGCCACGCGGGCTCCGGCGAGGGGGCCGCTCTCGTGTGAGGTCATGCCTCCACTGTGCCTACTCGGCCGGTTCCACACCCGCCCGCAGGAGCCCGTACGTGTACGCGTCCTCCAGCGCCTGCCACGACGCGGCGATGACGTTCTCCGCCACGCCGACCGTGGACCATTCGCCGGTGCCGTCGGTGGTGGAGATCAGGACGCGGGTCGTGGACTGGGTGCCGTGCTTGCCCTCGAGGATGCGGACCTTGTAGTCGACCAGCTCCAGCGCGGCGAGCTGCGGGTAGATCTTCTCCAGGGCCACGCGCAGGGCGCGGTCGAGGGCGTTGACCGGGCCGTTGCCCTCCGCCGTGGCGACCATCCGCTCCTTCTTGGCCCACAGCTTGACCGTGGCCTCGTTGGCGTGGGTGCCGTCGGGGCGGTCCTCGACGATGGCCCGCCAGGATTCCACGTCGAAGTACTTCAGGGGGCGACCCTCGACCTCGGCGCGCAGCAGGAGTTCGAACGAAGCGTCCGCCGCCTCGTACGTGTAGCCCTTGAGCTCGCGCTCCTTCACCCGCTCGACCACCCGGCCGACCAGCTCGCGGTCGCCGCCGAGGTCGATGCCCAGCTCCTTGCCCTTGAGCTCGATGGAGGCGCGGCCCGCCATGTCGGAGACCAGCATCCGCATGGTGTTGCCGACCAGCTCGGGGTCGATGTGCTGGTACAGGTCCGGGTCGACCTTGATCGCGGAGGCGTGCAGGCCGGCCTTGTGGGCGAAGGCGGACACTCCCACGTACGGCTGGTGGGTGGAGGGAGTCAGGTTGACCACCTCGGCGATCGCGTGGGAGATCCGCGTCGTCTCGCGGAGCCTGCCCTCGGGCAGCACCTTCTTGCCGTACTTCAGCTCCAGGGCGGCGACCACCGGGAAGAGGTTGGCGTTGCCGACGCGCTCGCCGTAGCCGTTCGCCGTGCACTGCACGTGGGTCGCGCCGGCGTCCACGGCGGCCAGGGTGTTCGCGACCGCGCAGCCGGTGTCGTCCTGGGCGTGGATGCCGAGCCGGGCGCCGGTGTCGGCGAGGACCGTGGAGACGACCGCGTGGATCTGGGCGGGGAGCATGCCGCCGTTGGTGTCGCAGAGGATGACCACGTCGGCGCCGGCCTCCGCCGCCGTACGGACGACCGCCTTCGCGTACTCCGGGTTGGCGCGGTAGCCGTCGAAGAAGTGCTCGCAGTCCACGAAGACCCGGCGGCCCTGTTCGCGCAGGTAGGAGACGGTGTCCCGGACCATCTCCAGGTTCTCGTCCAGGGTGGTGCGCAGGGCCAGTTCCACATGCCGGTCGTGCGACTTGGCGACCAGCGTGATCACCGGGGCGCCGGACTCGAGCAGGGCCTTGACCTGGGGGTCCTCGGCGGCCTTGGCGCCCGCGCGGCGGGTGGCGCCGAAGGCGACCAGCTGGGCGTGCTGGAAGTCGATCTCGGCCTGGGCGCGGGCGAAGAACTCGGTGTCCCGGGGGTTCGCGCCCGGCCAGCCGCCCTCGATGAAGCCCACGCCGAAGTCGTCCAGGTGCCGTGCGATGGCGAGCTTGTCCGCGACGGTGAGGTTGATGCCCTCGCGCTGCGCGCCGTCGCGCAGGGTGGTGTCGAAGACGTGGAACGAGTCGTCGAGCTCGCTGGTTGCCGTCTCGGTCATGGTCTCAAGGCTCCTGATTGTGGATCTTCGGTCTTACCGGAATGACCGGCTCCACCGTCCCCCCAATGGTCCCTCGCGCTCCGCCCCCGGCTGAAGGTGGGCCGGAAAACGAAAAAACCCCTCGCGGGTGCGAGAGGTCTGCGCGCGGGTCGAGGACGACGGTGGCCACCCGTACCTGGTCGTACGTGTGGTCACTGCGGACCGGCGCGCCTGCTGCCAATAATCATGGCGAACGAGAGCACGGGGGAAGTCTGGCACAGCCCCGCCCCCGGCTCAGCGCCCGTCTCAGGATGCGGTCGTCAGACTGGAATCCGAACGGTCCCTCGCCCGGGCCAGGTCCAGGTCCTTCGTCTCACGCATGGTGACGTACACCACCAGGGACACGGCGGCACAGCCGGCCACGTACCAGGAGAAGCCGGACTCGATCCCGGCGTTCTTGAACCACAGCGCGACGTATTCCGCCGTACCGCCGAAGAGGGCGTTGGCGATGGCGTACGGCAGGGCCACGCCGAGGGCGCGGATGCCGGTCGGGAACAGCTCGGCCTTCACACAGGCGTTGATCGAGGTGTAGCCGGTGACGACGATCAGCGCGAGCAGGGCGAGGCCGAGTGCGGGCCAGTAGCCGTTCGCGTGCTTGAGCAGGGTCATGATCGGCACGGTGAGGAAGGTGGAGCCGACCGCGAAGGTGATCAGCAGCGGGCGCCGGCCGATCCGGTCGGACAGCCGGCCCGCGAGCGGCTGGAGGCAGGCGAAGACGATCAGCGCCGTGAAGGAGACGAGCGTCGCGGTCTGCTTGGACAGGCCGGCCGAGTTGGACAGGTACTTGGTCAGGTACGTGGTGTACGTGTAGTACGCGACCGTGCCGCCCATGGTGAGGGCGATGACCAGGAACGCCTCCCGCCGGTGCTGCCACAGCGCGCGCAGCGTGCCGCGCTCCTCGGCGTGCGAGGCGTCCTCCTCGTACACCTCGGTCTCCAGCATGGTGCGGCGCAGATAGAAGATGACGGCGGCGCCCAGCGCACCGACGACGAACGGGATGCGCCAGCCGTAACTGTGCAGGGCGCTCTCGGACATGGTCCGCTGGAGGATGATCTGGATGCCGAGGCCGAGGATCTGGCCCGCGGTCATCGACACGTACTGGAAGCTGGAGGCGAAGCCGCGGTTCCCCGGGGCCGAGGCCTCGGTCAGGTAGGTGGCGCTGGCCGCGTACTCGCCGCCCACCGACAGTCCCTGCAGCAGGCGGGCGACGAGCAGCACGAGCGCGCCGCCGTAGCCGGCGACCGCGTAGGTGGGCGCGACGGCGATGAGGATCGCCGACGCCGACATCAGCGTGACGGTCAGCGTCAGCGCCGCCTTACGGCCCTTGCGGTCACCGACCCTGCCGAGCAGCCAGCCGCCCACGGGGCGCATGAAGAACCCGACGGCGAAGATGCCCGCCGTGTTCATGAGCTGGGCGGTGGGATTGCCGCTCGGGAAGAACGCGCCGGCGAAGTAGGTGGCGAAGCTCGCGTACACGAACCAGTCGAACCACTCGACCATGTTGCCCGCCGAGCCGACCCAGATCTTCTTCCAGTGTTGTCGTCCCATGGGCCGTTACCTGCCCGGCCCCGGAGCGAACGATTCCTTTACCCGGGCGGACTACCCGAGCCCGCGTGCGAACACGTCCGATACGCCGTTCGTGTCGTCCGGGACGAGGTCCGGTGCGGCCGAGGTGAAGACGACGGTACGGCCGTGGCGGGTGACGGCGCCGGGTACGGCGGTGGCGGCTGCGGCCGAGGGGGCCACCGTGCGCCGGCGTCCGGTGCGGATGTCCAGCAGGCGGAGGGCGCCGGCGGAGTCCTTCAGCAGGGCGTACCGGCCGGTGGGGTCGAGGGCGAGGGCCGTGGCTCCCTCGGGTCCGACGGGTACGGCGCGGCCGGTGCGGCTGTCGGCGAGGTAGGTCTGGACGGTCGTACCCGGGTAGGAGGCACCGAAGTCGAACAGGACGTGGCGGCCGTCGGCCGAGATGTCGACGACCGAGGCCCCGCCGCCGGCGGGGATGCCGATGCTCCGCGTCCTCCCGGTCCTCCGGTCCTTGACATACAGGGCGCTGACGCCGCTGCCCTGCGCGCTGTAGGCGACGTACCGGCCGTCGGCGCTGAGCCGGCCCCCGCCGAGGTAGCCGGGGTGACCGGGCTGGTCCACCACCTCGTCGGTGCCGGTGGTCAGGTCCCGGACCAGGAGGTGGGCGGTGTTGGCGTTGCCGTCGCGGTTGCCGATGGTGTAGGCGGCGTAGCGGCCGTCGGCGCTCAGCCCGGTGAGGTCGGAGCGCTCGTACCAGTTGTCCTTCGGCGGGTCGGTGGGCCACAGGGTCTGGAGTGTGCCGGTGCGGCGGTCGTAGACCTTGGCGCGGAAGAAGTGGTAAGTGCCGCTGGTGTAGCCGACCTTGGAGCTGTCGCCGCTGATCATCGGGTCGTAGGCCTCGACGCCGGTGCCCGGGACCTGGACGGTCTTACCGGTGCGCAGGTCCTTGACGAACACGCACCACCCGTATGCGGTCGGGCAGCCTTCGCCGCCGGGGCCCTTGGTGCCGTAGACGGCGTAGTGTCCGTCGGCGCTGACGGTGCCTCCGGCCGAGGCGGTGGCGGACTGGGCACCGGCCGCCGTGGTGCTGATGCGGGTGATGCCGTGCCGCGGCGCCGCGACGGCCTGCGGCGCAACCGCCAGACCGAGAACCGTGGCCACCGCCAGCAGCCCCGCTCTGCTGCTCTTCCCCATGCCGTACCCCCTGACGCGTATCCCCCGGCCCAGCGCCGAGGGCCCAGGGGGGATGCAATCCCAAGGGGGCGAGCCGGGTCAATCCGCCGGAACGCGTACAACCTGGACAGGGTTTCAGGCGTCGCCCGCCGAAAGTACGTCCTCGATGAACTCCCGTACATGTGCCAGCACTTGCTCGCGATCAGTGCCCCGCAACCCGATCGCCACGTGGATGGAGAACCCGTCCAGCAGCGCGCGCAGCCTCGCCGCGAAGCGGTCGGCGTCCACCCTCCGGAACTCCCCCCTCGAGACCCCCTCGGCGATCAGCGCGACCAGGTCGCGATGCCAGGCGCCCTCGATCGCGGCCTGGCGGGCGCGGGCGTCGTCGTCGGCGTTCTGGGAGCGGTTCCAGACCTCCAGCCACAGGGTCCAGTGGGGGTCGCGGTGGCCGTCGGGAACGTACAGGTCGACGTAGGCGGCGAGGCGCTCACGGGCGGTCCCGGGACCGGTGAGCAGGCGGCCGCGCTCCGCGCCGAGGCGGCCCTCGCTCCACTCCAGCGCCTGGAGCAGCAGCTCGTCCTTGGAGTGGAAGTAGTAGAGGAGATGGCCGCTGCTCATCCCGACCTCGCGGCCGAGCGCCGCCATGGTGAGCTTCTCCAGACCGCGCTCGGCGATCATGTCCATGGCGGCGGCGAGTACCTCCTCGCGCGGCGGCGCGTTTTTCCGCGTCCGTGCCGCACCGGCCATCTGTGACTCTCCTACATGATCAGACCTTCGGCTGCTGCTGGGTGATGCAGTGGATGCCGCCGCCACCCGCAAAGATCGTACGCGCGTCCACCAGGGTCACCGTCCGCTCGGGGAAGAGGCGGCGGAAGATCCCGGCGGCCAGTTCGTCGCGCGGGTCGTCGAAGCCGCAGAGCACGACGCCGCCGTTGCAGAGGTAGTGGTTGATGTAGGAGTAGTCGGCCCAGTGGCCGTCGGCCTCCAGGACGGTCGGCGCGGGTACCTCCACGACCTCCAGGGCGCGGCCCCGGGCGTCCGTCTGGGAGCGCAGGATGCCGATGACCTCCTTGGTGACCTCGTGGTCGGGGTGGGCGGGGTCCGGCTGGGAGTGCGCCACCACGACACCCGGCCGGGCGAAGGCGGCCACGATGTCCACGTGGCCGAGGGTGCCGAAGCCGTGGGGCGGGTAGTCGCCGGTGAGGCCGCGCGGCAGCCAGATCGCCTTGCTGGTGCCGAGGTGGGCGTGGATCTCGGCCTCGACCTGCTCCTTCGTCCAGTGCGGGTTGCGCTCGGGACCCAGCTGGACCGTCTCCGTCAGCAGGACCGTGCCCTCGCCGTCGACGTGGATCGCGCCGCCCTCGTTGACCAGCTTCGAGGCGTACGTCTTCGCGCCCGCGAGGTCGGAGACATACGCGGCGATCTTCGCGTCGTGCTCCCAGCGGGCCCAGTCCTGGGCGCCCCAGCCGTTGAACGTCCAGTCCACGGCGGCCAGTTCGCCCTTGCCGTTGGTCAGGAAGGTGGGGCCGATGTCCCGCATCCAGGCGTCGTCCAGGTCCCGCTCGACGGTGTCGACGCCGTCACCGAGCAGCGCCCGTGCCTCCGCCGACCCGCCGGGGCCGCAGACCACGGTCACCGGCTCGAAGCGGCGGATCGCGCGGGCCACGGACGCCCAGGCCACGCGGGAGGCGGCGAGGTCGTCCGGGTCGTCGAAGGTGGGGTTGGGGCCCGGCCACGCCATCCAGGTGCGCTCGTGCGGGGTCCACTCGGCGGGCATACGGAAGCCGTCGGCGGCAGCAGACATGGTGATCCTTAGAGGAAGTACAGACGGTTGAGGGAGACGGAGTCGGCGGGCGCGGAGCGCAGCGGGTCGCCGTCGAGGGTGACCAGTCCGGTGCGCTGGTCGACGTCGACCGCTCCGGTACGGGCGTTCAGCCGCAGGTCGGCCGGGCCGATGCCGCGCGTGCCGCGCACGGCGACCCTGCGCCGGCGCGTGGGCATCCGGTCGTCGCCCTGGTCCACGGCGGCCTGGGCGACGAACGCCACCGAGATGTCGGCCGCCGTCGCGCCGTACGCCCCGAACTGCGGCCCGAGCACGAGGGGTTCGCAGGTGTCGGTGGCCGCGTTGGGGTCGCCGACCACGCCGTACGCCGGGAAGCCGGACTTGAGGACGAGCTGCGGCTTGGCGCCGAAGTACTCCGGGCGCCACAGCACGATGTCGGCGAGCTTGCCGACCTCGATCGAGCCCACCTCATGGACAAGGCCGTGTGCGATGGCCGGGTTGACGGTCAGCTTGGCCATGTAGCGCAGGACGCGGGCGTTGTCGTCGCCCTCGCAGTCGCCGCCCTCCCCGCCATGGGGAAGAAGGGGCCCCAGCTCGGCCTTCATCTTGCCGGCCATGGCGAACGTACGGCGGACCGTCTCTCCGGCGCGGCCCATGCCCTGGGCGTCGGAGGAGGTGATGCCGATCGCGCCCAGGTCGTGCAGTACGTCCTCGGCGCCCATGGTGCCGGCGCGGATGCGGTCGCGGGCCATGGCGGCGTCGCCGGGCAGGTCGGGCTTGAGGTCGTGGACGGAGACGATCATGCCGTAGTGCTCGGCGACCGCGTCCCGGCCGAAGGGCAGGGTGGGGTTGGTGGAGGAGCCGATGACGTTCGGGACACCGGCCATCTTCAGCACGTTGGGCACGTGTCCGCCGCCGCAGCCCTCGATGTGGAAGGCGTGGATCGTCCTTCCTTCGAGGACGCGAAGGGTGTCCTCGACCGACAGGCACTCGTTCAGCCCGTCGCTGTGCAGGGCGACCTGGACGTCGTGCTCCTCGGCGACGCGCAGGGCGGTGTCCAGGGCGCGGGTGTGGGCGCCCATGTCCTCGTGCACCTTGAAGCCGCTCGCCCCGCCTTCCGCCAGCGCCTCGATCAGGGGGGCGCTGTGCGAGGACGAACCCCGGGCCAGGAAGCCGATGTTGACCGGCCAGGCGTCGAAGGCGTTGAAGGCGTGCCGCAGCGCCCAGGGCGAGTTGACGCCGACGCCCCAGACCGGGCCGAACTCCTGCCCGATGATCGTGGTGACACCGGAGGCGAGGGAGGCCTCCATGATCCGGGGCGAGAGCAGATGGACGTGGGTGTCGACGGCACCGGCGGTGGCGATCAGTCCCTCACCGGAGACGATCGACGTACCCGTGCCGACGACGACGTCCACGCCGTCGAGGGTGTCCGGGTTGCCGGCGCGCCCGATGGCGCGGATCCGGCCTTCCCGGATGCCGATGGACACCTTCCGGATGCCCTGCACGGCGTCGATCACGACCACGTTGCTGATGACGACGTCACAGGTCTCGCGGACGGCGGCGGCCTTCAGATGCAGTCCGTCACGGGCGGTCTTGCCGAAGCCGGCCAGGAACTCGTCGCCGTAGCGCTGGGAGTCGGACTCCACGCGGACGGTGAGCCCGGAGTCGCCGAGGCGGATGCGGTCGCCGGCGCGGGGGCCGTGGGTGGCGGCGTACTCGTAGGGGTTCATCGGTGTCCTCCCTGAGCATCGACTCCCAGATATCCGCAGGCCGCGGCCCTGCGCAGGGCCTCCTCCCGCGCGCCGGGGGCGTCCAGCGGTCCGTCGACCAGTCCGGCGAAGCCGATGGCGATCCGGTCGCCGCCGACGGGCACCAGTCCCACCTCGACGCTCTCGCCGGGGCCGAAGCGCACCGAGGAGCCCGCGGGTACGGCGAGCCGCATGCCGTAGGCCTTCTCCCGGACGAAGTCGAGGCGCGGGTTGGCCTCGAAGAAGTGGAAGTGGGAGGTGACGGAGACCGGCACGGTCGCGGTGTTGGTGACCGACAGCCGTACGACCGCCGCCGGCTCGGCGTGCCCGGGACCCGGCAGCAGCGCCCCCGGACCCTGGTCGCCCAGCCCGCCGCCCCCGATGGGATCGGGGACCACCGCGAGGCGCGAGCCGTCGTCGAAGACCGCCTCGACCATCACCTCGGTGACGACGTCCGCGACACCCGGCAGCACGTCCTCGGGGCCGAGGACGGACCGGGCCGCCTCGATGGCCTCGGCGAGCCGCCTGCCGTCCCGGGCCGCCTCGCAGACGGTGTCCGCGATCAGCGCGGTCGCCTCGGGCACGTTCAGCCTGAGGCCGCGCGCCCGGCGGGCCCGGGCCAGCTCGGCGGCGCCGAACAGCAGCAGCCGGTCACGCTCCGTGGGGGTCAGTCTCACGTCCCGACACCTCCTTGCCTTTCCTACATTTAGAACGCCACTCTAAACCGTAAATTCACGGATGGGAAACATTGACATCCGGATTCGGGTCACCCACATTGAACGTCGCTCTAAAGTCCCCGGCGGCCGTCGAAGGAGACCAGCCATGCCGATAGAACAGCGCGGAGTCGACACCATCCCGGACGAGGAGCGGACCAGCGGTCCGCGCGACCTCGTCTCGATCCTGCTCGGCTCCAACCTCTGCCTCGGAGTGATCATCTTCGGCTGGCTGCCGCCGTCCTTCGGGCTCGGCTGGTGGGCGTCGGTGAGCGCGATCGTGTCGGGCACGATCGTCGGTACGGCCGTGACGGCCCCGCTGGCGCTGATCTCCCTGCGCACCGCGACCAACCTGTCCACGTCCTCCGGCGCCCAGTTCGGCGTCCGGGGCCGGCTGGTCGGCTCGGTCGTCGGCCTGCTGCTGGCCCTCGGCTACACCGCGCTGACCGTGTGGATCGGCGGGGACGTGATGATCGGCGTGCTCGGCCGGATGGTCGGGCTGCCCGCGGACGGGGTGTCGTACGCCGTGGTCTACGCGGTTCTCGCGGCGGCGACCGTGGCGGGCGCGGTCTACGGCTACCGGGTGCTGCTCGGCATGTCCAAGGTGCTGTCCATCGGCATGACGGCCCTGCTGATCCTCGGGATCCTCGCCTACGCCCCGCACTTCACCACATCCGCGCTGCCCGGCGCCGGCGGCTATCTGCTGGGCTCGTTCTGGCCTACCTGGTTCCTGGCGGCCGTGGCGGCGGGGCTGTCCGGCCCCATCGCCTTCATCACGCTCCTCGGTGACTACACCCGCTACGTCTCGCCGTCCCGCCACACCAACCGCCGCGTGCTGCACGCCACCTGGCTCGGCCTGATCCTGGGGCTGCTGGTGCCGCAACTGTTCGGCACCTTCACGGCGTACGCGGCGAAGGCGGCCACCGACTACGCGGGCCCCCTCGTCACGGCCTCCCCCACCTGGTACCTGATCCCGCTGCTGCTGTCCGCCTCCGCGGGCTCGGTCGGCAACGCGGGTCTGATGCTGTACTCGATGGGCCTGGACCTGGACGCGATCCTGCCCGGGGCGTCCCGGGCGCGGGCCACTTACACGGTCGCCGTCGTCGCCACGGCCTGCGTGTTCGTCGGTCACTACGCCTGGAACGCCCAGTCCGCGATGACGTCCTTCGTGCTGCTGCTCACCGCGATCGGCACCCCGTGGGCCGTCATCACCCTCATCGGCTTCGCCCGCTGTCGCGGGGTGTACGACGCCGACGCCCTCCAGGTCTTCAACCGCCGCTCGCGGGGCGGGATCTACTGGTACCGGGCGGGCTGGAACGTACGGGCCACCGTCTCCTGGGCGCTGGGCGCCGGTGTCGGCCTGCTGGCGGTCTCCCTGCCCTCGTACCAGGGACCGCTGCTGCGCCTGACCGGCGGCGTGGACTGCAGCTTCCTGCTGTCGGGGGCGGTGGGCGGGATGGTGTACCTGCTGCTGACGGCCGGTGAGGAACAGACGAGGGCCGCCACGGACTCCGATGAGTCCGGGACGGCCCTGAGTGTGTCCGCCGACCGTTAGCCGATCTTGTGCATCCAGCCGTGCTTGTCCTCCGCCGTGCCGCGCTGGAGGTCGAGCAGGGCCTGGCGCAGGCGGAGGGTCACCTCACCCGGCTCCCCGCCGCCCTGCTTCCACTCGGCAGAGGCACGCTTCACCGTGCCGACCGGGGTGATCACGGCCGCCGTGCCGCAGGCGAAGACCTCGGTGAGGGTGCCGTTCTCGGAGTCGCGCTGCCACTGCTCGACCGAGACGCGGCCCTCCTCGGACTGGTAGCCGAGGTCACGGGCGACGGCCAGCAGGGAGTCACGGGTGACGCCCTCCAGGATGGAGCCGGTCAGGGTGGGCGTGATGATCTTGTCGCCGTACACGAAGTACAGGTTCATGCCGCCCAGTTCCTCGACCCACTGGTGCTCGACGGCGTCGAGGTAGCAGACCTGGTCGCAGCCCTTGGCGGCGGCCTCGGCCTGCGCCAGCAGGGACGCGGCGTAGTTGCCGCCGGTCTTGGCGTCGCCCATGCCGCCGGGGACGGCGCGGACGCGGTCCTCGGAGACCCAGATCGAGACCGGCTTCACGCCGCCCGGGAAGTAGGCGCCGGCCGGGGAGGCGATGACGAGGAAGAGGTACTCGTTGGCCGGCTTGACGCCCAGGCCGACCTCGGTGGCGATCATGAACGGGCGCAGGTAGAGGGACTCCTCGCCGCCATGCGCCGGCACCCAGTCGATGTCCTGCCGGACCAGCGCGTCACAGGCCTCGATGAACGTCTCGACCGGCAGCTCGGGCATGGCGAGCCGCTTGGCGGACCGCTGGAAGCGCTTGGCGTTCTGGTCCGGACGGAAGAGGGCGACCGAGCCGTCGGGCTGACGGTAGGCCTTCAGGCCCTCGAAGATCTCCTGGGCGTAGTGCAGGACGTTGGTCGCCGGGTCGAGCGGGATCGGCGCATACGGAACGAGCTGCCCGTCGTGCCAGCCGCGGCCCTCCGTCCACTTGATCGTCACCATGTGGTCGGTGAAGTGGCGGCCGAACCCCGGGCTGGTCAGGATCGCCTCGCGCTCGGCGGCGGCGAGGGGACTGGCGGAGGGCTTGAGCTCGATCGTGGGCGTCGTCATGAGTGGGTGTCCTTCACCGGTTGTAGTGACCGGGCCGCGCTCACGCCCGCACCGGCTTCTCAGTCGGTGCTAGGACGTCCGAGCTTTCCCTCATACCGCGGCTCCGCGTTCGATTATCGCGCGGGGCTTGCGGCGGACGGAATCGGGGTGAAAGCGGCCCAGTGGTTGATGGTGGCACCCGGCGGGGACATGCGGAAGCCGCCGGGTGGTCGTCCGACCCGGCGGCTTCTCGTGCGGGAGCGCCGGGTCAGCCGGCTACTCGGGAGGCGAGCGCGTCGCCGATCTCGGACGTGGAGCGGGCCGGCTTGGCCGCGCGCTCGGTCAGGTCCGCGGTGACGGCCGCGTCGATGCGGTCGGCCTCGGTGTCGTAGCCGAGGTGGCGCAGCAGCAGGGCGACGGACAGGACCGTGGCGGTGGGGTCGGCCTTGCCCTGGCCGGCGATGTCCGGGGCCGAGCCGTGGACCGGCTCGAACATCGAGGGGAACTCGCGGGAGGGGTTGATGTTCCCGCTCGCGGCCACGCCGATGCCGCCGGAGACGGCCGCGGCGAGGTCGGTGATGATGTCGCCGAAGAGGTTGTCGGTGACGATGACGTCGAACCGGGCCGGGTCGGTGACCAGGTAGATGGTGGCCGCGTCGACGTGGATGTAGTCGGTGGTGACCTCGGGGAACTCCTGGGCCACCTTGTTGAAGATGTTCGTCCAGAGGTGACCGGCGAAGGTCAGCACGTTGTTCTTGTGGACCAGCGTGAGCTTCTTGCGCGGGCGGGCCTGGGCGCGGGCGAAGGCGTCACGGACGACGCGCTCGACGCCGTAGGCCGTGTTGACGGAGACCTCCGTCGCGACCTCGTGCTCGGTGCCCTTGCGGATCGTGCCGCCGTTGCCGGTGTACGGGCCCTCGGTGCCCTCGCGGACGACGACGAAGTCGATCTCCGGCTGTCCGGCGAGCGGGGTCGCCACACCGGGGAGCAGCTTGCTCGGCCGCAGGTTGACGTGGTGGTCGAAGGCGAAGCGGAGCTTGAGCAGGAAGCCGCGCTCCAGGACGCCGGACGGCACCGACGGGTCGCCGATGGCGCCGAGCAGGATCGCGTCGTGCTGCTTGAGGGCGTCGAGGTCGGCGTCGGTGAGGGTCTCACCGGTGGCGTGGTACCGCCTGGCGCCGAAGTCGTACTCCTTCGTCTCCAGCTTCACATCCTGCGGGAGCGCGGCGGAGAGGACCTTCAGACCCTCGGACACGACCTCCTGGCCGATGCCGTCACCGGGAATCACTGCGAGATTGAGGCTGCGAGACATGCGGGCACCCTACTCCTCGTCCCAGGTGATGACATGCGGTGTCCGCGATGCGGACACCGTGTCGGCGTTCTCAGTGGCCGGTCTCGCCGCCGTTGTCGCGGCGGTCGAGGGCGCGCTGGAGGGCGGCGGCGGCGTTCTTGCGGTCGTCGTCGCTCGTGCGGGACACGTGGCGGACTCGGCGGCAGACAGTCGTCTCGGCCATGGGAATCGACTCCTTCGGCGAACATGGAGCACGCAAGGGGGGTTACGACGCCGGAGGGGCGGGGAGCGCACGGCCGCAGGGGTTGCCTGCACGGGCCCGGCTCACGACCGCCATTCGCTGGATCGAGCGATGCGTTCGGCTTCTACAAAGCTAAGGGAGCGGCCTGCTCCTGTCTGCACAATTACTCGGACTTCCTACTATCTGAGACGGCGACTCGTGTCACACGGCTCTGAGCTGGGTGTTCGTGCCTTCGGGGGACGGCTGGGAGAGGGAACGCAGGGTGCGGATCAGGGCCCGTACGGCGGTGGTGGTGGCCAGTTCGGGAGTGGTGACGTAGCCGACGGAGCGGTACGGCCGCCCATGGCCCAGGTCGGTGATCTCGACGGCGGACGGCGCGCCGGTCAGGGACAGCGCCGGCATGATCGCCATGCCCAGCCCGCTGCCCACCATCGACAGCACCGCCCCGTCGTCCTCGGCGTTCACGGTCGCGGCCGGGATCCAGTCCTGGGCAGCCCACCAGGAGCGGGTGTAGGAGCCGCAGTTCTCCGCCCAGTCGACGAGCGGCAGGGCGCGCGGGTCCGGGTGGCCCGCCGGGTGCACCAGGGAGTACGGCTCCTCCAGCAGCACCCCGCCGACCAGTCCGGCCGGCGGCGGCCCGCTCAGGGTGGCGATGCCGAGGTCGGCCCGTCCGGCGGCGACCTCGCCCGCGGTGCCGGCGCCCAGCTCCCGTACGAGGGTGACGCTCACCTCGATGCCGGGGTGCTGCGCGGCGAGTCGCTCCAGGGCGGCCGGCAGCAGGTGCAGGGCCGCGCTGCGGAAGGCGGCGATCCGCAGCGGCCCGCAGACCTCCCCGGTGTCGGCGCCGCGGGCGTCGGCGGCCAGCGCCCGGAGCATGCGCAGCACGCGCCGCGCATGGGCGGCCGCCCGCTCCCCGGCGGCCGTGGGCCGGGCCCCGAACCGGCCCCGCTCGAAGAGCACGACCCCCAGTTTCCGCTCGATCCCGCGCACGGCGTGCGAGACGGCGGACTGGGTGGCCCCCAGCCGGGCGGCCGCGGCGGAGAACCCACCCTCGTCGGCCACCGCGACCAGGATCCTCAGCTCCTGCGGGGCAAGGTCGACTGCTGTCACGAGAGGGCTCCCACCTGCGCATATGAGGACGATTCATGGATCGGCGCGTTCCATGAACGCAACCCTCTGCACCTGCCCGGCATTCCTCCCTACGGTCCCCTGTCATGACCGAGACCGCGCTCACCGTGCAGCAGACCGCCCGCCCCACCGGCTTCCCCACCGCCGGCCACTTCCGCTTCGCCGAGTCCCCGGTGCCGGAACCGGCTCCCGGTACGGCCCTGGTGGAGAACGTGCTGTGGTCGGTGGACCCGTACCACCGCGAAATGATGGACGCGGACTTCGAGCTGAACGCCCCGCTGGAGGGCCGGACCCTGGGGAGAGTCGTCGCCTCCCGCAGCCCGGAGCTGCCGGAGGGCGAGATCGTCTTCCACCGCCAGGGCTGGCGCACGCACGCCGTGGTCCGCCCGGAGGAGGTCCGGCGGCTCCCGCACCACCCCGGCGTGCCGCTGTCGGCGTATCTGAGTGTGCTGGGCGGCACGGGTCTGACGGCGTACGTCGCCCTGACCCGGATCGCCGGGCTGCGCGCGGGCGAGGACCTCTTCGTCTCCGGCGCGGCGGGCGGGGTCGGCACGGCGACCGGCCGCTTCGCCCGGCTGCTCGGCGCGGGCCGGGTGATCGGCAGCGC
The DNA here is from genome assembly GCF_044388685.1 of Streptomyces sp. NPDC020192. NCBI lineage: Bacteria > Bacillati > Actinomycetota > Actinomycetes > Kitasatosporales > Streptomycetaceae > Streptomyces > Streptomyces sp. NPDC020192. Next base: position 115,689 of record NZ_JBIRXG010000008.1, on the reverse strand, counting down.
GGGCACTCCGGAGAAGGTGAAGTACCTGACGGAGCAGGCCGGTTACGACGCCGCCTTCGACTACCGCACGGCCCCGGTGGCCGGTCTGCTCGCCGAGGCGGCCCCCACCGGCATCGACGTCTTCGTGGACAACGTCGGCGGCGAGCACCTGGGCGCGGCGATCGGCGCGCTGCGCGAGCGGGGCCGGGTGGTGCGGGTCGGCACGATCAGCCAGTACAACACCCCGGACGCCCCGCCGGTCGTCTTCAACCACGCCGATGTCGTGGAGAAGCGCCTGCGCATCGAGGGCTTCCTGGTGAGCGACTACCGGGACACCCAGGACGAGCTGTACGACTTCGCCGTACCGCATCTGCGCAGCGGGGCGCTGACGGCGGACGAGACGGTGATCGACGGCTTCGAGCGGATCGTGGAGGCGTTCCTGCTGATGCTGCGCGGCGGAAACACGGGCAAGATCCTGGTTCAGGCCGCAAAGAATTGACGCACGGTCAGGCCACGTCTCCATCACGCCAGTCGAGGACCAATTCCCCGGCGGGGTCGAGGGCTCCGGCGAGCGCGGGCCAGACGTACATGCCCCCTTCCTCCTCCGGCAGCCGCACGATCCCGTCCGGCGACAGGCCGTGCACCTGCCCGCCCCACAACTGCCAGCCCCGGGCGGTGTACAGCAGGGCTCCGTCCTCGCTCGCCGAGAGGGCACCGAGGTCGTACGCCCGCTCGATCACCCGCTCCAGCTCCCCGAGCACCCGCCCGCCGAGCCCCTGTCGCCGCGCGTCGGGGCGTACGGCGACGGCCTCGACGTATCCGGTGCGCAGCCAGCGCCCCCGGTGCCGGACGCGCCGCATCACGACGGACCCGTGCGCGGCGAGCCCGGTGTCGTCGTGGACGAGGACATGCAGACCACCGAGACCGTGCTCCCAGTCCTCGTCGGAGAAGTCCCCGTCGAACGCCGCGTCCAACAGGGCACGGACGCCCTGGAGTTCGGCGGGGTCGAGGGCGGCGGTGTGGGCGAGATGCAGTCGGATGCTCATGACCCCACTGTCTCACCTAACCCTTAAAATATACTTGACTGGTTAGACCGAGAGGTGCTGCACTGCTCCCATGCTGATGACGCACCAGGTCCACCACCGCACCGTGACCGTCCGCGGCCTCGACGTGTACTACCGGGAGGCCGGCCCGGCCGACGCCCCGGTGCTGCTGCTCCTGCACGGCTTCCCGAGCAGCTCGCACATGTTCCGCGAGCTGATCCCGCTGCTCGCGGACCGGTACCGGGTGATCGCCCCGGACCACATCGGCTTCGGGCGCTCGGCGACGCCGGATGCCACGGAGTTCCCGTACACCTTCGCCGAACTGGCCGCCGTCACCGGGGAGTTCACCGAGCTGCTGGGCCTGGAGCGGTACGCCCTCTACGTCCAGGACTACGGCGCCCCGATCGGCCTGCGTCTCGCCCTCGCGCACCCCGAGCGGGTGACCGCGATCGTCACGCAGAACGGCAACGCCTACGGGGAAGGGCTCGGCGCCGAGGCCTGGGCGCCCGTGCTGGCGCTGATCGAGAAGCGGACGCCCGAGACGGAGGCGCCGGTGCGGGAGATCTACACCCTCGACGGCGTCAAGTGGCAGTATCTGCACGGGGTTTCCGATCCGACCCTGGTCAGCCCGGACGCCTACGAGCACGACGCCGCCGGCCTGGCCCGCCCCGGTCAGGCGGAGATCCAGCTGGACCTGATCTCCGACTACGGCGGCAACCTCGCGCTGTACCCGGACTTCCACGCGTACTTCCGGGACAGTCAGGTCCCCCTGCTCGCCGTGTGGGGCGCCCACGACGAGATCTTCGTCCCCGAGGGCGCGCTCGCCTTCCGCCGGGATCTGCCGGAGGCGGAGATCCATCTGCTGCCGACGGGGCATTTCGCCCTGGAGACCCACACGGACCAGATCGCCACGCTCATGCGGGACTTTCTCGGCCGGCGTCTTCCCTCCCCCACTCTCGGCTTCGCTCGAGCGGGGGGACCCCCAGTCTGAGCGCCGCCCGGAAGCCGTCCGGGTCCTCCACCCACGGCAGGTGCCCGGCCTCCGGCAGGGTCACCCGGTGGACGCGGGGCAGCGCCTCGGCGAGGGAGTCGACGGCCGTGCCTCGTCCTCGGTGCGGTTCCGTTTCCGGCTCAGCCTCCGGTCCGGGTGCGCGAGGGCGTGGCTCAACGCGAGCTGGGCGCCCCAGGAGTGGCCGAGGAGCGCCATCCGCTCCAGCCCGAAGTGCCGTCGTACGGCGTCGAGATCGGCCACGAAACGCTCGGTCGTCCAGGGGCCCTCGCTCCGCTCGGAGCGGCCGCCGTACGCCGTCGTCCGTCGTCACCGTCATGGGACCAGTGTGATCGACGGGACGTTGGGAACGGGCCGGGAAGCCCGGTTTGGACGGCAGGCTTCCCGGCCCGTGTTCACGGGGGCTGAAGGTCAGCCCATGTGCGGGTACGTGTAGTCGGTCGGCGCGACCAGGGTCTCCTTGATGGCGCGGGTCAGGGTCCAGCGCAGCAGGTTCTGCGGGGCGCCGGCCTTGTCGTTGGTGCCGGAGGCGCGGCCGCCGCCGAAGGGCTGCTGGCCGACGACGGCGCCGGTCGACTTGTCGTTGATGTAGAAGTTGCCCGCCGCGTAGCGGAGCTTCTCCATCGTGTACGCCGCCGCCGCGCGGTCGCCCGCGATGACCGAGCCAGTGAGGGCGTAGTCCGACACCGACTCCATCTGGGTCAGCATCTCGTCGTACTGGTCGTCCTCGTAGACGTAGACGCCGAGGAACGGGCCGAAGTACTCCGTACGGAAGATCTCGTTCTCCGGGTCGGTGGAGACGACGACCGTCGGGCGGACGAAGTAGCCGACCGAGTCGTCGTAGCTGCCGCCCGCGACGATCTCGCAGGTCGGGTCGGACTTCGCCCGGTCGATCGCGGCCTTGTTCTTGGCGAACGCGCGGTCGTCGATCACGGCGCCGATGAAGTTCGACAGGTCGGTGACGTCACCCATGGTGAGGTAGTCGACCTCGGCCGCGAACTCCTCCTTGAAGCCGGAGTTCCAGATCGACGCCGGGATGTACGCCCGGGAGGTCGCGCTGCACTTCTGGCCCTGGTACTCGAAGGCACCCCGGGTGAGGGCGGTCTTCAGGACGGCGCGGTCGGCGCTCGGGTGGGCGACCAGGAAGTCCTTGCCGCCGGTCTCGCCGACCAGACGCGGGTAGGAGCGGTACTTCTCGATGTTGGTGCCGACCGTCTTCCACAGGTACTGAAAGGTCTTGGTCGAGCCGGTGAAGTGGATGCCCGCGAGGTCGCGGTGCTCGAGGGCGACCTTGGAGACCTCGATGCCGTCACCCGTGACGAGGTTGATGACGCCCTTGGGGAGACCGGCCTCCTCCAGGAGCTGCATCAGCAGGACGGCCGCGTGGGTCTGGGTCGGGGACGGCTTCCAGACGACGACGTTGCCCATGAGGGCCGGGGCCGTCGGCAGGTTGCCCGCGATCGCGCTGAAGTTGAACGGCGTGATCGCGTAGACGAAGCCCTCCAGCGGGCGGTGGTCAAGGCGGTTCCAGACGCCGGGCGAGTTGGCCGGGGGCTGCTCGGCGATGATCTGGCGGGCGTAGTGGACGTTGAAGCGCCAGAAGTCGACCAGCTCACAGGGGGTGTCGATCTCGGCCTGCTGGACGGTCTTGGACTGGCCGAGCATCGTCGAAGCGGCGATGGTCTCGCGCCACGGACCCGCCAGCAGCTCGGCGGCGCGCAGGATGATCGCGGCGCGGTCGTCGAAGGACATCGCGCGCCAGGCCGGCGCGGCGGCGAGGGCCGCGTCGACGGCGTCCTGGGCGTCCTGCTGGGTGGCGTGCCGGCCGGTGCCGATGACGGCCTTGTGGTTGTGCGGCTGGACCACCTGGAAGGTCTCGCCGCCGCCCAGCCGCTTCTCGCCGCCGATGGTCATCGGCAGCTCGATCGGGTTCTCGGCCAGCTCCTTGAGCCTGGCCTCCAGCCGGGCGCGCTCGGGCGAGCCGGGGGCGTAGCCGTGCACCGGCTCGTTGACGGGGGTGGGGACCTGGGTCACAGCGTCCATGAGATCCGAACTCCTTGATCTTGAGCGGGTGTTGGGGCTCAGCCCTTGCTGACCATCGAGCGGAGGAAGAAGCGCAGGTTGGCGGGCTTCTCCGCGAGACGGCGCATGAAGTAGCCGTACCAGTCGGTGCCGTAGGCGGTGTACACGCGCATGCGGTGGCCCTCGGCGGCCAGCCGCAGGTGCTCGTCGCCGCGGATGCCGTACAGCATCTGGAACTCGTACTCGTCGAGCTTGCGGCCGGCCTTGTGGGCCAGCTCCTGGGCGATGGCGATCAGGCGCGGGTCGTGGGACCCGATCATCGGGTACCCCTCGCCCTCCATCAGGATGCGCAGGACCCGGACGTACGCCTTGTCGATCTCGTGCTTCTGCTGGTAGGCGACCTCGGCGGGCTCCTTGTAGGCGCCCTTGACCAGGCGGACGCGGCTGCCGGCGGCGGCGAGGCGGCGGGCGTCGGCCTCGGTGCGGAAGAGGTAGGCCTGGATGACGCAGCCGGTCTGCGGAAAGTCCTTCCGCAGCTCCTCGTGGATGGCGAACATCGAGTCGAGGGTGGTGTGGTCCTCGGCGTCCAGCGTCACGGTCGTACCGATGGCGGCGGCGGCCTCGACGACCGGGCGGACGTTCGCGAGGGCCAGCTCGTGGCCGCCGGGGAGGGCCTGGCCGAACATGGACAGCTTGACCGACATCTCGACCTTCTCGCCGAGCTCCAGCTCCTTGAGGTGGTCGATCAGCAGCAGGTAGGCGTCCCGGGCGGCGCCGGCCTGCTCCGGGGTGGTGATGTCCTCGCCGACGACGTCCATCGTCAGCTCCAGGCCCCTGGCGGTCAGGTCCTTGATGATCGGCACGATGTCGTCCACGGTCTCGCCCGGGATGAAGCGGTCGACGACCTGCTTGGTCACCGGGGCCGCCGAGATCAGGCGTCGCATCCGGTCGCTGCGCGACGCGGCGAGAATCACGGGACCCAGCACGGGGCACCTCCACAGACAAGCATCAAAGGGGCCATTACCCAGCGATTCGGGTACGGCACGGAGAACCACCGTGAAACCTAAGGATCTCTCCGATCGTGGGCCATCGACAGCTGTCACGCATCCACGCACCGGATCTCAGACAGATGTATGAAGACGCCGGAAAATGAGGGAGAATGCCCGAGTGGCGGCGGATTTCAAGGCCTTCAAGGGCGACTACCAAGAGCTCGTGGACGAGATCTCGGAGCTCCTGGGCGTCCCGGCGACCCTGGAGAACCGGGACTTCGAGCTGATCGCCTTCGGCGCGTACGACAGTGAGGGCGACCTCGATCCCTCGGCGCTGGACCCGGTGCGCACCCGCTCGATCCTGACCCGGCGCTCCACGGCGGCGGTGCGGACGTGGTTCGAGGGCTTCGGCATCACGCGCGCGACCGGGCCGGTGCGGATCCCGCGGACCCCGGAGGCGGGGGTGAACCGGGGCCGTATCTGCCTGCCGGTACGCCACCGGGGTGTCGTCCTCGGCTACGTCTGGCTCCTGGACTACGACCCCGGCCCCACGGACGCGCAGCTGGCCGCCGCGATGGACGTGGCCGGCCGGATCGGCGCGCTGCTCGCGGACGAGGTGGAGGCCGGGGCCGGGCTGAGCCGGGAACTGCGGGCGGTACTGACCGCCGAGGGCGGCTGGCAACGGGACATGGCGGTGGCGGAACTCCGCACGGCCCTGGGTACGCGCGCGGAGGGCCCACACACGGTGGTCTGCGTCGCCCCCTGGCCGTCGGCCGACCCGGACGAGGCCCCCTCGGTCCGTACGGTCCCGCACACCACGGCACTGTGCACGGTGCCGTGGGGAGCGACGGGCCAGAGTCTGGCGGCCCTGGTACGGCTCCGGACGACGGACGTGGCGACAGCGGCGCTCACGGCGGCTTCCCGGCTGCTGAAGGAGACAGAAGGGGGCCGGGGAGTTCGCGCCGCCGGTGTCGGTGAGCCCCGGCTCGGGCTCCTGGAGCTGGGGACGGTGTGGCAGGAGGCCGCCGCCGCCGCGCGCGCCGCACTGGCCGAGCCACGGTTCGGGCCGGTCGCCGAGTGGTCGCGCATCGGGCCGTACCGGTTGCTGACCGCGCTGCCCCCGGAAGCCGCCCACGACCCGGTGCTGGGCCTGCTCCTCTCCCCCGCCCACCAGGAGCTGGCCCGCACGGCCGAGGTCTATCTCGACTGCGCGGGCCAGGCCGGCCGTGCGGCGGCTGCGCTGGGCATCCACCGGCAGACCCTCTATTACCGCCTGTCCCGCGTGGAGCAGCTGACCGGCCTCGACCTGGACGACGGCGAGGACCGGCTGCTGCTGCACATGGCGCTGAAGAGGGCGCGGCTCTGAGTTCTCAGTTCCCGGCGAGGCGGTCGATGAACTCCGTCCAGGCGCGGGAGGGGAGGAGGAGGGCGGGGCCGGCGGGGTTCTTGGAGTCGCGGATGGCGATGTGGGGGTGGAGGGGGGTTGCTTCGAGGCAGTTCTGGCCGCCGGAGTCGCTGTAGGAGGACTTGAACCAAGCGTGCTCAGGAGCCAGTTCGGTGGAAACGGGATACGTAGGCATGGTCCTAAAGCTCTCGTTCTAGTCGTTGCAGGAACTCGGTCGTATCCTCGGGCGGCAGGGCCGATGCTGCCATGGCGACGAAGCGGCGGGTGAACCGGTCGACTTCACGCTGCTTGTCCGAAGTGGAGACGGATCCCCAGGCGCTGTCCGTCTGAACCCGGGGCGGGAACTCGTTGCCGAAGTCGAGGATCGCGAAGTCGTTGGTCGAACGGTAGCTCCTGCGAAACGGCAGCACCTGAATGGTGATGTGGTCCCACCCTGACATCTCGGCGATCTTTTCGTACTGCTCGCGCATCACGTCGGCGCCTCCGACCACGTACCGAAGCGCGGCTTCGCCGAGGATGACGTGCAGCTTGACCGGGTTCTCCCGAGTGAGCACCTCCTGGCGCCGCATCCGCAACTCCACGCTACTTCGGATGAGTTCGGTGGTGTACTCCTCGATCGGCTTGTCCACCTCGTTCTTGGCCAGAGCGTACCGCTTGCTGGTGTCGTACTTCCGCGAGCCGAGTCAAGGGCGCTGCACCAAGAAGCGAGCGGCCCGACGGTCACTTCTCGGTGCCCGTGCTCGCCCCTTCGACGATCCGGCGGAGGCCCTCGGTGAGGGCGTCGCCGTCCGGGGCGGTCTTCGCGTCGAACGTCCACTGCGCGATGAGCCCGGTCATCAGGGTCATGTAGAAGCGGCCGAGGGTGTCGGCCGTCTCGTCGGAGACCTCCTGCTCCGGCACGCCCTGGAGGAGGGACACGAGCCCGCGCCCGCCCTCGCGCTGGGCACGGGCCAGATGGTCGCGCACCTCGGGCATGTCGATGGTCATGACCTCCATGCTGAGGCGCCACATCGAGTTCGGCTCCCGCATGGTGCCGACGATGTTCGACCACACGTGCCGGAAGCGCTCCAGCGAACCGGGCGCGCCCTCGAGCGCGACGCCGTTGCCCCCGTCGAAGGCGCCGGACAGGTTCTCCACCAGCGTGATGTAGGCCTGGGCGAGCAGCGCGTCCTTCGAGCCGTAGTGGTAGCCGATCGAGGCCAGGTTGGTCCCCGAGGCCTTGACGATGTCGCGTGCGGTGGTGCGCGCGAACCCCTTCTCCAGCAGGCAGCGCTTGGCGCCTTCGAGCAGATCCTCACGGTGTCCCATGCCCCTCACCCTACCCCGCGATCCATACAACCGTCCTAGACGCGTGACTTATACAAGCGTTCTAGACAAGTGTTTAAGACGCTTGTACATTCCTCGGCATGACGAACCTGACGAGCACCACCCCCACCGCCGGCGCCGAGGGCGCCCGCGCCGGACGCCGCGAGTGGACCGCTCTCGGCGTGCTGATGCTGCCGCTGCTGCTGGTCTCGATGGACGTCTCCGTCCTGTACTTCGCGACCCCCGCGATCAGCGCGGACCTGCACCCGAGTGGCACCCAGCAGCTGTGGATCTTCGACATCTACGGCTTCGTCCTGGCCGGCCTGCTGATGACGATGGGCTCGCTCGGCGACCGCGTCGGCCGGCGCAGGCTGCTCCTCACAGGCGCCCTCGCCTTCGGCGGAGCCTCGCTCCTCGCGGCCTACGCGAACAGCGCCGGGACCCTGATCGCGGCCCGCGCGGTCCTCGGCATCGGCGGCGCGACCCTGATGCCGTCCACGATGGCGCTGCTGCGCACGATGTTCACCGACCCCGGCCAGCGGGCGAAGGCGATCGGGCTGTGGTCCGGCGTGATGACCGGCGGTATCGCGCTGGGCTCGGTGATGAGCGGCATCCTCGTCGAGCACTTCTGGTGGGGCTCGGTCTTCCTGGTCAACCTGCCCGCGATGGCGCTGCTGCTGGTCCTCGGCCCGGTGCTGCTGCCGGAGTCGAAGGACCCGGACCCGGGCCGCTTCGACTGGCCGAGCGTCCCGCTGTCCATGGCCGCCGTGCTCCCCGTGATCTACGGCCTGAAGGAGATCCCGTCCGAGGGCTGGCACCCGCTGTACGTCGTCTCGATCGCCGTCGGCCTGCTCTTCGCCGCCCTGTTCGTCCACCGGCAGCGCACCAGCGCCTCCCCGCTGATCCCGCCGGCCCTGCTGAGAGGCCACGGCTTCGCCCCGGCGCTGGTGCTGAACCTCGTCGCCGCCCTCGCCATGATGGGTTCGGCCGTCTTCACCACGCAGTACCTGCAGTCGGTCCTCGGCAAGAGCCCGCTGTCGGCCGCCCTGTGGAGCCTGCTGCCCTCGGTGTTCATCGGCTTGGCGGGTCCGGTCACCGCACAGCTGGTCCAGCGGGGCGTCAACCGCGGTCACGTCGTCGCCGGCGGCTTCGCGGCCATGGCGGCCGGTTTCTCGATGCTCGCCCTCCTCGGCACCGACTCGCTGTGGCTGGCGCTGGCCGGGGCCGGCGTCCTCGCCTGCGGGATGGTCGCGATCTCGTCCCAGCTGGTGGACCTGGCCATGAGCAGCGCCCCGGTGGAGCGGGCGGCCACGGCCTCCTCGCTGCTGGAGACCGGCACCGAGTTCGGCGGCGCGCTCGGCATGGCGGTGCTCGGCTCCATCGGTACGGCGGTCTACCGCCACGAGATGCCGTCCACCGCCCCGGCCGGGGCGCGCGAGACCCTGGGCGACGCGCTCGCCACGGCCGCCCATCTGCCCGGCCCGGCCGGTGAGTCCCTCATCGCCACCGCCCGCGAGGCGTTCACGAGCGGGTTCCGGGGCGCGGCGATCGCCGGGGCGGTGATCCTGGTACTGGCCGCGGTGGGGGCGGTGCTGGGGTTGCGGAGCATCGAGGTCGGCGAGAAGTAGGGAAACGGGAAACGCCGGACGGGCTGACGAAAGTCAGCCCGTCCGGCGTTTCCGGAGGACGGGTCTCAGACCAGGTTCACGGAGCGGGCGGAGGCCGCACCGATCTCGGCGGCGACCTCGGCCAGCACGCCCGCGGTCACCGTGTCGTCGACGGTCAGGACGGCCAGCGCCTCGCCGCCCACCGCCGCACGCGCGACCTGCATGCCGGCGATGTTGATGCCCGCCTCGCCGAGGATGCGGCCGACGGTGCCGACGACACCGGGACGGTCCTCGTAGCGCAGGACGACCATGTGGTCGGCGAGCGCGAGGTCGACGTCGTACTCGCCGACCGCGACGATCTTCTGCAGGTGCTTCGGGCCGGCCAGCGTGCCGGAGACCGAGACCTCCTCGCCGCCGGCCAGCGTGCCGCGCACGGTGACGACGTTGCGGTGGTCGCTCGACTCGGAGCTGGTGGTCAGCCGGACCTCGACGCCGCGCTCCTGCGCGAACAGCGGGGCGTTGACGTACGACACCGTCTCGGCGACGACGTCCTCGAAGACGCCCTTGAGCGCGGACAGCTCCAGCACCTTCACGTCGTGCTGGGTGATCTCGCCGTAGACCTCGACGTCGAGGCGGTGCGCGACCTCGCCGGCGAGCGCGGTGAAGATGCGGCCGAGACGCTCGGCGAGCGGCAGACCGGGCTTGACGTCCTCGGCGATGACACCGCCCTGGACGTTCACCGCGTCCGGGACCAGCTCACCGGCGAGGGCGAGGCGCACGGACCTGGCGACCGCGATGCCCGCCTTCTCCTGGGCCTCGTCAGTGGAGGCACCGAGGTGCGGCGTGCACACGACCTGGTCCAGCTCGAAGAGCGGGGAGTCGGTGCAGGGCTCCGACGCGTACACGTCGAGGCCGGCGCCGGCCACCCGGCCCTCCTTCAGCGCCGCGTACAGCGCCTCCTCGTCGACGATGCCGCCGCGCGCGGCGTTGACGATGCGCACGTTCGGCTTGACCTTGCGCAGCGCCTCGTCGCCGATCAGACCGAGGGTCTCGGGGGTCTTGGGCAGGTGGACGGTGATGAAGTCGGAGACCTCGAGCAGCTCGTCCAGGGACAGCACCTTGACGCCCATCTGGGCGGCGCGCGCGGGCTGCACGTAGGGGTCGTAGGCGACGACCTTCATGCCGAAGGCGGACATGCGCTGCGCGACCAGGGCGCCGATGCGGCCGAGGCCGACGACACCGAGGGTCTTCTCCGCGAGCTCGACGCCCGTGTACTTGCTGCGCTTCCACTCGCCGTTCTTCAGCGCGCCGTTGGCCTGCGGGATGTTGCGGGCGGTGGCGAGGAGCAGACCACAGGCCAGCTCGGCGGCGGTCACGATGTTGGAGGTCGGGGCGTTGACGACCATCACGCCGGCCTTGGTGGCGGCGGAGACGTCGACGTTGTCCAGGCCGACACCGGCGCGGGCGACGACCTTGAGCTTCTTCGCGGCGGCGATGGCCTCGGCGTCGACCTTGGTCGCGGAACGGATCAGGATCGCGTCGACGTCGGCGATGGCGGGGAGCAGTTCGGCTCGGTCGGCTCCGTTGGCGTGCCGGATCTCGAAGTCCGGGCCGAGCGCGTCCACGGTCGCGGGCGACAGCTCTTCAGCGATGAGTACGACAGGTTTCGAGCTCACGTGAGGTCCTCACTAGTCCAAAGCGTGCGGACGGCCGTCCCGACGGCCGCAGGCGGAGGAGGGGGCTAGCCGCGGAAGACGCACGACGCTGTGGGCCTGACGCGTATGTAGTACGGCAGTGTAGTGGCGTGACGGGGGTCGTCTTGCGCCTCTGCGGAAGGATCACCCGTCCGGGGCTGGACGGGGTGGACAACAGACGGAAGCAGGGGGCCGGAGCAGCCTGCCCCGACCCCCTGACGTGGGGCTTACGCCTCCTCGTTCACCCAGCTCATCAGCTTGCGCAGCTGCTTGCCGGTGGTCTCCAGCAGGTGCTCGGAGTCCTGCTGCTTGTACTCGTTGTACTTCTTCAGACCGCCGTGGTACTCGTCCATCCAGTTCTGGGCGAAGGTGCCGTCCTGGATCTCGGCGAGGACCTGCTTCATCTCGGCCTTGGTGGCGTCGGTGATGATGCGCGGGCCGGTGACGTAGTCGCCCCACTCGGCGGTCTCGGAGATGGACCAGCGCATCTTCTCCAGGCCGCCCTCGTACATGAGGTCCACGATCAGCTTCAGCTCGTGCAGGCACTCGAAGTAGGCGATCTCCGGCTGGTAGCCGGCCTCGGTCAGGGTCTCGAAGCCCGCCTTCACCAGCGCGGCCGTACCACCGCACAGCACGGCCTGCTCACCGAAGAGGTCGGTCTCGGTCTCCTCGGTGAAGGTCGTCTTGATGACGCCGGCGCGGGTGCCGCCGATGCCCTTGGCGTACGACAGGGCCAGCGCGAAGGCGTTGCCGGAGGCGTCCTGCTCGACGGCGGCGATGCAGGGAACGCCGCGGCCCTCCTCGTACTGACGGCGCACCAGGTGGCCCGGGCCCTTCGGGGCGACCATGCAGACGTCGACGCCGGCCGGGGGCTTGATGAAGCCGAAGCGGATGTTGAAGCCGTGACCGAAGAACAGCGCGTCGCCGTCCTTCAGGTTCGGGGCGATGGACTCCTCGTAGACCTGGGCCTGGATCGGGTCCGGGACGAGGATCATGATGACGTCGGCCTCGGCGGCGGCCTCGGCTGGGGTCACCACGCGCAGGCCCTGCTCCTCGGCCTTGGCCTTGGACTTGGAGCCCTCGTGCAGACCGACGCGGACGTCGACACCGGAGTCACGCAGCGACAGCGCGTGGGCGTGGCCCTGGCTGCCGTAGCCGATGACCGCGACCTTGCGGCCCTGGATGATGGACAGGTCGGCGTCAGCGTCGTAGAACAGCTCGGCCACTTTGGGTTCTCTCCTTGGTGTGCAGGTTGTGCGTCCCACCGTATGCCGGTGAGGGGAAGGGAAGTTTGCGGGTCTCGGCATACGGGCGGCCGGCGAGGCGCCGACCGCCTGTTTCCAGCCTTACGCGGATCGGTCCAGAGCGCGCAGCGAGCGGTCCGTGATCGAACGGGCGCCGCGGCCGATCGCGATCGTGCCGGACTGGACCAGCTCCTTGATGCCGAACGGCTCCAGCATCTTGAGCATGGCGGACAGCTTCTCGCCGGATCCGGTGGCCTCGATGGTCACGGCCTCCGGGGAGACGTCGACGGTCTTGGCGCGGAACAGCTGGACGATCTCCACGATCTGGGAGCGGGTCTCGTTGTCGGCGCGGACCTTCACCAGAACGAGTTCGCGCTGAACGGCCTGACCGGGTTCCAGCTCGACGATCTTCAGCACGTTGACGAGCTTGTTGAGCTGCTTGGTGACCTGCTCCAGCGGCAGGTCCTCGACGCCCACCACGATGGTGATGCGGGAGATGTCGGGGTGCTCGGTGACGCCGACGGCGAGCGAGTCGATGTTGAAGCCGCGGCGGGAGAACAGGGCGGCGATCCGGGCCAGGATGCCCGGGGTGTTCTCCACCAGGACCGAGAGCGTGTGCTTGGACATGGTCTTTTTACGTCTCTCTCGCTCAGTCGTCTTCGTTGTCGCCGAAGTCGGGGCGGACGTCCCGGGCGGCCATGATCTCGTCGTTGGAGGTGCCGGCGGCGACCATCGGCCAGACCATCGCGTCCTCGTGGACGATGAAGTCGATGACGACCGGACGGTCGTTGATGGAGTTCGCCTCCTCGATGACCTTGTCCAGGTCCTCCGGGCGCTCGCAGCGCAGGCCCACGCAGCCCATCGCCTCGGACAGCTTCACGAAGTCCGGCACGCGCGTGCCCTTCGCGTCCGGGTTGACGTCGTCCGGGCCGGAGTGCAGCACGGTGTTGGAGTAGCGCTGGTTGTAGAACAGGGTCTGCCACTGGCGGACCATGCCGAGGGCGCCGTTGTTGATGATGGCGACCTTGATCGGGATGTTGTTCAGCGCGCAGGTGGTCAGTTCCTGATTGGTCATCTGGAAGCAGCCGTCGCCGTCGATCGCCCAGACCGTACGGCCCGGCTGGCCGGCCTTGGCGCCCATCGCGGCCGGGACCGCGTAGCCCATGGTTCCGGCGCCGCCGGAGTTGAGCCAGGTGGCGGGCTTGTCGTACTGGATGAAGTGCGCGGCCCACATCTGGTGCTGGCCGACGCCCGCCGCGAAGATCGTGTCCTCCGGGGCGAGCTGCCCGATGCGCTCGATGACCGCCTGCGGGGACAGCGAGCCGTCCTCGGGCTGGTCGTAGCCGAGCGGGTAGGTCTCGCGCCAGCGGTTGAGGTCGCTCCACCAGGCGGTGTAGTCGCCCCGGTGGCCCTCGCTGTGCTCCTTCTGCACGGCCTGGACCAGGTCGGCGATGACCTCGCGGGCGTCACCGACGATCGGCACGTCGGCGGCGCGGTTCTTGCCGATCTCGGCCGGGTCGATGTCGGCGTGGACGATCTTGGCGTAGGGGGCGAAGCTGTCCAGCTTGCCGGTGACGCGGTCGTCGAAGCGGGCGCCGAGGGCGACGATCAGGTCGGCCTTCTGCAGCGCGGTGACGGCGGTGACCGCACCGTGCATGCCCGGCATTCCCACGTGCAGCGGGTGGCTGTCGGGGAACGCGCCGAGCGCCATCAGGGTGGTGGTGACGGGCGCTCCGGTGAGTTCGGCGAGGACCTTCAGCTCGGCGGTCGCGTGCGCCTTGAGGACGCCGCCGCCGACGTAGAGGACGGGCCGCTTGGCGGAGGTGATCAGCTTGGCCGCCTCGCGGATCTGCTTGGCGTGCGGCTTGGTCACCGGGCGGTAGCCGGGCAGGTCCATGGTGGGCGGCCAGGTGAAGGTGGTCTTCGCCTGGAGGGCGTCCTTGGCGATGTCGACCAGGACCGGGCCCGGGCGGCCGGTGGAGGCGATGTGGAACGCCTGCGCGATGACCCGCGGGATGTCCTCGGCCTTGGTGACGAGGAAGTTGTGCTTGGTGATCGGCATGGTGATGCCGACGATGTCCGCCTCCTGGAAGGCGTCCGTGCCGATCGACTTCGAGGCGACCTGGCCGGTGATCGCGACCAGCGGGACGGAGTCCATGTGGGCGTCGGCGATCGGCGTGACGAGGTTGGTGGCGCCGGGGCCGCTCGTCGCCATGCAGACGCCGACCTTGCCGGTGGCCTGCGCGTAGCCGGTGGCCGCGTGGCCGGCGCCCTGCTCGTGGCGGACCAGGACGTGGCGCACCCGCGTCGAGTCCATCAGCGGGTCGTACGCCGGCAGGATCGCGCCGCCGGGAATGCCGAATACCGTGTCCGCGCCGACCTCCTCGAGGGAGCGGATGAGGGACTGCGCACCCGTGACGTGCTCGACGGGGGCGGACTGCTGTCCTCCGGATCGGGGCCGCGGCTGCGGATGGGCCCCGGTGGCCTGCTCGGTCATCGGCATTCTCTTCTCGATGCTGAGGGTTTTTGCGAGGTTTGTGCGGAGTTCAAGCGCTGCACGGTCGGTGCTCGTGCAACAAAAAACCCCTCGTGCCGAAAGGCAAGCGAGGGGAGCGCGCCGGTGTGGTCGCTGGGGATTCCGGATCGTCCTCCGGTGGGTCCCAGCTCAGCCGACGCGCTTGCCAAGTACGAGAATTCGGGTGCGCATGGCACTGACCCTCCCCCCGGCGCACACCACGTGTCAAGTGGGTGGGACGGGAGTCTCAGAATGTGGGCGAAGGGCACTGCCGCCTCCGGAGACACGGGGCCTGCCGACCTGAAGTGGACAGCCGGAACACTCCCTGTCTACACCCCCGCGCCCCGCTCCTCCATGGCTCGCTCTCCTCCGGGGCGCACCGGCCGGTGCGCCTCCCGCACACTGCCCGCGAACGCCGGTTCCGCCGGTGGGTGCGGCACCGGATAGTGGCCGGATCCGAGCGCCCGGCGCAGCCGGTACTCGTCCACCGGACCGGCGAACGCCATGCCCTGCCCGTGCGAGCAGCCCATCGCGCGCAGCGCGACCACCTGCTCCGGCAGATCCACGCCCTCGGCCACGGACTGCAGCCCGAGATCGCCGGCGATCCGCAGCAGACCACTGGTGATCTTGTGCAGCCGCGCGGACTCCACGACGCCCTCGACCAGGCTGCGGTCGAGCTTCAGGATGTCCACCGGGAGCCTTCTGAGGGCCGTGATGGCCGCGTAGCCGCTGCCGAAACCGTCCAGCGCGATCCGCACCCCGAGCCTGCTGAGCGCGGTCAGCCGCCGCTCCAGCTCGTCCAGGGAGATCCGCGGATCGGTGTCGGACAGCTCCACGACCAGCGCGCCGGGCGGCAGCCCGTGCCGGGTCAGCAGCGCCTCCACGGAGCCGAGCGGACTCGACCGGTCCAGCAGCCGCCGGGCGCTCATCCGGACGGCCACCGGCATCACGAGCCCGCTCGCGGCCCGCTCGGCGGCCTGCTCGACGGCCTCCTGCAGGATCCAGCGGTCCAGCTCGGCGGTCTTGTCGCCGTCCTCGGTCACCCGCAGGAACTCCGCCGGGGTGAACAGCACCCCCTGCGAGGAGCGCCAGCGCGCCTGCGTGGAGACCGCCGTGATCCGGCCGTTCTCCAGGCACACCACCGGCTGGTGCAGCAGCGCGAACTCGCCGTCGTGCAGCGCGGCACGCAGGCGCGTGGCCAGCTCCGCCTTGCGTACGACGTCCTGCTGCATCTGCGGCTTGTACAGCTCGACCCGGCCCTTTCCGGCCGCTTTCGCGCGGTACATCGCCAGGTCGGCGTTGCGCAGCAGCTCGCCCGCGCCGAGGCCCGGTTCGGCGAAGGCGACGCCGATGGAGGCGTTGACCCGGACATCGTTGCCGTCGATGGCGTAGGGCTGGGAGAGGGTCACCCTGAGGCGGTCGGCGAGCTCCAGGATGTTGCGCTCCCGGGCGGCACGGTCACGGGTGCCGTCCCCGACGATCAGGGCCGCGAACTCGTCGCCGCCCAGCCGGGAGGCGGTGTCCCCCTGCCGGACCGCGTCCTGGAGTCTGCGGGCGGCCTGGACGAGCAGCTCGTCCCCGGCCTGGTGCCCGATCGTGTCGTTGACGGCCTTGAAGCCGTCCAGGTCGATGAAGAGCACCGCCGTGTTGCGCAGGGCGGTGCCCCGGTCGGTGGCGCGGCGGCCGGACAGGGCCTGCTGGACGCGTCGGGTGAACAGCGCGCGGTTGGGCAGGTCGGTCAGCGGGTCGTGCTCGGCGTTGTGCTGCAACTGTGCCTGCAGACGCACGCGTTCGGTCACGTCCCGGCTGTTGAAGATCAGCCCGCCGTGGTGGCGGTTGACGGTCGACTCGACGTTGAGCCAGCCGTCGTCACCGGACCGGAACCGGCACTCGATGCGGGTGGTGGGCTCCTCCAGCGGACTGACGGCGAGGAAGCGCCGCACCTCGTGCACCACACAGCCCAGGTCCTCCGGATGGATCAGGGCGGCCAGCTCGGTGCCCACCAGCTCCTCGGCGGGCCGGCCGTAGACCCCGGCGGCGGCCGGGGAGACGTACCGGAGCATGCCGTTGGGCGCGGCGATCATGATGACGTCGCTGGAGCCCTGCACCAGGGAGCGGAAGTGGTTCTCCTGCTGCGCCAGTTCCTGGGTGAGGGTGATGTTGTCCAGCAGCATGATGCCCTGCCGGATCACGAGCGCGAGCACGACCATGCCCGCCGTGATCAGCACGACGTGGTCGGGCCGGCGGCCGTCGAGGACGTTGTACAGGATGCCCAGGGTGCACACGGCGGCGGCCAGGTACGGGGTGAGCGCGGCGAGGGAACCGGTGAGCGGACGGCCCGCCGGGTAGCGGCTGTGGTCGCTGCCCGGGGCGGGCACGGGCACGTGGTGGTGACCCGTGCCGCGCGGTCCGGGTACGTGCTCGTGGACCACGCGCGTGTGCCCGTCCGGTACGTGCGGCTCGTGCGCGCCCTTGTGCCGGGGTGCGGCCCAGGGGGCGTAGGCGATGATCAGCGAACCGGCGAACCAGCCGGCGTCCAGCAGCTGTCCGGAGCGGTAGCTGTTGTGCAGCAGCGGGGAGGTGAACAGCGCGTCGCACATCACGGTCAGCGCGAGTCCGCCGATCGCGGTGTTCACCGCCGTACGACTGCCCGGGGTACGCCGGAAGTGCAGCGCGAGCACCATGCTGACCAGCGCGATGTCGAGCAGCGGGTACGCCAGCGACAGCGCGGTGTGCGCCACGCTCGGTCCGTCGAAGCGGGCCGCCTGGGCGAGCGCGAGACTCCACGACAGGGTCAGCAGCGAGCCGCCGATCAGCCAGGCGTCCAGCCCCAGGCAGATCCAGCCGGCCTTGGTCACCGGCCGTTTGGCCAGCACCAGCAGGCCCACGATGGCGGGCGGCGCGAAGCACAGGAAGAACAGGTCGGCGTAGGAGGGCGTGGGCACGGGCCGGGCGAGGACGACCTCGTACCACCCCCAGACCGCGTTACCGAGGGACGCCATCGTCGACGACAGGGCGAACAGCAGCCAGGCCGAGCGGAAGCGGACGCGTGGGCTGCGGGCGTACAGGAAGCAGGAGACGGCGGCGGCGCCCGCCGCCGCGCTCAGCCCGAAGTCGCCCATGATCAACGCCAGTTCGTGCGCACCCCAGTCGAACGCGGCCCCGACGGCGTAGGCCGCGCAGACCAGGGCGAGGGCGAGTTGCTCCCTCACGCGCGTGCACGCGTCGGCGGCCGGCCGGCGGGGCGGCGGGGCCTGCTGCGGATGCGGTGCGCGCACCGCGTCTTCGAGCGCGGTCGTCACCGTGAGCGGCGCAGTCACCGGGGCCTCCCGGTCCGCGCCGCTCCCGCGTCCCGCATCTCCCGGTGCGCTGGATGCGCATGGCGCCTGCGGGTGCTGTGCCTGCGCTGGTGGTGGCTGTGGTGGCCGGTGTGATGACCGCGTCTGCGCGCGGCCGTGCGCCAGGGTCGCCGTCGGCGGCTCCGCCGCGTCGGATCGTTCGTCCATAGGCCGTGCATCGCCCGTCGCCCCCCTCACAAATCTGAAATGTCCATCCCCGGCGCCGAAACAGTGAGCGGCGCAGCCCCTGTCCGGGACGATACACCAGGATCGTCACTCAGGGACATAGCTTCTCTACGCTCCGTGACGACCAGCGGAGATGCGAGCACGGGCCGCGTCCGGGGGGTTGCGGAGGGTGCCGGAACCGGATTCAGTGCGCGCCCGTACCCGCCGTTCCGGCGTCCGTCGTCAGGATCACGTTGCGCAGCGGCTCCTGGTTCACGAAGCGGGTCAACTGGTCGACGAGGAGCCGTTTGGCGCGGGGCAGGAAGGCCGAGGAGGGCCCGCCCACATGGGGGCTGATCAGCACACCAGGCGCCTGCCACAGGGGGTGGCCCGGGGGCAGCGGCTCGGGATCGGTGACGTCCAGAGCGGCGCTGATCCGGCCGCTCTTCAGCTCGGCGAGCAGCGCCTCGGTGTCCACGACGGGCCCGCGCGCGACGTTGACGAGCAGCGCCCCGTCCTTCATCCGCGCCAGGAACTCCGCGTTGACGAGACGGTGTGTGGCCTGAGTGAGCGGAGTGGCGAGGATGACGACATCCGCGTCCGGAAGCAGTGAGAGCACATCGTCGATCGGATGCACAAGACCGCGCGCCGTGGTGCGCCGGGAGCGCGCGATGCGCGCCACCCGCGCAACCTCGAAGGGCGTGAGCCGGTCCTCGATGGCGGCACCGATGGGGCCGTAGCCGACGATGAGGACGTTCTTGTCGGCGAGCGCGGGATAGAACCCCTGTTCCCAGCGTTCCTGCTGCTGGGCGCGCACGAACCCGGGGATGCCGCGCAGGGCGGCGAGGGTGAGGGTGAGGGCGAGTTCGGCGGTGCTCGCCTCGTGCACCCCGCGCGCGTTGCAGAGCGCGACGCCCGGCACGATGGAGTCGAGGTGCGCGGTGATGTCGTCGACGCCCGCGGTGAGCGTCTGGATCAGCCGCACATGCGTCAGCCGCTCGAGTGGCCGCACCCGCACGGGCATCGGCTTCATGTACGGCACGACGTACGCGGCGCAGTCCGCCGGGTCGCCGGGAAACTCCTGCTCACCGTCCACGCCGCCGTCCCAGAACAGGTACCGGGGCCCTTCGGGAAGCCCCTCGATCTCCTCCGGCGGGATGGGAAGCCACACATCCGTAGTCATGGGATGGAGGCTATGTCAGGGGCATGAGACGGCAGAGGTTAGGTTGGGAGCCGGAGAGGGAGGTTCACGAGCAGGTGGAGCGCAGGACGATCGGCGCGGGGGCACTCGCGGTGGGGGCCGTCGGACTCGGGTGCATGCCGATGAGCTGGGCGTACAGCACCTCGCGGCAGCGGGGCGAGGAGTCGGTGAGAGCCGTGCACCGGGCGCTGGACCTGGGCTCGACCCTTCTGGACACGGCGGACATGTACGGCCCGTTCACCAACGAACTGCTGCTGGGCCGGGTGCTGAAGGAGCGCCGCGGGGACGCCTTCGTGTCGACGAAGGCGGGTCTGCTGGTGGGCGAGCAGCACATCGTGGCCAACGGCCGCCCCGGCTATGTGAAGCGGGCGTGCGACGCCTCGCTCCGCCGCCTCCAGACGGACGTGATCGACCTCTACCAGCTGCACCGCGCCGACCCCGAGGTGCCCGTAGAGGAGACCTGGGGCGCGATGGCGGAGCTGGTACGGGCGGGCAAGGTGCGGGCGCTGGGCCTGTGCGCGGTGGGAGCGCGCGGTGGGCGCCGGTCGGGCGCCAGGCTGCACGACACGACCCTTGACCAGCTGCGGCGCGTGCAGCAGGTGTTCCCGGTGACCGCGGTGCAGGCGGAGCTGTCGGTGTGGTCACCGGAGGCGCTTCAGGGCCTGCTGCCGTGGTGCGAGGCACGAGGCGTGGGCTTCCTCGCGGCGATGCCGCTGGGCAACGGCTTCCTGACCGGCACGCTGACCCCCGGCGAGGGCTTCGAACCGGACGACCTCCGCGCCCGCCACCCCCGTTTCACGGCCGAGATGATGGCGTCCAACCAGCCGATCATCGCAGGCCTGCGCCGCATCGCCCACCGCCACGGCGAGCAGGTCACCCCGGCCCAGGTGGCCCTGGCCTGGGTCCTGTCCCAGGGCCGCCATGTGATCGCGCTGCCCGGTACCAAACGGGAGCGCTGGGCCGCCGAGAACGCGGCGGCGGCCGAACTGCGGCTGACCGAGCAGGACTTGGCGGAGGTGTCGCGGTTGCCGGGGGCACGGGGGTCCTGGGACTGAGGACCGGGCGGGCACGGGGCGGGTATGAGAGGTTGAGGGTGTCGCACCGCCGCCGTCGGCCGAAGGGACATCGATCGTGCACGCTCGCGCTGTGACGGCCGCGCTGGCTGCCGCCCTGCTGCTGACGGCCGGGTGCTCCGCGGGGAGCGCGGGGTCTCCGGGGGACGGCGACTCGGCGCCGGGCGGTACGGCGCCGGGGACCTCCGCCTCCTCGTCGGCCGCCGATCCGGTCCCACCGGCCAAGGGTTCGGTGAAGGTGCTGCGTACCGTGGCCGAGGGGCTGAGGACACCCTGGGGACTCGCTCCGCTGCCCGGCGGGGGCCTGCTCGTCTCCTCGCGTGACGACGGGACGATCACCCGGATCGACGAGAGGACCGGCAGGAAGACCGAGTTGGGCACGGTCTCCGGGGTCTCCCCGGCCGGCGAGGGCGGCCTGCTGGGCATCGCGCTGTCCCCCGCGTTCGCCTCGGACCACATGATCTACGCCTACTTCACCTCCGAATCCGACAACCGCATCGTGCGCGTGCTGTACGACGACAGGAAACCGGCCGGCGAGCAACTGGGCGCTCCGGACACGGTGTTCAAGGGCATCCCCAAGGGCACCGTCCACAACGGCGGCCGGATCGCGTTCGGCCCGGACCGCATGCTGTACGCGGGCACCGGCGAGAGCGGCGAGCGGGGCCTGGCGCAGGACAGGAAGTCCCTGGGCGGCAAGATCCTGCGCCTGACCCCGGAGGGCGAACCGGCGCCGGGCGACCCCTTCCCCGGCTCCCCGGTGTACTCGTACGGCCACCGGAACGTGCAGGGGCTGGCCTGGGACGACCGACAGCGCCTGTTCGCCTCGGAGTTCGGGCAGGACACCTGGGACGAGCTGAACGCGATCAAGCCCGGCGGCGACTACGGCTGGCCCGCCGCCGAGGGCAGGTCGTCCGACCCCGCCTTCCAGAACCCGGTCGCCCAGTGGCACACCGACGAGGCCTCCCCCAGTGGCATCGCCTACGTGAACGGCGTGATCTGGATGGCGGGCCTGCGGGGAGAGCGCCTGTGGCGCATCCCGCTGAAGGGAACGGAGGCAGCCGCCGCTCCGCAGGCCTTCCTCACCGGCGAGTACGGCCGGCTGCGCACGGTGGTCGCGGCCGACGGTGACAGGCTCTGGCTGCTGACGAGCAACACGGACGGCCGCGGCAGGCCGAAGCCGGGGGACGACCGGGTGCTGGAGGTCGAGGTGAGCTGAGGGGCACCGTTCGTCGTCGTCCGTCAGTCGTCGTCCGTCAGTCGTCGTCCGTGGTCTCCACTTCGGCGGGCGCCGGCTCCGGCAGGCGTACGACGACCTTTCCCGAGGCCAGGTCTATGGGCCCCCGGCCCGGGTCGGCGTCCCCGACGTCCTCGCGGGTCAGCTCCAGGCGGTTCTGCTCGTCGTGGGTGTGTCTGCGGCCGGGCGCGAACAGTTCCTCGAAGGCGTTGAACACGGCCCCTCCCCTCGCCGGTTTCCTCCAGCGTACGGGTCAGCCCGCCGAAGGCGCGGTGAGCGTCTCGGCCGGGAACAGTTCCAGCCGGTGGGCCACGGCCGCCGCCTCCCCTCTGCCCGAGACGCCGAGCTTGCCGAGGATGTTGGAGACGTGGACGCTCGCCGTCTTCGGGGAGATGAACAGCTCCTCGGCTATCTGGCGGTTGGTGCGGCCGGCCGCGACCAGGCGCAGGACGTCGCGTTCGCGGCTGGTGAGGCCGAGGGCCGCGGCCGGGTCGGCGGGGGCCAGGGCCTGGCGGGGGGCGCGGGTGAGGGTGAGGCGGGCGCGCTGGGCGAGGCGGGTGACCGCGTCGGCCAGGGGGCGGGCGCCCAGGTGGGCGGCGACCGCCCCGGACAGCCGGAGCAGTTCCAGCGCGCGGTCGCGTTCGTCGTCGCCGCCGTCGGCCAGCAGGGCCCCGGCCATGCGGTGGCGGACGCGGGCGAGGTCGTAGGGGCGGTCCAGGCACTCGAAGGCGGTGACCACCGGGGACCAGGTGTCGACGGTGTCCCGGCCCTCCGCGCGAAGCAACTCGGCGCGGGTCCAGTGGTCGTAGGCCTGCCACAGGGGCGCCCCCGTGGTGAGTTTCCGGACCGTCTCGAAGAGGCGGTCCAGGATCTCCGCGCGGCCGGGCCCGGCGGCGGGCTGGGTGCGGGCGTCGGCCTCGGCGCCGGCGGCCGCCAGCAGCAGCGGCCAGCCGTAGCGGTGGGTGCCGGGCGGGAATCCGGCGTCCAGGGCCTGGAGCAGTACGGCACGGGCGTCGGCGACACGGCCCTCCTCGGCGGCGACGCCCAGGGTGATGCGGGCCAGCGGCAGCGACTGCTGGGGCATGGGGTCGTGGCTGCCGTAGTGCGTGCGGGCGGCCGCGAGGTGCCGGCCGGCCTCGGCGAGGTCGCCGCGGGCCAGGGCGAGGTGGGCCAGCTTCAGGGCGCCCGCGCCGCGGGGCTTGGCGCCGTGACCGACCCGGGTGGCGTGCGCCGCGGCCTCGGCGGCCTCCTGCCACTGACCGAGTGAGTACAGCGCGTCGGACAGATTGCCCCACATCCATGCCTCGGAGTCCAGCTGCCCGTACCTGCGGGCGAAGGCGATGCCCTCGCGCAGCAGGGGCGCCGCCTCGCGGTCCCGGCCGACGCTCTGCAGCTCGGAGGGCAGGTTCACATAGGCGCGGCCCGCGACATGGTGCACGCCCTCCGCGAGGGTGTCCTGCAGGACCTGCCGCATCTCCGTGAGCCCGGTGCCGAAGTCGCCGGCGTCCACCATGAGGCCGCCCAGCGTCAGACGGGCGTGCAGTTCGATGTCGCGGGCGCCGACCATCCGCGCGTACTCCACGGCCCGCTCGGCGGCGGCGAACGCCTCGGGTCCGGGCCGGTGGAGCATGGACCAGTTGGCGGCCAGGGCCAGTACCTCGGCGTGCACCTCGGACGGGGGCAGACCGCGCACCAGGTCCTGGGCGGTGGCCAGTTCCTGCCGGCCGTCGCCGCGGGCCTGAGCCTGGACCAGCAGGGAGCGCTGCACCCAGAACCAGGCTGCGCGCTGGGGGTCCGGCTCGTCCTCCAGGAGGCGCAGCGCCCGCTTGGTGATCTTCAGCGCGCGCTCCCGCTCGCCGCCGAAGCGGCCCGCGACGGCGGCCTCGGCCAACAGGTCGAGATAGCGCAGCGGGGTGGTGGCCGGGTCGCAGCCGCACGGGGGGAAGGCCTCGGTGTAGTCGACCGGGCGCAGGGCGGAGCGGACCTCCTCGGGTGCGCTGTCCCACAGCTCCATCGCCCGCTCCAGCAGCCCCAGTTGCTCGGTGTAGGCGTGCCGGCGGCGGGCCACGACGGAGGCGTCCAGGACGGCGGGCAGGGCCTTGGCCGCGTCGTGCGCGTGGTACCAGTAACTGGCCAGGCGCATCACGCGCGCGTCGGCCGGGACCAGCGCGGGGTCGGCCTCCACGGCTTCGGCGTAGCGGCGGTTGAGCCGGGAGCGCTCGCCGGGCAGCAGGTCGTCGGAGACGGCCTCGCGGACCAGGGAGTGCCGGAAGCGGTAGCCGTCGCCTGCCGGGGTGACGGTGAGGATGTGGGCGCCGACGGCGGCCCGCAGCGCCTCGATGAGGTCGTCCTCGGCGAGCCCGGCCACGGCGGCGATCAGCCGGTACTCCACGGTGGAGCCGCCCTCGGCGACGATGCGGGCGACCCGCTGGGCGCTCTCGGGCAGCGTCTCGACCCGCACCAGGAGCAGGTCGCGCAGGGAGTCGGTGAGGCAGGTGCAGCGTTCGTCGCAGCCGGCGACCGCCAGTTCCTCGACGAAGAAGGCGTTGCCGTCGGAGCGTTCGAAGATGTCGTCCACGCGCGCGGGGTCGGGTTCGGCAGCGAGGATGCCGGCGATCTGGCGGGCGACCTCCTCGCGCGTGAAGCGGGCGAGCTCGATCCGGCGGACCGTGCGCAGCCGGTCGAGCTCGGCGAGCAGGGGGCGCAGCGGATGGCGGCGGTGGATGTCGTCGGAGCGGTAGCTGGCGAGGACCAGGAGCCGGCCGGCGCGCAGGGTGCGGAAGAGGTAGGCGAGGAGGTGGCGGGTCGAGGCGTCGGCCCAGTGCAGGTCCTCCAGGACGAACACGACCGGCCGCTCGGCGGCGACCCGCTCCAGCAGCCGGACGGTCAGCTCGAACAGGATGGCCATGCCCTGCTCGTCGTGCCGGCCGGCGCCGGCCTCGCCCAGGTCGGGCAGGAGCCGGGCCAGCTCCTCCTCCTGACCGCTCGCGGCGGCGGCGAACTCCTCGGGCAGGGCGTCGCGCAGGGTGCGCAGCGCGGTGGAGAAGGGGGCGAACGGCAGTCCGTCCGCGCCGATCTCGACGCAGCCGCCGACGGCGACGACCGCGTGCCGGCCGGCGGCCGCGGCGAACTCCTCGACGAGGCGGGTCTTGCCGACCCCGGCCTCCCCGCCGAGCAGCAGCGCCTGCGGCTCGCCGGCGCGGGCGCGGCCGAGCGCGTCGTTCAGCGTGTCCAGCTCGTCGGTGCGGCCGACGAACACGGGACTGACGGACCTGGTCTCCACGGGCCCGAGCATCGCATGAGGTCCGGGCGGTGCGTCACCGGTTTTCCACAGGCCCGGTGTGATGGTCGTACCAACCCCTGTACGGGACGGAAGACGGCCGACCCCCGTACGGCCTCCTTCCGTCCCGCCCGGGTCCGCCGGCCCGGTGTTCACGCGGTGCGCGGGAGCCGGTGCCGGCGGGGCCGGTCGGTATGGGACGGGGCACCCGCGCCGTCGTGGCCGGCCTGCTCCGCGCGACGGGCGGCGCGGCGGGCCCGGACGGCGGAGCGGGCCAGCCGCTCCTGCTCGGCCTCGCGCAGCAGCTGGGCGGTGTGCGTCTTCTGGTAATCGATCCCGATCACGGCGTTTCCTCGTTTCCTTCGGAGAGGGTCCGAAGAGAGTCGGTGTGGTGCGTCGCGTTCTGCGATGACTCCACCTTCGTCTTTGAGGGGGGTGTGCCACATCGGGAGAGTTCCGCATCTTCGCGCCGGCCGCGGGCCGCACGCGCGTGTAAGGGGCCTCAGGGAGTCCCTAAGGTGCTCATGGATTCCCTAAGGCCCCTGGGACCTGCGGTTTCTCAGCTCGTCGAGGGCAGGCCGAGCAGTGCGTCGGAGTACTTCAGGACGGCCAGGACCAGGCCGATGACACCGAGCGAGACACCCGCCCAGGCCACCGACCTGATCCAGGGCGCCTGCGGCCGGCCCGGAGCGCCGAACGCGGGCCGGGCGAGCACGACCACGCCGGTGAGCAGCGCGGCCAGCGCGAACAGGCCGGCCCACAGGGCGGTGCTGTGCCAGGCGTCGCCGTAGACCGCCTTGATCTGTCGGGCGACGCTCGCCGTGGACGAGGTCCGCAGCTGGCCGACGAGTTGCTGGCGGGCGCCGGCGACGGTGCCGATCCAGCCGCCGCTGAGCGAGACCAGGCCCAGCGCGGCGGACACGACCGCACCGGCGCCCTGTCCGACCCCGGACGGGGCCTTGGCCTCCGGCTCACCGGCCTCGTCCTCAGCAGCCTCCTCCTCGACGGCCACCTCAGCCTCCTCCTCGGTGGCATCCGCCTGCCCGGCGTCCTCCTCAAGAACCTGTGCGGCCTCCACCGCCGTCTCGTCGCCCTGCGCCTCGGTGCCGGCCTCGGCGCCCTTCTGTGTCTTCGTAGCCATGCCCGGCACCGTACGGACGCTGTCTGAGAGGTCTCTTAATGATCGTTCTGCCCGGTACGCGCGCGTGCCGCGCGCCACTCGGGGGCGAGGACCGACCAGACCTCGGTGTCGTGCCGGACGCCCTGGTGCGGGTGGTTCTGGCGGAGCACGCCGTCGCGGGTCATGCCGAGCCGCCGGGCGACGTTGATGCTCGGCTGGTTGCCGGAGGCCGCGTGCCACTCCACGCGGTGGATGCCCCGGTCCTCGACGGCCCAGTCGATGAGGATCCGCATCGCGCGGGTGATCAGTCCGCGCCCGGTCGCGGCGGGTTCCAGCCAGCAGCCGACCTCGCAGTTGCCGCGCTCGGCGTCGAAGTTCAGCGTCAGCACCCCGCCCACGAGCTTCCCGTCCAGCCAGATGCCGTGGTACGAGGCGCTGTCGGCGGCGCGCAGATCGGCGTACCGCTGGAGCGTGGCCCGTGCGGAGTCCACGTCCGTGGCCTGTGCGCCGAACGGGATGAACTGCCCGATGAACTCCCTGCCGCGGTCCAGGTGGGCGAGGAACTCCTCGACGTGCCAGACCTCCAGGGGCCGCAGTTCGGCGCCTTCGTCACCCAGGGATATCGCGTACATCGTGCTCCTGTTCCTCCCCCAGCTCTGCCATCGAGACGTTCCCGAGCCTCTCATGGGCGGTGCGGCACTCGGGCGGCTCGATGCTGACGCGGGGCAGGCGGCGCTCCAGCCAGGCGGGCAGCCACCAGTTCGCGGCGCCGAGCAGATGCATCAGGGCGGGCACGAGCAGCGTGCGCAGCACGAAGGCGTCGAGGGCGACGGCGGAGGCCAGCGCGATGCCGAACATGGCGATGACCCGGTCGCCGCTGAGCACGAAGGCGAGGAAGACCGAGATCATGATGACCGCGGCGGAGTTGATGACCCGGCTGGTCTCGGCGAGACCCACGCGGACGGCGCGCCGGTTGTCGCCGGTCTCCAGCCACTCCTCGTACATCCGGCTGACCAGGAAGACCTGGTAGTCCATGGAGAGGCCGAAGAGCACCGAGACCATGATCACCGGCAGGAAGGGCTCGATGGGTCCCGCCCGGCCCAGGCCGAGCAGCTCGCTGCCCCAGCCCCACTGGAAGACGGCGACGACGATGCCGAACGCGGCGGCGACGGCGGCGATGTTCATCGCGGCGGCCTTGGCCGGGATGCCGAGGGAACGGAAGGCGACCAGCAGCAGAAGGCAGCCGAGCCCGACGACCGTGCCGACGAACAGCGGCAGTTTGCCGACGATCACATCCGCGAAGTCGTCGTACCCGGCGGTCACTCCGCCGACCTGGACGTCCAGGGAGGTGCCGGTCTCCGCGCGGGGCAGCACATGGGTGCGCAGCCGGTCCACGAGGTCGCTGGTGTCCTGTGACTGGGGCGCCGAGTCGGGGACGACCGTGAGGTAGGCGGTGTCGCCGCCGGTGTCGTAGACGACCGGGGTGACGGAGGCGACGCCCCGGGTGGCGCGCAGGGTGGTGTCGAGGTTGTCCAGGACGAGCTTGTCGCCGGCTCCGTCCACCCGGGTCACCAGGGTGAGCGGCCCGTTCACGCCCGGGCCGAAGCCCTCGGCGAGCAGGTCGTAGGCCTTGCGGGTGGTGGAGGTGCGCGGGTCGTTGCCCTGGTCGGAGGTGCCCAGATGCAGCGAGAGGGTGGGCAGGGCGAGCACCGCGATGACGGCGACGGCGAGCGCGCCGAGCAGCTTGGGGTGACGCTCGACCAGCGCCGACCAGCGGGCGGCGAGGCCCGTGGGCAGCTCCGGGCGCGGCCCGTGCGCGGCGAGCCGGCGCCGCTCGCGGCGGCTGAGGGCGCGCGGGCCGATGTACGACAGCAGGGCGGGCAGCAGGGTGACCGAGGCGGCGACGGTGAGCACGACCGTCAGCGAGGCGGCGACGGCGACCCCGTTGAGGAAGCTCAGCCGCAGTATCAGCATCCCCAGCAGGGCGATGCACACCGTCGCACCCGCGAACACGACGGCGCGTCCGGTGGTGGCGACGGCGTTCGTGGCGGCCTCGGTGACGCTCAGGCCGCGTTTCAGACCGCGCCGGTGCCGGGTCACTATGAACAGCGCGTAGTCGATGCCGACACCGAGCCCGATCAGCATGCCCAGCATCGGCGCGAAGTCGGCGACGGTCATGGCGTGCCCGAGCAGCCCGATGCCGGCGTACGCGGTGCCGACGCCGACCAGCGCGGTGGCGATCGGCAGAACCGAGGCGGCGAGCGAGCCGAAGGCGAGGAACAGGACGACGGCCGCGACGAGCACGCCGACCAGCTCGGCGGTGTGCTCGCGCGGGGACGCGGTGAGCCCGATCGCACTGCCGCCCAGCTCCACCTGGAGGCCCTGGCTCTCGGCGGCCTTGGCGGTGCGCACCACGGCCTGCGCCTCGGACTTTCCGATCTCCTCGGACGGCCGTGTGAAGGTGACGGTGGCGTACGCCGTACGGCCGTCGGCGCTGATCCGGTGCGTGCCCTGGCCGCCGTACGGGCCGGACACCGAGGCCACGCCGGGCAGCGAGGCGATCCGGTCCAGGGTGCGGGTCATGGTCTGCTCGACGTCGGTGGCCCGGACGCCGCCGCCGGTGGTGTGCCAGACGACGGTGTCACTGTCCCCGCCAAGGCCCGGGAAACCCTCGGTGAGCAGCTGGGCCGCCCGGCCGGACTCGGTGCCCGGGACCTCGTAGTCGTTCGAGTACGACGTACCGGCGACGGCGGCGGCCGCGCTCACCCCGCCGAAGGCGAGGAGCCACAGCAGCACGGTGATCAGCCGGTGCCGGACACACCAACGGGCGAGGTCTGCCACGGACGTGCTCCCAGGATGACGATTTGTGGATCTTTGGCCGGGAACGATCGTCCATAAACTGAACAGCCCGCAAAGAACGGATGAGCAATCGCAGGACACTCTTGCAGGCGAAAGTGATCGTTTGCCGTGTTCGTGGGCTTCTTCACAGGAGTGCGAGGGACGTCACAGGACAGTCGGGCGAACTCTGTCGCGTCCCCTGGGCACTTCAGCCGGACTGGTCCCCCAGCGCCATGACCATCGTCCCGGCGATCAGCAGCCACAGGGCCCTGCGGGTACGGCCCCTGGCCCCGAGTACGGCGGCGAGGGCGCACACGGCGCCGCCGAGGGCGTAGGCGGCGGGGACGCGGGCGGGGGCGGAAGCGGTGAGCTTGAGCAGGGAGGCGGCGAGGCCGGCGAGGGTCAGCAGCACACCGGTACCGGCGGCCAGCCAGCGGGCCCGGCGGGCGTCCTCGACGTAGTCCTCCGCTTCTTCCGCTTCTTCGTCGGTGTCTTCCGCAGTGTCCTCGAAGTCGGCTATCGCGGGTCGGGGGTCGGAATCGGTGCGTGCCCTCATGGCGGGCGAGCGTAGTACCTGCGGCCGGGGAGCATGAGAACGGCCCCGGAGGACATGCCTCCGGGGCCGTACACAGGGTGGGCTCAGCCCTCGCTGACGCCCAGCTTCTGCAGGATCAGCTCCTTGACGCGGGCCGCGTCGGCCTGGCCGCGGGTGGCCTTCATGACCGCGCCGACCAGGGCGCCGGCCGCGGCCACCTTGCCGCTGCGGATCTTGTCCGCGATGCCGGGGTTGCCGGCGATGGCCTCGTCGACGGCCGTACCCAGCGCGGAGTCGTCCGAGACGACCTTCAGGCCGCGCTTCTCGACGACCTCGTCCGGGGTGCCCTCGCCCACGAGGACGCCCTCGATGACCTGCCGGGCCAGCTTGTCGTTCAGGTCACCCTTCGCGACCAGCTCGGCGACCCGGGCCACCTGCTGCGGCGTGATGGCCAGCTCGTCCAGCGCCTTGCCGGACTCGTTGGCGCTGCGTGCCAGTTCGCCCATCCACCACTTGCGGGCGGAGGCCGCGTCGGCACCGGCGTCGATCGTGGCGACGATCGGGTCCAGCGCGCCGGCGTTGAGGATCGCCTGCATGTCGGTGGCCGAGATGCCCCACTCGGCGAGCAGCCGGGTGCGGCGGGCCAGCGGCATCTCCGGCAGCGCGCCGCGGATCTCCTCGACCCACTCACGGGAGGGGGCCACCGGGACGAGGTCGGGCTCCGGGAAGTACCGGTAGTCCTCGGCCTCCTCCTTCACGCGGCCCGAGGTCGTGGACCCCGTGTCCTCGTGGAAGTGGCGGGTCTCCTGCACGATCGTGCCGCCGCCGCCGAGGACGGCCGCGTGCCGCATGATCTCGAAGCGGGCCGCGCGCTCCACGGAACGCAGCGAGTTGACGTTCTTGGTCTCGGAGCGCGTGCCGAACTTCTCGCCGCCCTTGGGCATCAGCGACAGGTTCACGTCGCAGCGCATCTGGCCCATCTCCATGCGGGCCTCGGAGACACCGAGGGCACGGATGACCTCGCGCAGCTCACGGACGTACGCCTTCGCCACCTCGGGGGCACGGTCGCCGGCACCGACGATCGGCTTGGTGACGATCTCGATGAGCGGGATGCCCGCGCGGTTGTAGTCCAGCAGCGAGTGCTGCGCGCCGTGGATACGACCGGTCGCGCCGCCCACGTGGGTGGACTTGCCGGTGTCCTCCTCCATGTGGGCGCGCTCGATCTCCACGCGGAAGGTCTCGCCGTCCTCCAGCTGCACGTCGAGGTAGCCGTTGAAGGCGATCGGCTCGTCGTACTGGGAGGTCTGGAAGTTCTTCGGCATGTCCGGATAGAAGTAGTTCTTCCGGGCGAAGCGGCACCACTCGGCGATCTCGCAGTTCAGCGCGAGACCGATCTTGATCGCGGACTCGACGCCGGTCGCGTTGACGACCGGGAGCGCGCCCGGCAGGCCGAGGCAGACGGGGCAGGTCTGGGTGTTCGGGTCGGCGCCGAGCGCCGTCGAACAGCCGCAGAACATCTTGGTCTTGGTGCCGAGTTCGACATGGACCTCGAGGCCCATGACGGGGTCGTACGACGCCAGCGCGTCCTCGTACGACACCAGGTCGGTCGTGGTGGTCACGGTGAAAACTTCCCTCTCAGCCCAGCAGGACGTCGTCGTCGCCCAGCCGCTTCAGCTCACGGCAGAGGATCGCGAGGCCGGTGACGATCGCGACGGCGGACACGGTGGCGTCGATCAGCCGCAGTGTGTCGCCCTCGGAGCGGGCCTTCTTGATCTGCTTGGCGACACCGAACGCGCCGAACGCGGTGGTGGCCATGGACAGGTACGTACCGGACTTGGACTTCTTGAAGCCCTTGGCCTTGGTCAGTGCGCTCACAGCGACGGAGCCTCCTCCAGCAGCGGGTGTCCCCACTTTTCCACGAAGGCGGCCTCGACGGCGGCGCCCACCTTGTACAGGCGGTCGTCCTGCATCGCCGGGGCGATGATCTGCAGGCCCACCGGGAGGTTGTCCTCCGGGGCGAGGCCGCAGGGCAGGGACATGGCCGCGTTGCCCGCCAGGTTGGTCGGGATGGTGCACAGGTCCGCGAGGTACATCGCCATCGGGTCGTCGGCGCGCTCGCCGATCGCGAAGGCGGTGGTCGGGGTCGTCGGCGAGACGATGACGTCGACCTGCTCGAAGGCCTTCTCGAAGTCCCGCGTGATGAGCGTGCGGACCTTCTGGGCGGAGCCGTAGTACGCGTCGTAGTACCCGCTCGACAGGGCGTACGTGCCGAGCATGATGCGGCGCTTGACCTCGGGGCCGAATCCCGCCTCGCGGGTGAGCGAGGTGACCTCCTCGGCCGAGTGGCCGCCGTCGTCGCCCGTACGAAGGCCGTAGCGCAGGCCGTCGAAGCGGGCGAGGTTGGAGGAGCACTCGGACGGCGCGATCAGGTAGTACGCCGACAGCGCGAGGTCGAAGGACGGGCAGTCCAGCTCGACGATCTCGGCGCCCAGCTCCTTCAGCAGCTCGACCGACTCGTCGAAGCGCTGGATGACACCGGCCTGGTAGCCCTCGCCGCGGAACTGCTTGACCACGCCGACGCGCATGCCCTGCACGCTGCCGTTGCGGGCGGCCTCGACGACCGGCGGGACCGGGGCGTCGATGGAGGTGGAGTCGAGCGGGTCGTGCCCGGCGATGACCTCGTGCAGCAGCGCCGCGTCCAGGACCGTACGGGCGCAGGGCCCGCCCTGGTCGAGGGAGCTCGAGAACGCGACCATGCCGAAGCGGGACACGGCCCCGTACGTCGGCTTCACGCCGACCGTGCCGGTGACGGCGGCCGGCTGACGGATGGAGCCGCCGGTGTCGGTGCCGATGGCGAGCGGGGCCTGGAAGGAGGCGAGGGCGGCACTCGACCCGCCGCCGGAGCCGCCGGGGATCTTGGTGAGGTCCCAGGGGTTGCCGGTCGGGCCGTAGGCGCTGTTCTCGGTGGAGGACCCCATGGCGAACTCGTCCATGTTGGTCTTGCCGAGAATGACGACGTCAGCGGCCTTCAGCCGCTTGGTGAGGGTGGCGTCGTACGGCGGAATCCACCCTTCCAGGATCTTCGAACCGACGGTCGTGGGCACGCCCTCGGTGGTGAAGATGTCCTTGAGCGCGAGCGGGACGCCGGCGAGCGGCCCGAGCTTCTCGCCACGGGCCCGCTTCTCGTCCACGGCGCGGGCCTGGGCGAGAGCGCCCTCGCGGTCGACGTGCAGGAAGGCGTGCACCTTCTCGTCGACGGCCTCGATCCGGGCGAGGTGGGCCTCGGTGACCTCGACGGCCGTGAGCTCGCCGGAGGCGATCTTCTCGGCGGTCTGCGCGGCCGTGAGCTTGATGATGTTGCTGTCCGTCATGGCGGTCACTCCTCCCCCAGGATCTGCGGCACCTTGAAACGCTGCTGCTCCTGGGCCGGGGCGCCGGAGAGCGCCTGCTCGGGGGTGAGCGAGGGACGGACCTCGTCCGCGCGCATGACGTTCGTCAGCGGGAGCGGGTGCGAGGTCGGCGGTACGTCTTGGTCGGCGACCTCGCTGACGCGGGCGACCGCGCCGATGATGTCGTCCAGCTGTCCCGCGAAGTGGTCGAGTTCTTCGGGCTTCAGCTCCAGACGCGCCAGCCGGGCGAGGTGGGCGACCTCCTCGCGCGTGATGCCAGGCATGCAGCGATCCTCTGGGGTGAGTGTGTGTGGTTTGGGGCCAATCCTATGGGGCGGGGGCCGGTGCCCGTGAAACGGTTTCCCGGGTCTGCGCCCGTCAGCCCCGGCGGCCCTCCCAGACCTCGCTCTTCAGGAAGTGGTTGTCGTACCGGTCCTGCACCTCGAGGATGCTCTCCGGGGTGGCCTCGCCGACGCGGATGCGCTGGAGGTGGCGGAAGTACTCGAAGCGCTCGATGCCCGGGGTGATGACGATGAGGATGTCCGCCGTGGCGTCCGGGACGGCGGCGAAGGCGTGCGGCTTGTCCGGCGGGACGATGACGAGATCGCCACGCTCGGCGGTGACGATGTCGTCGCCGGAGAGGATCTCGGCGGTCCCGTCGATCAGGTAGAACATCTCGGCCGCGGTGTGGTGGAGGTGGGGCCGCGCACCGTCGGCGCCCTCCGCCAGGGTGACGCGCACGGTGGACAGCGCCCCTCCGGCCGTACTGCGGTCGGCCAGCAGCTGGACGCCGACGGGGGTGTCTCCGACCACCTCGGCCTCGGCGTCACGGACGATCACGGACTCGTCGAACTTCGGCACGAACAGTGACATGGCTTTTCCCCTTTGTGACGCCTCTTCGTGGTGTCCTCAGACCGTGAAAAGCAGTCCGGCGCCGATCAGGACGACGATCGCGGTGGCGAAGTGGATCCCGAAGGCGACGGCCTTCGTCCCGCCGTTGCGCAGGACGATCAGCGTGTCGGCCAAGGGGACGAGTGCCACGCAGACCATGAACCACGCCTCGGCGCGCGCTCCGGCGAAGGCCAGCAGCACCAGCCCGAGGAGGCCGAAGGCGCCGTCCCTGACCCCCTTGATCGACAGGTAGGCGCGGGCGTCGCCGCGCGGGTCGGCCGGGACGCCGTAACCGGCCGCGGACGGGCCGGGCCGGAACAGGAAGCGATAGCCGAGGAACACGCAGAACAGGTCGAGCAGGACGGCGAGTGTGTACGCGGTGACGGTCATGTCTCCCCCTTGGACGGATTCTAGCAGCGCTAGGACTGAGAATGAAGCTAGCAGATCATCGACAGAATGACTAGCGCTGCTAGAATTCCGGGCATGGCGATCCAGACGCGCCGGGAGCGCGAACGAGCGGAACGCGAGCGGCTGATCGTGACGGCCGCGCGGGGGCCGGGACGCGGTGACCACCCGCCGGCTGGCCGCCGAGATCGAGTACAGCCAGCCGGTCCTCTACAGCCACTTCAAGGGCAAGGACGCGATCATGGCGGCCGTCGCGGTCCAGGGCTGTGTCGACCTGGCGACAGAGCTACGACAGGCCCGCGCGACGGCACCGGGCACGCGGGAGACACGACCGAAGGCTGGAGCTGCTGATCGCCCGCTTCACGGGGGACTGACGGAGCGCGGCGGGGGCGTGCGGCGACGCCGAGGACGAGGGCAGGCAGCGGCGGCGACGCCGAGAGTGAGGGGCACAGCCGGGGACGAGGACAGACCGCGGTGCCCACGGCGAGCAGCGGACGGCGGACCCGAGGGCGAGGACAGGCAACGGTGCCGAGGGCGAACGGCGGGACCGGGGACGGGCAGCGACGCCGAGAGTGAGCGGCGGAGCCGGGGCGGGCGGCGGGCGGCGAGGCCGAGGTGAGTTGAGCGTTCCGTAAGGGGCGCGGGGTTGTAGCGATATGCGGCTTCGTCGCGTGGGCGCGAGCGACCTGCGGCCGCCGACGTCGACAAGCCCCCACGGGAAAGGGCCACCACTCGGGCAAGTCGAACGGGCGGGCGGGCGGGACGACTACTCGGCGGCAGGCAGCGCCGCACGCGGCCGCTGCCAGCCACGCGACCCCCGCGCCCGCAACCACGCCGTGGTCTCCTCGGGCGGCATCGCCGCGGCCACCAGCCACCCCTGCACGGCATCACACCCCATGTCCCGCAACCGCTCCCACGTCTCGTCGTCCTCCACCCCTTCGGCGACGACCAGCAACCCCAGGGAGTGCGCCAGATCCACGGTGCAGCGCACGATCTCCGCGTCCTCCGTGTCGACGGCGAGCCGCGCCACGAACGACCGGTCGATCTTCAGCTCACTCACCGGCAGCCGCCGTAGATGGACGAGCGACGAGTACCCGGTACCGAAGTCGTCGAGCGACATCTTCACGCCGTGCCCGGTCAGCCCCGCGAGGGTGTCCGCGGCCCGCTGCGGGTCCTCCAGCAGCACATGCTCGGTTATCTCCAGCTGCAAGGCCCCCGCAGGGACCCCGTGCCGGGCCAGCCGGGCCGCGACCGATCCGGCGAAACCGGGCGTGTGCACATCGCGGGGGGAGACGTTCACGGCCACCGGCACCCGCAGGCCCTGCGCGCGCCACCGGGCGACCTGCCCGAGCGCGGTCTCCAGCACGTACTCGGTCAGATGGGGCATCAGCCCCGAGGACTCGGCGATCGCTATGAACTCGTCCGGCGGCACCTTCCCGCGCTCGGGATGCACCCAGCGCACCAGCGCCTCCAGGCCGGCGACCTGGCCGTCGAAGCGGACCTTGGGCTGGTAGTGCAGCTGCACCTCGTGCGCGTCCAGCGCCCGGCGCAGATCCCCCAGCAGACCGAGCCGGTCCGGGGTGTTGGAGTCCCGCTTGGATTCGTAGACCTCGACGCCGGTACGGTCCCGCTTCGCCTGGTACATCGCCACATCGGCCCGGCGCAGCATCCCTTCGGCGTCCAGGGCGTGGTCGGGGAAGACGGCGACGCCGGCGCTGGCCTCCAGGACGAGGGTGAGGCCGTCGAGGTCGAGCGGGGAGCTGAGGGCGGCGACGAGGCCGCGGGCCACGCGCGTGGCCGACGTGGTGGAGTCGGCGACGGGCAGTAAGACCGCGAACTCGTCCCCGCCGAGCCGCGCGGCCTCCGCCCCGCGGGGCAGGGCGACCCGCAGCCGGTCGGCTATCTGCAGCAGCAGCCGGTCACCGGCGAGATGGCCGAGGGTGTCGTTCACCGACCGGAACCGGTCGAGGTCGATCAGCATGAGCGCGGAGCGGGCGCCGATGCGTTCGGCGTCGTCGAGGGCGGTCCAGATCCGCTCCAGCAGCCACTGCCGGTTGGGCAGCCCGGTCAGCGGGTCGCGCAGCTGCTCCTCGGCACGCGCGCGGGCCATCCACAGGGTGGAGTCGAGGGCGATGAGCGGGATGGCGAACAGCGGCAGCAGGATCGGCCGGGCGTCGGCGACGACGCACAGCAGGGGCGCGATACCGAGCAGCGCGGCGGCGACCAGGCCCTGTCTGACCAGGGCGGCGCGGTCGACGACGGGCATCCTGCCGTCGCGCGGGGCGTGCAGGAACCACAGCAGGCCGCGGCTGACGGCGAGGTAGGCGACGGCGACGAGGACGACCTCGGGTGCGGTGGCGACGCTCCAGCCGCCGGGCCGCCAGGGCGTCTCGACGCTCGGGAAACGGCCGAACGCGCCGAGCAGCAGGGCGCCGGTGCCGATGCCGAGGATGTCCACCGCGCCGTGCAGGACGCCCTGCCGCCAGCGGTGGCGGCGGGCGATGCCGACGAGGACGACGACGGTGAGGCTGACCATGCCGGCGGGCACCCAGCCGTAGAGCAGCAGGACGGCGAGGGTGAGGGCGGCGCCGGAGCCGGTGCCGCCCCACCAGCGGGCGCGGCCGAGCATGACGAGGTGACCGACGATGACGCCGGTGAGCAGGGCCAGCGACCAGCCGACGGTGCCGCCCGGGAAGAGGGCGTGGTGGCCGGCGAAGGCGCGGTAGAAGCCGGCACCCAGGACGAGTGCGGCGGCGGCCACGACGGCCGCGGGCAGGTCGGGCCGGTGCGGATGCCGGTCGGTGTCCGAGCCGGTGCCGGCTCCGGTGCCGGTCAGGGCGCGGGCGGTTCCGACGGCGGCCAGCGGTCCGGCCAGGGGTATCGGCGGATGGGTCTCGGCGACGGCGCCCGGTCCGGCCGGGCGGACCCTGCCGGCCGCGCGTCGGTCACCCCGTCCCGTACGCCCGTCCACCCGTCCCGTCCACAGGGTTTCCCGCCAGGCGCTCGCGCGACGGCGCAGCCGCAGCCGTGAGTCCGGGGCGACACTCTCGGTCGGTTCCATTCCCGTCCCTCTCACACCCGGCGGTGCCCACGCCACGCGGCCCGATGTCCGACACCCATCAGCGGCTGCGCGTTGAAGAAACGTTCCCCGCGCCTTGAGAGCACGCGGAGATGCCCCGACCGCAGTTGGGCACGGCAGGCGCACACCTCAACAGTAGGCCGCTGAAGGCTTCCACGGGCACCGGTCGTCGACGGTTGCCCGAATGCGCCCAGGCCACCCGTATGCAACTGATATGCGCCGATCGGGTGGCCTTCAACCGCTACTCCTCGGTCGGAAGCGCGACTTCGGCCGCGGCGTCCGGGCCCTGCTCCAAGAGGACGGAGAAACCGTCCTCGTTCAGGACCGGGACCTTCAATTGCATGGCTTTGTCGTACTTCGATCCGGGGTTGTCACCCACAACGACGAACGATGTCTTCTTCGATACCGATCCGGTCACCTTCGCGCCCCGGCTCTGCAGCGCCTCCTTGGCGCCGTCCCGGGTGAAGTTCTCCAGCGTGCCGGTGACGACGACGGTCAGCCCCTCCAGCGGGCGCGGGCCCTCGTCCTCGCCGGTCGCGGCGTCCTCGAGCGGGACTCCGGCGGCCTTCCACTTGCGGACGATCTCGCGGTGCCACTCCTCGGCGAACCACTCCTTGAGCGCCGTGGCGATGATCGGGCCGACGCCGTCGGTGGTCGCCAGCTCCTCCTCGGTGGCCTGTTCGATGCGGTCGATGGAGCGGAACTCGCGGGCGAGGGCCTGCGCGGCCACCGGTCCGACGTGCCGGATGGACAGTCCGTTGAGGAACCGGGCCAGCGGGCGCTGCTTGGCCGCCTCGACGTTCTCCAGCAGGGCGAGGGTGTTCTTCTTCGGCTCGCCCTTCTGGTTGGCGAAGACCGTGACGACCTTCTCCTCGCCCGTCTTCGGGTCCCGCTTGGGCAGACCGCTGTCCGGGTCGAGGACGTAGGCCTTGATGGGCAGCAGCTTCTCCACCGTCAGGTCGAACAGGTCGCCCTCGTCCACCAGCGGCGGGTCGGCCGGCTCCAGCGGCCGGGTGAGCGCGGCGGCGGCCACCGCGCCGAAGCCCTCGATGTCCAGGCACTCGCGGCCCG
Organism: Streptomyces sp. NPDC020192; assembly: GCF_044388685.1. NCBI lineage: Bacteria > Bacillati > Actinomycetota > Actinomycetes > Kitasatosporales > Streptomycetaceae > Streptomyces > Streptomyces sp. NPDC020192. The sequence continues at coordinate 77,258 of NZ_JBIRXG010000008.1, read as the reverse complement.
CGAGGTAGGAGACGCGCTCGCGCAACTGGGCCGGGCAGGTACGGCCGTTGGGGCAGCGGAGGTCGATGTCGCCCTCCTTCATGGGCCGCAGCGGTGTGCCGCACTCGGGGCACTCGCCCGGCATCACGAACTCCCGCTCACTGCCGTCCCGCAGGTCGACCACCGGCCCGAGGATCTCCGGGATGACGTCACCGGCCTTGCGGATGACGACCGTGTCCCCGATGAGGACGCCCTTGGCCTTGACGACCTCCTGGTTGTGCAGGGTGGCGAACTCGACCTCGCTGCCCGCGACCGTGACCGGCTCCACCTGGGCGTACGGCGTGACCCGGCCGGTGCGGCCGACGCCCACCTTGATGTCGATGAGCTTGGTGTTGACCTCTTCCGGCGCGTACTTGTACGCGATGGCCCAGCGGGGCGCCCGCGCGGTGGAGCCGAGGCGGCCCTGGAGGCGGATCTCGTCCAGCTTGACGACGGCGCCGTCGATCTCGTGCTCCACGGAGTGGCGGTTCTCGCCGTCGTAGTGGGCGATGAACTGCCGTACGCCCTCGAGGTCCTCGACCACCCGGTTGTGCGGCGAGGTGGGCAGGCCCCAGGTCTTCAGCAGGTCGTACGCCTGGGAGAGGCGGGTCATGCCCGTGAAGCCCTCCAGGGCGCCGATGCCGTGGACGACCATGTGCAGCGGGCGGGTGGCGGTGACCCGCGGGTCCTTCTGGCGCAGCGAACCGGCGGCGGCGTTGCGGGGGTTGGCGAACGGCTTGTCACCGGCCGCGACCAGGCGTTCGTTCAGCTCGAGGAACTTCTCCATCGGGAAGTAGACCTCGCCGCGGATCTCCACCAGGCCGGGCACCTCGTCGCCCCCCAGGCGGTCCGGGATCTCGGCGATCGTACGGACGTTGGGCGTGATGTCCTCGCCGGTGCGGCCGTCGCCACGGGTGGCCGCGCGCGTGAGGCGGCCGTTCTCGTACGTGAGGTTGACCGCGAGGCCGTCGACCTTCAGCTCGCACAGGAAGTGGTACTTCTGGTCGCCGAGTTCACGCGCGATGCGGTCGGCCCAGGCGGCCAGCTCGTCGTCGTTGAAGGTGTTGTCGAGGGAGAGCATGCGCTGGCGGTGCTCGACCGCCGTGAACTCCGTCGCGTACGACCCCGCGACCTTCTGGGTCGGCGAGTCCGGGGTGCGCAGCTCCGGATACTCCCCCTCCAGGGCCTCCAGGGACTTCAGGAGCTTGTCGAACTCCGCGTCGCTGATGACGGGAGCGTCCTTCACGTAGTACCGGAAGCGGTGCTCCTCGACCTGCTCCGCCAGCTGCGCGTGCTTGTCCCGTGCCTCGGCGGGCACCGCCGTCTCCGCCTGCTGCTTGTCGCCGGCCACCGTGTTGTCCTCCCGTTACTCTGGGTTGTCCGCGAGGGATCTCGCCGCCCGGACGCAGTGGGCGAGCGCCTGGCGCGCATAGGCGGGGGAAGCGCCCGCCAGACCGCACGCCGGGGTCACCGTGACGGCCTGCGCGAGCAGCCCTGGTCGCAGCCCCAGCCTGCGCCACAGCGTCCTGACACCCATGACGCTACCGGCAGGGTCTGACAATGGGCCGTCCGTGCCCGGCACGACACCGGTGAACAGCCGTGTCCCGGCCTCGACGGCCTCACCGATGGCGTCGTCGTCACGCTCGGTGAGCAGCGAGAAGTCGAAGGAGACGGCGGCCGCACCGGCCCGGCGCAGCAGGGCGAAGGGCACGTCGGGGGCGCAGGAGTGGACGACCACCGGGCCGTCGCCGTGGACGGCGACGAGGTCCCGGAGGGTGGACTCCACGATCTGGCGGTCGACGGCGCGGTGGGTGCGGTAGCCGCTGGCGGTACGGACCTGGCCGCGCAGGACGGCGGCGAGCGAGGGCTCGTCGAGCTGGAGGACGAGGCGGGCGCCGGGCACACGGCGCCGTACCTCGGCGAGGTGGAGGCGCAGGCCCTCGGCGAGCGAGCCGACGAGGTCACGGCAGGCGCCGGGGTCGGAGAGGGCGGCCTCGCCGTTCCTCAGCTCGAGCGCGGCGGCGAGCGTCCAGGGCCCGACGGCCTGGACCTTGAGGTCGCCCTCGTACCCCTGGGTGAACTCCTCCAGGGCGTCCAGGTCCTCCCCCAGCCAGGACCGCGCCCGCTTGGTGTCCCGGCCCGGCCGGTCCCCGATCCGCCAGCCACTGGGCTCCACGCGCGCGTACAGCTCGACCAGCATCCCCGCGGTACGGCCGATCATGTCGGCGCCGGGTCCGCGCGCGGGCAACTCGGGCAGGAACGGGAAGTCCTCGAAGCTGCCGGTGACTGTCCTGGCCGCTTCCCGCGCGTCCCCGCCGGGCATGGATCCGACCCCGGTGGCCGGGGGGAACGTGAACTCGCTGTTCTCACTCACCCCGGAAGGGTAAGTCGTCCCGCGCCGCCCGGAACCGTCGGCCGAAAGCTCACCGGCCCGGCCGTACCGTCAGGTCGTTGACCTCCGCGTCCCGCGGCAGGTCCAGGGCCATGAGGATCGTCGTGGCGACCGACTCGGGGTCGATCCACTCCATGGGGTCGTAGTCCTTGCCCTCCTGCCGGTGGACCTTGGCCTGCATGGGGCTGGCGGTGCGGCCGGGGTAGACGGAGGTGACGCGGACGCCGTTGGTGTGCTCCTCCTGGCGCAGGGAGTCGGCCAGGGCCTTCAGGCCGTGCTTCGAGGCGGCGTAGGCGGACCAGCCGGCGTTGGCGTTGAGGCCGGCGCCGGAGTTGACGAAGATCACATGACCCCGGGCCACGCGGAGCTGGGGCAGGAAGTGACGGGTCAGTTCCGCCGGGGCGATCAGGTTGACGTTGAGCTGGTGGTGCCAGGACCTCGGGGTCAGGTCGATGACCTCCCCCAGGTCGACCACGCCCGCGATGTGCAGCAGCGAGTCCACCCGGTCCGGGAGCGTCTGGTGGGAGAAGGCCCAGGACAGGCGGTCCGGGTCGGCCAGGTCGCCCACCAGGGTGCGGGCGCCGGGGAACTCGGCCGCCAGCTCCTTCGCGCGGCCCGCGTCGCGCGCGTGGAGGACGACTTCGTCCCCGCGCGCGTGCAGCCGGCGGGCGACGGCGGCGCCGATGCCGGAACCGGCGCCGGTGATCACATGAGTAGCCATGCCCGCCATGCTCGCATCAGCGGGCGGGCACGGTCTCCTCCAGGTAGGCCAGCGCGCCGACCGGCTCCTCGGCGAAGAACACCAGCTCGGACAGCGGGCGCGGCAGGAAGCCCTCGTCCTCCATGCGGCGGAACTGCTGCTTGAGGCCGTCGTAGAAGCCCGCGGTGTTCAGCAGGACGACCGGCTTGTCGGTGCGGCCGTGCTTCTTCAGCTCCAGGATCTCCGTCGCCTCGTCCAGCGTGCCGGTGCCGCCCACCATGATCACCACGGCGTCGGCCTTCTCCAGCAGCAGCCTCTTGCGCTCGGCGAGGTCGGGCGCGATGACCATCTCGTCGGCGCCGGGCCGCGCCTTGTTCGCCAGGAACTCCACGGACACGCCCAGCAGCCTGCCGCCCGCCTCGTGCACCCCGTCGGCGACGACCTTCATCAGACCGACGTTGGAGCCGCCCCACACCAGGGTGTGGCCGGCCTTGCCGAGCAGTTCCGCGAACTCGCGCGCGGGGCGCGTGTAACGCTCGTCGAGGTCGGCGGCGGACAGGAAGACGCAGATGTTCATGGCCCCCACCGTACGCGGGAAGAAGTGGGCGCCCGCCGGCGCTGTCCAGGTATGACCGAAGGACACACCATCACCATCGAGAAGAGCGAGCGGCACGTGCGCGTGGTGCACGGCGATCTGGTGCTCGCGGAGTCCGACCGTCCCCTGGTGCTGCGCGAGACCGGCAGCCCGGCGCGGTACTACGTCCCCGCCGAGGACGTACGCCTCGACCTGCTGACCCCGTCCGCCACGCACACGGTCTGCCCCTTCAAGGGCACGGCGTCGTACTGGTCGCTGCCGGACGCGCCGGACCTGGTCTGGGCCTATCCGGACCCCAAGCCGGGAGTCGCAGAGATCAAGGATCACTACTGCTTCTACGACGTCGACGTGTCGTGAGCGACGAGTCCGTGCCGGTACGGCAGTCTGCACGGACATGGACAAGAAGACGACTTCCCGCGACGGCACCGCCCTCGCGTACGAAGTGACCGGCCAGGGACCCGCGGTGATCCTGGTGTGCGGCGCGATGTCCACCGGCGGCACCGTGGCACCCCTGGCCGCCCGGCTCGCGGACCGCTGCACTGCCGTCGTCTACGACCGCCGGGGCCGCGGCGCGAGCGGGGACACGGCGCCGTACGCGGTCGCGCGCGAGGTCGAGGACCTGGCCGCACTGCTCGACGCGGTGGGCGGCGACGCCTCGCTGTTCGGGGTGTCCTCGGGCGGCGCGCTGGTGCTCGAGGCGGCGGCGAGCGGGCTGCCGGTGCGCCGGGTGGCCGTGTACGAGGTGCCGTACGCCGACTTCCTGCGGGGTGGCGCCGAGCGCGAGGCCGCGTACAAGGAGGCCCTGACGAAGGCGCTCGCGGACGGCCGCCGCGGGGACGCGGTGGAGCTGTTCCTGCGGCTGACCGGGCTCGGCGAGGAGATGATCCACGGCGCCCGCCAGTCGCCGATGTGGGCCGGCATGGAGGCCGTGGCGCCCAGCCTGGCGTACGACGACGCGGTCATGGGCGACGGGCTGCTTCCGCGCGAGCGGCTCGCCGCGATCTCCGTACCCGTGCTGTCGGTCGCGGGCGGGGCGAGCCCGGAGTGGATGCACCGGGCGAGCCAGGCCGTCGCCGAAGCGGTGCCCCAGGGCACGTACCGCGTACTGCCGAGGCAGACCCACATGGTGGAGCCGGACGTGCTGGGGCCGGTGCTGGCGGACTACTGCACGGACTAGGGCCGTACCCCTTGGAGAGGTACCCCTGGAGAGCTACACCGTGGCCGCTGTCGCGCGCGTGGTCGTCGCGATCGTCGCCGAGCCCACCACGCGCGTGCCGTCGTAGAGGACGATCGCCTGGCCGGGGGCGACGCCGCGGACCGGCTCGGTGAAGGTCACGCGCAGCTCGCCGTCGACCGGTTCCGCGGTGACCTCGGTCTCGCCGCCGTGGGCGCGCAGCTGGGCGGTGTAGGTGCCGGGGCCGGTGGGGGCGGTGCCGCACCAGCGGGGCTTGATCGCGGTCAGGGCGGTGACGTCCAGGGCGGCGGCCGGGCCGACGGTGACCGTGTTGGTCACCGGGGAGATGTCGAGGACGTAGCGCGGCTTGCCGTCGGGGGCCGGGGTGCCGATCCTGAGGCCCTTGCGCTGGCCGATGGTGTAGCCGTACGCGCCCTCGTGCGTGCCCAGCCTGGTGCCGGACTCGTCGACGATGTCGCCCTCGGCCTTGCCGAGCCGCCGGGCGAGGAAGCCCTGGGTGTCACCGTCGGCGATGAAGCAGATGTCGTGCGAGTCGGGCTTCTTGGCGACCGCCAGCCCGCGCCGCTCGGCCTCCGCGCGGATCTCGTCCTTCGTCGTCACGGTGTCGCCGAGCGGGAACATCGCGTGGGCGAGCTGCCGGTCGTCGAGCACGCCGAGGACGTACGACTGGTCCTTGGCCATGTCGGAGGCGCGGTGCAGCTCACGGGAGCCGTCCTCGGTCACGATCACCTTGGCGTAGTGGCCCGTGCACACCGCGTCGAAGCCCAGGGCGAGCGCCTTGTCGAGCAGCGCGGCGAACTTGATCTTCTCGTTGCAGCGCAGGCAGGGGTTGGGGGTGCGGCCGGCCTCGTACTCGGCGATGAAGTCCTCGACCACGTCCTCGCGGAAGCGGTCGGCGAGGTCCCAGACGTAGAAGGGGATGCCGATGACGTCGGCCGCGCGGCGGGCGTCGCGCGAGTCCTCGATCGTGCAACAGCCCCGCGCGCCGGTGCGGAAGGACTGCGGGTTCGCGGAGAGCGCGAGGTGGACGCCGGTGACGTCGTGGCCGGCTTCCGCGGCGCGCGCGGCGGCGACGGCGGAGTCGACTCCGCCGGACATGGCGGCGAGGACGCGGAGGGGGCGCTGCGGGGTCTCAGTCATAGCCCCTCCAGGGTACGGGGCGGCGGGAGGCCCCCCAGAAAAAAATGAAGCGGACGAAAAAATCAAGGCCCAGACCCTTGCGTCCGATACGTGCCGATTTACTCTGGTAATAGGCCTACGAGACGAGTGAGGGAGTTCAAGCGGAGTAGCCGACTTCAGCGAGAGATACAGGATCTCCCTTCACGAGAGGTACAAGATCTCCGCTGGTGCCGACATCGACGCTCGGACTGAGAGGCCCGAAGGTTGCCGGTACGGGACCGGAAGGCGACCCCCAGCTACCTGATCCGGACAATACCGGCGAAGGGAACCCGCCTCGTAGGTCGCTTTCATGCCCGCGTACGGAAGCTCAGCTCAGGCCCGCCGCGCGCGCCCGTTCCACCGCCGGGCCGATCGCCTTCGCGACCGCCTCCACGTCCGCCTCGGTGGAGGTGTGGCCCAGCGAGAAGCGCAGGGTGCCGCGGGCCAGCTCCGGATCGGTGCCGGTGGCGAGCAGCACGTGGCTGGGCTGGGCGACGCCCGCGGTGCAGGCGGATCCGGTGGAGCACTCGATGCCCTGGGCGTCCAGCAGGAGCAGCAGGGAGTCGCCCTCGCAGCCGGGGAAGGTGAAGTGGGCGTTGGCCGGAAGCCGCCCCTCGGAGGCCGGGTCGCCGCCGAGGATCGCGTCCGGTACGGCACTGCGGACGGCGTCGATCAGCTGGTCGCGCAGCGTGCCGATCTCGCGGGCGAATCCCTCGCGCCGCTCGGCGGCGAGCCGGCCGGCGACGGCGAAGGAGGCGATGACGGGGACGTCGAGGGTGCCGGAGCGGACATGGCGCTCCTGGCCGCCGCCGTGCAGGACGGGGACGGGGGTGTACTCGCGGCCGAGGAGCAGCGCGCCGATGCCGTACGGGCCGCCGATCTTGTGGCCGGAGACGGTCATCGCGGCGAGGCCGGAGGCGGCGAAGTCGACCGGGACCTGGCCGAAGGCCTGGACCGCGTCGGCGTGCAGCGGGATGCCGAACTCTGCGGTGACGTCGGCGAGTTCGCGGACCGGCAGGATCGTGCCGATCTCGTTGTTGGCCCACATCACGGTGACCAGGGCGACGTCGCCGGGGTCGCGGGCGATGGCCTCGCGCAGAGCGTCGGGGTGGACGCGGCCGTAGGAGTCGACGGGGAGGTACTCGACCGTGGCGCCCTCGTGCTCACCGAGCCAGTGCACGGCGTCGAGGACGGCGTGGTGCTCGACGGGGCTGGACAGCACCCGGGTGCGGGCCGGGTCGGCGGCGCGGCGGGACCAGTACAGGCCCTTGACGGCGAGGTTGTCGGCCTCGGTGCCGCCCGAGGTGAAGACGACCTCGCTGGGGCGGGCGCCCAGCGCTTCCGCGAGGGTTTCGCGGGACTCCTCGACGGTGCGGCGGGCCCGGCGGCCGGCTGCGTGCAGGGAGGAGGCGTTGCCCGTGATGCTCAGCTGGGCGGTCAGTGCCTCTGCCGCCTCCGGGAGCATGGGGGTTGTCGCGGCGTGGTCGAGGTAAGCCATGGTGCCCTGATTCTACGGGCCCTTCACGGCCGGCCTCGGCCCCGTATGCGCCATGCCGGGATCGCGACCGGGCTCGGCGTCCCGGTCACAGGCTCCAGGACACCGTGTGGCTCAGCTGCATCGACAGCACCAGGACCGCCAGGTCGGCGACGCCGAGTGCCAGGCCCAGCCAGGCGCGGCCGCGGCGGGTGGTGCCTCGCCAGAGGGAGACCACGGCCAGGGCGATGGCGATCGGGCCGAGGAAGATGTTGAGGACGAGCAGGCCGAGCAGGCCGAGGATGAAGGACCCCACGGCCATGCCGTCGGCGTCCCGCGCGCTCCTGCGGGTGTCGGTACCGCTCGTGACCGGTGCGGTGAGTTGCATGGTGCTCAGCTCCAGGAAGTCGTGGCGGACGGTCAGTTGGCCTGCGTACGGCGACGGCGGCCGTGGCGCTCGCGGATCGCGAAGACGCCGAGCCAGACGGCGATGCCGGTGGCGATGAGGGCGGTGACGGTCAGCGGCGCGTGGGCGACGGTGCCCAGCACGACTCCGAAGAGCATGAGTGCGGCGACGAGGAACAGCATGGGATCGGATCCCCCCTCTGGGATCATGTGAAGTTTGGGTGAACAGTTGTAGTAACAGTTGTTCACTGACTTTGAGTCTAGCGCGTTGCTCGGCTTTCCAATTCCAGAGAACAGTTGTTAACTGGATGACATGAGTCACACCCTCGGCATCCGGCAGGCGCAGAAGCAGAAGACCCGGCAGGCGTTCCTCGACGCCGCGCTCGCGCTGCTGGAGGAGCAGAGCCTGAGCAGCCTGGGGCTGCGCGAGGTCACCCGGGCCGTCGGCGTCGCCCCGACCGCCTTCTACCGGCACTTCCGCTCGACCGCCGACCTCGGTGTGGCGCTGGTCGACGAGGCGCTGGGCAGCCTGCACCCGATGGTGCGTACGACGGTGTCGACGGCGGGCGACAGCGAGGAACGCATCACGCGAGCCGTGCGGCTGATCGCCGATCATGTGGCCGCCCACCCGTCGCACGTGCGGTTCATCGCCCGGGAGCGGCACGGCGGCGTGCAACCGGTGCGCGAGGCGATACAGGCCCAACTGGCCCGGTTCGCCGAGGAGGTCAAGGCCGAGCTGGCCAAGGACCCCGAGGCCGAGGGCTGGACCGACGACGACCTGCTGATGCTCGCCCACCTCTACGTCGACCAGATGCTCATCACCGCCTCGCTGTTCCTGGAGGCCCTGGAGGCGCCGGAGCCCTCGGAGGCGGAGCGGCGGCGCGTCGCCCACGTGGCCACCCGCCAGATGCGGCTGATCAGCATCGGTCGTCAGCACTGGCTGGACTGACCCGGGGCCTCGGCACACAGGGGCGGCACGCCCGTTCACCGGACGCGCCGCCCCTGTCGTACGCCCCCCTGGGGTCAGCTCTTCGTCGCCTGCCGGGTCGGGGCACCGCTGGGTGCCGTACCGCCCCCGCCGCGGCCACTCTGACCGCCGCAGCCGCCGCCCTGGCCACCGCCGGGTCCGCCCTGGCCGGCGCTCGGCATGCCGGACGGTGCCGTACAGGCCTGCCGCTGCCCGGAGTTGCCGCCGCCGGAGGACCCGGAGGACGACGAGTCGCCCGAGCCGCACGCGGCGAGGAGCAGCGGGGAGAGGGCCAGCAGGGCGACGGCGGGGGCGAGACGGACACGCTTCATGAGAGTCAGCTCCGGTGAGGATGGGGAAGTCCTGAGAGCCGCACTCAACCAACGGTGCCTGGGCGGTACTTGGGCTCCTCCTGTCCGCCGGCTGTCAATTCCGCTTCCGGGGGCTCCTGGTACAGAGCCGTGACGGAACGGGCACCCGCCAGCAGCTCCGCGCGGGCCTCGGGCGGGTCCAGCAGCTCCACCCGGTCGGAGAAGGCGAGGAGTTGGCGCACCGCGCGCAGCCCCGGGTACGTCAGCCGGGCGGTGACCCACTCGCCGGTGCCGTCGTCGTCGGGCGGGGCGGTCAGCTCGGCGGCCGCCATCCGCCGGAAGATGTCCAGGAAGGAGCGCCGGACCCGGACGGTGACCTCGGTCCCGCCGTTCCGTTCCTCCACCTGGCGGCGCAACACCTCCCAGGCGTCGGCGAGTTCGACGCCGGGCCTGCGCCGCACGGGGTCGTCGAGGAGCCGGGCCGAGCGCACCCGGTCGGCGCGGAACAGCTGGGGGCGGCCGCGCCGGTCGGCGACCAGGTACCAGACCCCGGCCTTGGCGACGAGTCCGTACGGGTCCACGGTGTACGTCCGCGGCTCCGGCTGCCCGCTGTGCCGGTAGCGCAGGCGCAGGCGCCGGTCGGAGAAGACCGCGTCCTGGAGCACCTCCAGGTCGGCCGTCTGCCGGGGTCCGCTGCGCCAGCGGGTGGCGTCGACCAGGATGCGGCGGCTGGTGACCTCGGCGGCGGGCCGGTACGGCGCCGGGAGCGCGGCCATCACCTTGCGCAGGGCGGAGCCGAGGGCCGCGTCGAGGCCGAGCGCGGCGTGGGCGCCCTGCGCGGCCAGGATGAACAGGGCGCGGGACTCGTCGGCGGTCAGGCCGGTGACGTCGGTGCGGAATCCGGCGAGGAGTTCGATGCCGCCGCGCCTGCCGCGCTCGGCGTACACCGGGACGCCGGAGGCCGACAGGGCCTCGATGTCCCGGTAGATGGTGCGGACCGACACCTCCAGCCGGTCGGCGAGTTCGTGCGCGGGGACCCGGCCCCGGGTCTGCAGGAGCAGCAGGATCGACAGCAGCCGGTCGGACTTCACGCCGGGAGCATCCCGCCCTTTCCGGCCCCGGCGCAAATGTTGACGGAATCTGTCAGGTTATCCGGGGATGCTCGGTGAACCAGCCCACGAGGAAGAGGTATCGCATGACCACCACCGGCTTCACCGACCCCCGCCCCGTCTACGTCGCGGCCACCGCGCAGGCGGCCGCGCTGATCCGGACCCGACCGCAGGACCTGACCGGGCCCACGCCCTGTACCGAGTTCGACGTGCGCGGCCTGCTGAGTCACATCGTCGGCGCCACCCGGCGGATCTCGGTGGTCGGCGAGGGCGGCGACGGGATGGCCGTCGAGCCGGTCGCCGAGGGCATCGAGGACGACGGCTGGGCCGCGGCCTACGACGAGATCAGGACCCGGGTGCTCAAGGCCTGGGAGACCGACGAGCGGATGACCAGCCTGGTGCGCGTGCCCTGGGGCGAGGTCCCGGGCCACGCGGCGCTCTCCGGCTACGTGATGGAGATCGTGACGCACACCTGGGACCTCGCCGAGGCCCTGGGCCACCCGCACGCACTCGAGCCGGACCTGGCCGAGTTCGCCCTCGCCCTCGCCCGCACGGTCCTCCCCGACTCCCGCCCCCGCGACGCCGCCGTCCCCTTCGCCCCCCGTACCGAGGCCCCGGAGAACGCCGGCCCCTACGAGGAACTGGCGGCCTGGCTGGGCCGCACGCAGCTCAGCCGGGCCTGAAGCCGGAGCGCGGGCGCCCGAGACGGCCACGCAGGGCCGGCACTCCGGCCGGCCGAGCCCGACCACGGCCGGGCGGAGCCGGTTCTCCGATCGGCCGGGCCTGATCACGGCCGACCGAGTCGCGGGGCCGCCGCGGCCTGCCGCACGGCGTTCCGGCTGGGCCGCACGCCGCTCGGCCAAGCCGGACGACGGCCGACCGGCCGCCGCCGAACCCCCGGAGGGAACCGTCAGCCGAGCCTGACGCGGGCGAGTTGGCGGGACTGGGCGACCAGGCGGTCGTCGGCGTCCCAGATCTCGGCGTCCTCCTCGAGGAAGCCGCCGGCCAGGTTGCGGGTGGTGATGGAGACGCGGAGCGGGCCGGGGGCCGGGCGGTGGCGGACGTGGACCGTGAGTTCCACCGTGGGGACCCAGCCCTTGAGGCCGATCTCGAAGGCGGTGGGCGGCAGGGCGTCCACCGCCAGGAGGAGCGACAAGGGGTCCGCGTCGCGGCCGTCGGCCAGGCCGAACCAGGCGCGCATCTCGCCCTTGCCGGAGGGCTGCCCGAGCGCCCAGCCGAGGGTCGACGGGTCGAGCTTGAGCATCAGGCGGTCGGCGATCGCCGAGCTGCCCTCGACCGGGGCCGGCCCGTCCTCGGGGCCGAAGCACTGCTCCAGCGGCGGGATCGGGGGCGGCGCCGCCGCCGTGCGGACGTCGTCGGGGAGCTGGGCGAGGTCGCCGTACGACGCGAGGACGCGGATGCGCTCGACCTCGTTTCCCTCGTCGTCGTACTGGTAGAGGGAGGCCTGGCCCGTGGAGAGGGTGCGGCCCGTGCGGACCGTCTCCGTGCGGACGACCGCCGGGCCGGGCCGGGTCGCCGTCAGGTAGTGCGCGGAGATCGTGAAGGGGTCCGGGTGCGGCAGCGTGTCCGCGAGGGCCCGGCCGAGCACGGCCAGCAGATAGCCGCCGTTGACGGCGCTGATGATGGTCCAGCCGGCCGAGAGGTCGATGTCGTAGACGCCGGGCTCGCGGCGGGTGACCGCGGTGTCGCGGTCGAACTCGCTGTCGCCGATGACGGCCCGCACGGCGGGAGCCACGCCCCCGGAAGCTGCTTCTGACATGGATGAACGGTACAACAGGAAATTACTAAGCGGTAGCTTTTCACGTTACGATACTCTGAACGGCGGGTTGCATACACCCGTGGATCCGCCGTCCGGGTGAGGTTCCGGCAATTTCTAGGTAAGTGCCCGGAGACGTCCACAACCCCTGGCCGCTGATTCCCCTCTATGGGGACATGAGCCTCACCGGGACTCCGTTCCTCTACACGACCATCGTGCTGGCCGTGGTCGCACTGATACTGCCGCTCGTCCTGTGGTCGCGAGTGCGCGGGCCCAAGGCCCTGCGTGCCGCGGTCCGTGTACTGATGCTGCTCTTCGCCCAGGGCACCGCCATCACGCTCGTCTTCGTGCTGGTCAACAACTCCAACAACCTGTACGACAACTGGGCCGACCTGATCGGCACGGGCAACCATGTGCAGCAGGCCGCCAACCTCGGCGCCGACGGCACGGGCGGTATCGCGTACAAGAAGCTGCCCAAGGTGCAGCAGAAGTTCTCCCAGGCGGACGGTCCCGCCATGCACGCGGCCGGCGGGGTCAAGGTCACCCAGCTCAAGGGCCGGGTGTCGGGCGTGAACGCCGAGGTCTACGTCTGGCTGCCGCCGGAGTACAACGAGCCGGCGTACAAGAACAGGAAGTTCCCGGTCGTCGAGCTGCTCTCGGGCTACCCGGGCTCGGCGAAGGCATGGTTCGGCTCCCTGAAGGTGCACGAGCAGCTGGCGCCGCTCATGAAGAGCGGCCGGGTCGCCCCGTTCATCCTGGTGTCCCCGCGCACGAACCTGATCGCCAAGATCGACACCGGGTGCGCCAACATCCCCGGCACCGTGAACGCGGACAGCTGGCTGAGCATCGACGTACCGAAGATGATCACGGACAACTTCCGTGCCCAGTCCGGGCCGGACGGCTGGGCCACGGCCGGTTACTCGGCCGGCGCGCACTGCGCGACCAAGCTCACCGTCGCGCACCCCGACCGCTACCGGGCCGCCGTCAGCCTCTCCGGCTACAACGACCCGATCGGCGAGCGCAACTCGCTGGCCGCGGGAAGCCTTGATCTGCGTCGGGCCAACAACCCCTATGACATCCTGAAGGGCTACCGCACCCCGCCGAGGATCGCGCTGTACATCTCCGGCGAGAACGGCGACGGCTACCAGGCCGGTGTGGCGCTGGAACAGATCGCGAAGCCGCCGACGTATGTGCGGGTGGTGTTCCTGCCGCGCAGCGCGGGCGGGCACTCGATGGCGCTGTGGCGGCCGCAGGTGCCCACGGTGTTCGAGTGGCTGACCATGGAGCTGACGGGGCACAGCGCCCCCGGGCACACCTCCGCGTCCACCCCGCTCAGTCCTCTGACACCGTCGTCCGGCGGTTCCACGCACGCGGAGCTCGCCAGTGGAAGCGCATCGCGAGCAGGCGGAGCGCGAAAGCCGTGACGACCGCGAGCCCACTGGTGAGGGGGGTCAGGGCGCCGTAACGGATGCACAGCACCACCATTGTGGCGCCCACGATCGCTGGGACCGCGTACAGATCGCGGTCCCAGCGAAGCAGTGAGGGCACCTCGTTGGCGAGCACGTCCCGCAGCACGCCGCCGCCGACGGCGGTGGCGAGGCCCAGCGTCGCCGACGCGGTCAGGCCGAGGCCGTAGCTGTACGCCTTCGTCGTACCGCTGACACAGAACAGGCCGAGGCCGGCCGCGTCGAAGACGAGCACCGCCGCCTGGATCCGCTCCACGTGCGGATGCAGGAAGAAGACGACGAGCGCGGCGACGAGCGGGGTGAGGAAGTACCCGAGATCGGTGAAGGCGGCCGGGGGGACGGCCCCGATGACCAGGTCGCGGAACAGCCCTCCGCCCAGCGCGGTGACCTCGGCGAGGACGGCGATGCCGAACACGTCGAAGTTCTTCCGGACGGCCAGCAGCGCGCCGGAGATCGCGAACACGAAGATGCCGATGACATCCAGCGTGTGCTGGACGGAGGGGGTGAAGAGAGGCTGGAGCTGCACCCCTACATTCTCACCCTTCGAAGGGCGTGAACCTTACAAAGCCAGGCTCACAGGGCGGGTTTCCCTTGGGTGAACAGCCAGGTCTGGAACAGGCCGTCCAGGTTCTGCCCGCTGACGCGCTCGGCGAGGCGGATGAAGTCGGCAGTGTCCGCGTTGCCGTACCGGTGGAGCTTCGTCCAGGCGGGCAGCAGCCGGAAGAAGGCCCTGTCGCCGATGCGCTCCCGGAGCATCTGGAGCGTCATCGCGCCGCGCTGGTAGACGGCTGAGGCGAACATGGTGTCGCGCTGCGGGTCGGCGACCTTGATCTGCCAGAAGGCGTTGTCAGCAGGGCGGGCGTTGTACGCGGCCAGGAAGGAATCGTGCGCCGGCCTGGTCCCCTGGTGCTCGGCCCACAGCCACTGGGCGTAGGTGGCGAATCCCTCGTTGAGCCAGATGTCCCTCCACCGCGCCACGCTCACCGAGTCGCCGAACCACTGGTGGGCCAGTTCGTGCACGATGGTCGTCTCGTTGCGCACGGCCGAATAGGCGGGCTTGCTCTGCACCTCCAGCGAGAAACCGGCCTCGGGCATGTCGTCCACGATCGCGCCGGTCTCCTCGAACGGGTAAGGCCCGAAGACCTGCGACCAGTAGTCGGTGGCGGCGGCGGTGACGGCGTAGACGTCGACGCTGTTGCTGTTCTTCAGCACCGGGTCGATCGCGACGTAGATCGGAATGCCGCCGGGGGTCCGCCCGGTGCGCACGTCGAACTTCCCGATGGTGGCGGTCGCGAGATAGGTCGCCATCGGTTTCGACTCGCGCCAGTGGGTGTACGTCGAGCCGTCCTTGTCGTACGTCGACACCAGCCGGCCGTTGGAGACGGCGGTGAGGCCCTCGGGTGCCTTGATCCGGATGTCGTAGGTGGCCTTGTCGGAGGGGTGGTCGCTGGACGGGAACCAGGTGGAGGCGGCGTTGGGCTCACAGGCCACGAAGACGCCGTCGGAGGTCTTCATCCAGCCGTACTTGGAGCCGAACACGATGGGCCCGCTGAGGGGCTGGGGTATCCCGCCGTAGGTGACGGTGACGGTGAAGTCCCGACCCCGGGCGACGCTGTGGCGCGGGGTGACGACGATCTCGTCCCCGGTGCGCGTGAACTCGGCCCGTCTGCCGTTCACTTCGACGCCGCTGACGTCCAGTTGCTGGAGGTCGAGGTCGAAGGAGGACAGGTTCTGGGTGGCGCGTGCGGTGAGCGTCGTACGGCCGTCCAGACGGCCGGTGTCCGGGGCGTAGGCGATGTCGAGGCCGTAGTGCAGGGCGTCGAAGCCGCCGTTGCCGAGGTTCGGGAAGTAGGGGTCGCCGATGCCGGGGGCGCCCGGAGTGGGGGCGGGAGCGGCGGCGATGAGCAGGAAGGAGGCCGCCGCGGTCGCGACAGCCCCCAGACGTGCCGAACGGGAGAGTGCCATGCGTCGTCCCTTTCGAGCGTGTACCGATCAGTGGTCGGACACGGACGACTCTGCACTCTCCCGTTCAGGCATGTACATGACTTTGCCCAGTTGTCATGTGCTACTTGTCGGTTGACTCCTGGGTCTCGGGGGCCCCGGGGGTCTCCTCCTCGGAGGCCGGCTCAGAGGCCTCGGTGGCCTCCGCGGTCGTCTCTTCCGCAGTCGCCTCCTCCGAGGTCTCCTCGGCAGCCTCCTCGGCCAGTTCCGCCGCCACCGCCGCCGACGTCTCCGCCGACTCCGCGAGGACCTCGTCGGCGACCAGCTCGGCGGCCTCCTTCGCGGCGGTCAGCAGGACGGTGTCCTGCGGGGCCTGGTCCGCGAAGTTCTCCGGGTGGTGGCAGGCGACCCGCTGGCCGGGGCGCAGCTCGACGAGCTGCGGCTCGGTCGTCCTGCAGATCTCCGTCGCCTTCCAGCACCGGGTGTGGAAGCGGCAGCCGCTCGGCGGCGCGATCGGCGAGGGAACGTCGCCCTTGAGCAGGATCCGCTCGCTCTTGGCGTTCTTCCGCTTCGGGTCCGGGATCGGCACCGCGGACATGAGCGCCTTGGTGTACGGGTGCATCGGCGCCTTGTACAGCGAGTCCCGGTCGGCGAGCTCCACGACCTTGCCGAGGTACATCACCGCGATCCGGTCCGAGACGTGCCGGACGACCGAGAGGTCGTGCGCGATGATCACGTACGTCAGGCCCAGCTCCTCCTGGAGGTCGTCCAGCAGGTTCACGACCTGCGCCTGGATCGACACGTCCAGCGCGGAGACCGGCTCGTCCGCGACGACCAGCTTCGGCTTCAGGGCCAGCGCGCGGGCGATGCCGATGCGCTGGCGCTGACCGCCGGAGAACTCGTGCGGATAGCGGTTGTAGTGCTCGGGGTTGAGGCCGACCACCGACAGCAGCCGCTGCACTTCCTTCTTGATGCCGCCCTCGGGCTCGACGCCCTGGAGCTTGAAGGGCGCGCCGACGATGGTGCCGATGGTGTGGCGCGGGTTCAGCGACGAGTACGGGTCCTGGAAGATCATCTGCACGTCGCGGCGCAGCGGACGCATCCCGCCGACGCCGAGGTGCGTGATGTCCTTGCCCTCGAACTCCACCGTGCCGGCGGTCGGTTCGAGCAGCCGGGTGATCAGCCGGCCCATGGTCGACTTGCCACAGCCGGACTCGCCCACGACGCCCAGGGTCTCGCCCTTGCGCACCTCGAAGTCGATGCCGTCGACGGCGCGCACCGCCCCGACCTGCCGCTGCAGCAGGCCCTTGCGGATCGGGAAGTGCTTCTGGAGCCCGGTCACCTTCAGCAGGATCTCGCCGTCGGAGACGGCGGCCTCCTCGGTGGCGGCACCTTCACTCTGCGCGGGGATGCTCACTTTTTCGTCGCTCACAGCTTCGGCGCAATCTCTTCGGTCCAGATACGCTCCCGCTGCTCCTGCGTCATGTGGCAGGCCGCCCAGTGTCCGCTGCCGACCTCGGTCAGCTCGGGCCGGACCGTGCGGGTGACGTTGTCCTTCGGGATGTCCGCGTACGGGCAGCGCGGGTTGAAGGCACAGCCGGACGGGACGTTGATGAGGGAGGGCGGGGAGCCCTTGACCGGGATGAGCCGGTCGGTGTCCTCCCGGTCCAGCCTCGGCATCGAGCCGAGCAGGCCCCAGGTGTAGGGGTGGCGGGGCGCGGAGAAGACCTCTTCGGCCGGCCCGCGCTCCACGCACCGGCCGCCGTACATGACCAGCAGGTCGTCGGCCATCTCGGCGACCACACCGAGGTCGTGCGTGATCATGATGACCGCGGAGCCGAACTCCTTCTGCAGGTCCCGGATCAGGTCCAGGATCTGCGCCTGGACGGTGACGTCCAGAGCGGTGGTCGGCTCGTCGGCGATGAGCAGCTCGGGGTTGTTCACCAGCGCCATCGCGATCATCGCGCGCTGGCGCATACCACCGGAGAACTCGTGCGGGTAGCCGTCGACGCGCTTGGCCGGCTCCGGGATGCCCACGCGGTCCAGCATCTCGATCGCCCGTTGCTTGGCGACCTTCTTGCTGACCTTGTGGTGGACCCGGTAGGCCTCGACGATCTGCGCCCCGACCGTGTAGTAGGGGTGCATGGCGGACAGCGGGTCCTGGAAGATCATCGCCATCTTGCGGCCACGCATCCGCCGGACCTCGTCCGGGTCGGCGCCGATCAGTTCCTGGCCGTCCAGCCACACCTCGCCGGAGACCCGGGCGTTGGCCTGACGGTGCAGGCCCATCACGCCGAGCGAGGTGACGGACTTGCCGGAACCGGACTCGCCGACGATGCCCAGGGTCTTGCCCCGCTGCACGTCGAAGCTGACTCCGTCCACCGACTTGACCAGGCCGTCGTCGGTGTTGAAGTGGATACGCAGATCGCGTACGGAGAGGAACGCGTCGTCGGCGTCGGAGGGGGCGGAGCCGGCCGGTTCGCCGAGCGCCGCCTTGTCGAGCTTGCTCACGAGTACCTCACGCGGGGGTCGATGGCTGCGTACACCAGGTCGACGACGAGGTTGCAGAAGACGATGAAGAACGCGGCGACCAGGGTCACGCCCATCACGATGGGCAGGTCGTTGTCCTTGATGGCCTGGATGGAGTACGCGCCGACACCCTGCAGGGAGAAGACCGTCTCGGTGAGCACCGCGGTACCGATGAGGGTGCCGAAGTCCATGCCGAAGATGGTCACGATCGGGGTGAGCGTGGAACGCAGCCCGTGCTTGGTGACGACGACGGCCTCCTTGAGGCCCTTGGCACGTGCCGTCCGGATGTAGTCCTCGCTCATCGTCTCCAGCATGCCCGCCCGGGTGAGCCGGGCGTAGGTGGCGGAGAAGAGGAACGCGAGGCTGATCCAGGGCAGCAGCAGGTGCCAGGCCCAGTCGGCCGGGTTCTGGGTGAACGGCACGTAGTCCGTGCTGTCCCAGATGGGCCACTGGTAGACGAACAACGCGTTCATCACCTGGCCGGTGAAGAAGATCGGGAGGGAGACGCCGGCGAGCGCGATGAACATCGAGATGCGGTCCACCGGCTTGCCCTTGCGGAGCGCCGAGATGACACCGGTCGTCACACCGAAGATCAGCCAGATCACCGCCGCGCCGACGGCCAGCGAGAAGGAGACCGGGATGCGCTGCTGGAGCTGGGGCCAGACTTCGACGTGACTCTTGAAGGAGTACCCGAAGCAGGGGGCGCTGCAGTGCGTCGCGTCGGGGCCGAACTTGTAGTCGGCGCCCACGAACAGGCCCTTGATGTAGTCCCAGTACTGAACGTAGATGGGCTGGTCGAGACCCAGGTTGTGCTTGATCGCGGCGATGGACTCGGGGTTGGCGTCCTTGCCGACGTACTGGGTGGCCAGCTGGGTGGCTGTCTGGCCGCCCAGACGGGGGACCAGGAAGAAGATGGCGAAGGTGACTGCGCTGACCACCAGCAGCAGTACCAATGCGCCGAAGACGCGTCGGATGATGTACGCAGCCACAGCTGTGCGGCTCCGGGTGGCCGGGGCGGTGTGTGTCCGCCCCGGCCACCCGGTGCCTTCACCTGCCTTTCAGGGGTATCCGGCCTGCTGTTACTTCGAGGAGCTCATCAGCAGGTAGTCGTACATGCCGAGGTACGCCTGCGTGACCGTGACGTTGGTCGCGGACGTGGGCCTGATCAGCAGGTTCTTGCGGTAGACGAGCGGGACGATCGAGGCGTTGTCCTGCACCATCTTGTCGATGTCACCCCACGCCTTGGTGCGGGCGGCGGCATCGGTGTTGGAGATGGCGGCCTTGAGCGCCGCGTTGATCTTCGGGTCGTTCAGCTCGCTGAGGTTGTTGCCGCCCGAGGGCTTGATGGCCGAACCGTCGACGATCTGGTCCAGGAAGCCGTAGCCCGTGGGCCAGTCGGCACCCCACGCGGTCATCATCATGCCGAGCTTGTGGTCGTGGACGTAGCTCGGGACACCGGCGAAGTTGGAGAAGTACTTACCGGCGGGGAACTGCTTGATGTCGGCGTTGATGCCGACGGCCTTCAGCGAGTTCTGGATGGCCGTGGCGGCCGCGACCTCGGCGGGACGGTCGGAACGGGCCGTCAGCGTGGTGGAGAAGCCGTTCGGCTTGCCGCACTGCTTCAGCTCGTCCTTGGCCTTGGCCACGTCGCCCTTGTTGCCCGGGGTCGGGTACTCGTCGAACTTGGTGTAGCCGTTGACGCTCGGCGGCAGCAGCGTGCTGGCGACGTCACCCTTCGGCGCACCACCCATGGCGTCGAGCGCCGACTGCTTGTCGACCGCCCACTGGACAGCCTTGCGGCAGTGGACGTTGTCGAACGGCGCGACGTGCTGGTTCAGCGCCATGTACGAGGTCGCGCCCGCGTAGGAGTTGTCCGTCTCCTTGGCGTACTTGCCGCTCAGGATCTTCGGCTGGGTCTGCGGCTGCACACCGGCGCCGGCGATGTCGGCCGTGATCTTGTCGGCCAGCAGGTCGTTGTCGATCGAGACCGGGTTGACCTTGAACTTGACGTCGATCTTGTCCGGCAGCGCCTTGCGGATCGGGTCCGTCTTCGGGTCCCAGTTCGGGTTGCGGACGAGGCTGGCGCTGGCGCCCTCCTGGTACGACGCGAACTTGTAGGGGCCGGAGGACACGATGTGCTGGACGTACTTCGCGCCGTCGTCCTTCGCCTGCGGCACGGGGGCCGTCTGGGAGAAGGTCGCCAGGTAGTCGAAGTCGGCGAACGGCTGGTTCAGGTGGAAGACGATCGTGTTGTCGTCCGGGGTGGCGATGGAGTCCAGGCCCTTCTTGTCCTTGTAGGGGCCCTGGTACTTGTCACCGCCCTGCAGGTACGACTTGAAGTACGTCGGGCCGTTGGACAGGGCCTCGGGCGCGAAGTTGGAGCGCTCGATGGCGTACTTGACGTCCTTGGACGTGATCGGGGACCCGTCGTCGTACTTCAGGCCCGGACGCAGGTGGTAGGTCCAGGTCTTGGCGTCCGGGCTCGGCGTGCCGAGGGACGTCGCGAGGTCCGGGACGACGGTGAGGCCGTCCTTGCCGGCGGCCGGCTTGAACGTGACGAGCGTCCGCGCGTACAGGCGCGAGAAGTTCTGCACGAAGCCGTAGTAGGTGTTGCCCGGGTCCAGGGAGTCCGGCACGTCGGAGTCCTCCAGCGTGACCGTACCTCCCTTCTTGCTCGACGCGTTGACGATGGAGTCCAGCGCCGCGTCCTTTGTTCCGTTGCCGCCACTGCTGCTCTTGCCGCCCCCGCCGCCGCACGCGGCCGCGCCCAGGGACAGCACCGTGACCGACGCCACGGCGGCCATAACCCTTCTCGTCTTCACGTTGTGGAAAGCCCCTCTATCGATGGATCACTTGCTGCGAGGGTCGAGCGCGTCACGCAGCCCGTCACCCAGCAGGTTGAAGGCCAGGACGGTGATGAAGATCGCCAGTCCGGGCACGAACATGTACTGCGGATCTGCGGTGTAGAGATCCACGGCGTTGCTGAGCATGCCGCCCCAGGAGGCCTGCGGCGGAGCGATGCCGACTCCGAGGAAGCTCAGCGCGGCCTCGAAGAGGATGTTCGTCGGGATGATCAGCGTCGAGTAGACGAGGATCGGCGCGACGAGGTTGGGGAGCAGTTCCCGGAACAGGATGTACGGGCCGCGGGCTCCCAGGCTGGTGGCGGCCTCGACGAACTCCCGCCTGCGCAGGGTCATCGTCTGAGCGCGCACGATACGCCCGATGTACGGCCAGCTGAAGAAGCCGATCACGAAGATCAGCACGGAGATCCGCAGCGGCAGGCCGTTGAGCCCGAAGAAGCCGTCCTGCACCGAAGCTGAGATGGCGATGGCGAACAGCAGCAGCGGGAAGGCCAGGAAGGTGTCCATGAGCTTGCTGATGAGACTGTCGACCCAGCCACCGTAGTAGCCGGCCACGACGCCCAGCACGGTACCGATGACCACCGAGAGGAGGGTGGCGCCACCGGCGACCAGGAGGGAGACCCACGAACCGTCGATGATGCGGGCGAGCATGTCGCGGCCGTACTGCGGGTCCAGGCCCAGCGGGTGGGACCAGCTCATGCCGCCGAAGCCGCCCTTGGGCGCGAGGAGCGCCGGGTCGATGAGGTCCTGGTGGAACTTGTCCGGGTCCAGCCCGAAGATCCACTCGATCGGCTTGGCGAGCACCGCCATCAGCACGAGCAGGATGACGACGACCCCGCCCGCCACGGCCACCTTGTCCCGCTTGAACCGGGTCCAGGCGATCTGACTGAGAGAACGCCCTTCGATCTGGCTCTTCTTGGCCCCGGCGAGCACGGACTCGGGCGGCGCGCCGGCCTCTGCCCCGGTGGTCTCGATCGGTGCGGTCACAGTTGACCTGACCCCTCTCGCCGGTGGTGACCGGCCTTTGTCCGCCGCTGTGGGCGGCTTGGTTCACTTACCTGCGCCGGCCGCACGTGGGTGACGGCCCAGAGATCCAGCTGTTCCTGTGACTGGTTCGATCACAGGATCGATGGCCTCGCGTCTTGAGAGGCGAGTCTTCAACGCGCTCTAGATCACGCGCCAGATCTGATGGAGAAAGTATGCGTAAACGTGATGCCGCCTAGGGGATTCCGTTATCCGAACAGCGAGGGCCGCCTGCCGGACATGGACATCGAGGACACCCGAGTTCGAACCGGATGGACATACGAGGCAGTTGCGAGCCGAGCCACGCAATGGTGACCGGTGTCACATTTCCGGCCATTTGGGGGTGACTCAGTAGGGCCGTGGGCTCGTGTACCCATAGCCGGGGCCGGCCGCCGGCGCCGGTGCCGCGTGGGCCTCGCGGTCGTAGAACGGGCGGGCGTTGGCCCGCATCCACATCACGACCGGGTCGTAGTCGTCGGTCATCGCGACCGTCGACACCGGCAGGCCCTCGGGGACGGCGCCGATGGACTGCTGCATCATCGCGCGCACCGAGTCGACGGCGGCCGGTGAGGTGTCGTACACGTCGAGGCCGATCGCCAGGTACGGCGCGCCGAGCGCGGGCTGCACCCAGGCGCGGCGCAGGGAGCGCAGGGCCTGGGTGCGGTGGGCGTTCTGCGCGAGCAGGGCGTAGAACTGCGGGATCTCGACGCCGGGTTCGGTGAGCCGGAGGGGACCCGCGGGCTGGCGGTCCAGACCGGTGGCGATGCGGCGCAGGTCCAGCCAGGGGATGCCGACGCCGCCGCCCGGGGCGTGCGGGTTGAGCCAGAGGCCGTAGTGGTCGGAGTAGAGGGTGCGGGCCACGTCGAGGCCGTCGACGACCTCGTACGACCGGTTCCAGCCGCTGGCCGACAGCTCCTGGGCGGAGGTGACGCAGGGGGCGTACTGGAAGCCGTCGACCTCCATGTTTCCGTACTGGGCGTCCGGGGAGCCGGCCTGGCCGTGCCAGAGCAGCATCCAGATCTGGCCGGAGGAGGGGGTGGCGAGGGCGCGCAGCAGGGCCTCGTAGGCGTCGTAGCGTCCGGGCGTGACCTGGCGCAGCGCATTTTCCACCCCGCCGCCGACGCTGCCGCTGTGGCTCGCGCTCACCTGTCGTGCCCTTCTGTGCAGTGCCCCGTGTTGGGGACAGCTTATTCGCCTACGGGCTCGGGGCCCTCAGGTCCGCCGCCCCTCCGTCGGCAACTAGTGGCCGTACTGATAGAAGGGCCTGACGTTCGCCCTCAACCAGGTGGCCACCGGGTCGTCCGTCACGTCCAGGAGGACCAGGCTGACCGGCCACGCGACCGGGACCTTGCCCAGGGCCCGGCCCAGGGCGTCCAGGGGGCGGGTGCGGAGGTCGCCGTCCCACTGGGAGAGTTCCACGCCAACGAACATCACCGGGTCGTCCGTCTCGATGGCGGCCAGGCACCGGCGGGCGGTGCGGACCACGCCGGTCCCGGCGAACTCGGCGGACGCGGCGGAGAGGAAGTCGACCGGGTCGTCCTGCCAGTCGGGCTCGAAGAGGCGGACCCGGCCGCCGGTGTCCGGGCCGTCCAGCTCGGTGCGGCCCGCGCGGCACAGCTCGGCCACCGCGGCCGGCGGGAGCGGGACGCCGACCAGGGCGTCGGGGTTCACGGCGATGCCGACCTGCGCGGGCAGGCCGCGGGCGAACTCCACGGCCGGGGCGATGGTGTACGCCATGTGGGAGCCGGCCGCCTGGCGCAGCTGCTCCTCGGAGCTGAACACCGGGACGTAGGCCTGGCCGTCGAGCTCCAGCGTGGGCAGGTCGAGCGGGCCGCTGCCGGGGCCGCCGCCGTTGGGCAGCGGGATCCACAGGAAGCTGCGGCCCAGCACCTCGATGATCCGGCCGGCCGCGGCCGGTATGCCGAGGGAGGCCGAGAGCACCTCCTCCAGCTCGTTGCCGGGCCAACCGCCGTGCGGGTGGGGGTGCGTCTGTGCCGGGAAGTCCGCGGGAAAGTCCGCCGGGAAGTCCATCTGCCTACCGCCTGCTGGGAACCACTGCTGTGACCATGAAGGCTAGCGGGTACCTGTGACAGTCCCCTCACCGTGTGAACACACTCCCCTCATCCGGCGAAGGTGATCCGGTGCAAAGCGTCCGCCGCCGAGCGGTCCAGCAGGGTCGCGGAGCCGACGCCCGCGGGCAGCTCGCCGCGCTCGACCGCGGCGAGCAGGCGGGCCGTCGTACGGCGGTGGCGGGTGAAGGCGTAGCGGGAGACGCCCCGGCCGCGCTCGCGCTGGCCCTCGCGGGCCGTCTCGGGGGCCACGTCGAGCAGGAGCAGGTGCAGGGTGCCGCCCCTGCGGCGGGCCTCGCGGGCGAGCCAGCCGCGCACCCAGCGCTGCGTGCCGCAGTCGTGCACGACCACGCCCTCGCCACCGCGCAGGGCCCGGCGCAGGGCGGCGTAGTGGGCGAGGCGGACCAGCGGGCGGTAGAGCGCGTAGGGGATGAAACGGGGGACGCGGGCGTCCCAGCGGTCGCGGGCGTCCTGGGAGTCGATGCGCCGGCCGGTCACCGCTCGGTGCATCAAGGTCGACTTGCCGCTGCCCGGCAGGCCCGTGATCACCACCAGGTCCTCGGCGCCGAAGAGCAGGGCACGGGGGCCGCGGCCCGACCGGTCGCGCAGGTCGCGGACGACGGGGGCCGGGGCGGAGGGCTGCTTCGGCACCGCGATGCCGCTGGTGGCGGTGGCGTACACCGAGGTCCTGTTCACCGTGATCGTCCTCCCCAGTCGATTCAGTAAGAGGCATGCCCATGAAACGTAAAGAGAAGGTAATTGACGGAGGTCGGCGGTGAGGTCCGCGTCCTGCCACAGGCCGGTTACAAAAGCCCGGTCGGCGTGCGATGATGTGGCCGCCAACTGCATACCGGCCGTTTGAATCCGCGCGGGAGAGTCCCCAGCAGCCTTCGCTGGGGCGCCGAAGGAGCAAGTCCCTCCCTTGAATCTCTCAGGCCCCGTTACCGCGCGGGCGAGGCACATCTGAAAAGCGGGCCGCTGTGACAGTGGCTCCACCCAAGGTGCAAGCCGCGATCGTCCTTGTGGCGGTCCCGGCGAACCTCTCAGGTTCCGATGACAGATGGGGAGGAACGTTCCTCGCCCGTTCTTGCCTGCCCTGGGAGACGACCGACCGATGAGCAGTACCGAACCCACTGAGCCGCGTCATACCGCGCTGGACGCGCTGCACCGCTCGCTCGGTGCGACGATGACCGACTTCGCCGGCTGGGACATGCCGCTGCGCTACGGCTCCGAGCGCGACGAGCATGTCGCGGTGCGCACCAAGGCCGGGCTGTTCGACCTCTCCCACATGGGCGAGATCACCGTGACCGGCGCCGAGGCCGCCGCCTTCCTGAACCACGCCCTGGTCGGCAACATCGCCTCCGTCGGCGTCGGCCGCGCCCGTTACACCATGATCTGCCAGGCCGACGGCGGCATCCTGGACGACCTGATCGTCTACCGGCTCGCCGAGACCGAGTACATGGTCGTCGCCAACGCCTCCAACGCCCAGGTGGTCCTGGACGCCCTCACCGAGCGCGTCGCCGGCTTCGACGCCGAGGTCCGCGACGACCGGGACGCCTACGCGCTGATCGCCGTCCAGGGCCCGGAGTCCCCCGGCATCCTGAAGTCCCTCACCGACGCCGACCTGGACGGGCTGAAGTACTACGCCGGTCTGCCCGGCACCGTCGCCGGCGTCCCGGCGCTCATCGCCCGCACCGGCTACACCGGTGAGGACGGCTTCGAGCTGTTCGTGAAGCCGGAGCACGCGGTGGAGCTGTGGCAGGCGCTGGCCAAGGCCGGCGAGGGCGTCGGCCTGGTGCCGTGCGGCCTGTCCTGCCGGGACACCCTGCGCCTGGAAGCGGGCATGCCGCTGTACGGGCACGAGCTGTCCACCTCCCTCACCCCCTTCGACGCCGGGCTGGGCCGCGTGGTCAAGTTCGAGAAGGAGGGCGACTTCGTCGGGCGCGAGGCGCTGCGGCAGGCCGCCGAGCGCGCCGAGCAGAACCCGCCCCGGGTGCTCGTCGGGCTGATCGCCGAGGGCCGCCGGGTGCCGCGCGCGGGGTACGCCGTCGTCGCCGGCGGCGCGGTGATCGGCGAGGTCACCTCCGGCGCCCCCTCCCCCACCCTGGGCAAGCCGATCGCCATGGCCTACGTCGACGCGGCGCACGCGGCGCCCGGCACCGAGGGCGTCGGCGTGGACATCCGAGGCAGCCACGAGCCGTACCAGGTCGTGGCGCTGCCGTTCTACAAGCGCCAGAAGTAGAGACTGGGCGCGAGCGCGTCCCGGCGCGGGCCCGGTCCCGTGGCGGTACGTGACCCTGCGCACATTTGCCCGTTCACCAGCGGTTTTCGCAGTCCCCCTTCATCAGCACTCCCGCGCGTACAGGAGAATTCAGGCCATGAGCAACCCCCAGCAGCTGCGCTACAGCAAGGAGCACGAGTGGCTGTCGGCCGCCGAGGACGGCGTCTCGACGGTCGGCATCACGGAGCACGCGGCCAACGCGCTCGGCGATGTCGTCTTCGTCCAGCTCCCCGAGGTCGGATCCACCGTGACGGCGGGCGGGGACTGCGGTGAGCTGGAGTCGACCAAGTCGGTCTCCGAGCTGTACTCGCCGGTCACCGGTGAGGTCACCGAGATCAACGAGGACGTCGTCGAGGACCCGTCGCTGGTGAACTCGGCCCCCTTCGAGGGTGGCTGGCTGTTCAGGGTGCGCGTGGCGGAGGAGCCGTCCGGCCTGCTCTCCGCCGACGAGTACACCGCCTTTTCCACCGGCGAGGAGTCGTAACCGCATGACCGTCCTGAACACGCCGCTGCACGAGCTGGACCCGGAGATAGCCGCCGCGGTCGACGCCGAGCTGCACCGCCAGCAGTCCACGCTGGAGATGATCGCCTCCGAGAACTTCGCGCCGCTCGCGGTGATGGAGGCGCAGGGCTCGGTGCTGACCAACAAGTACGCCGAGGGCTACCCGGGCCGCCGCTACTACGGCGGCTGCGAGCACGTCGACGTCGCCGAGCAGATCGCCATCGACCGGATCAAGGAGCTGTTCGGCGCCGAGTACGCCAACGTCCAGCCCCACTCCGGCGCCTCCGCCAACCAGGCGGCCCTGTTCGCGCTGGCCCAGCCCGGGGACACCATCCTCGGCCTGGACCTGGCGCACGGCGGTCACCTGACCCACGGCATGCGGCTGAACTTCTCCGGCAAGCAGTTCAACGTGGTCGCCTACCACGTGGACGCCGAGACCGGCCTGGTCGACATGGCCGAGGTCGAGCGTCTCGCCAAGGAGCACCGTCCGAAGGTGATCATCGCCGGCTGGTCGGCGTACCCGCGGCAGCTGGACTTCGCCGAGTTCCGCCGGATCGCCGACGAGGTCGAGGCGTACCTGTGGGTCGACATGGCGCACTTCGCCGGTCTGGTCGCGGCCGGGCTGCACCCGAACCCGGTCGAGCACGCGGACGTGGTCACCTCCACGACCCACAAGACCCTCGGCGGCCCGCGCGGCGGCATCATCCTCGCCAAGCAGGCCTTCGCGAAGAAGCTGAACTCCTCCGTCTTCCCGGGCTTCCAGGGCGGCCCCCTGGAGCACGTGATCGCGGCCAAGGCGGTGTCCTTCAAGGTCGCGGCGAGCGAGGACTTCAAGGAGCGCCAGCGCCGTACGGTGGAGGGTGCCCGCATCCTCGCCGAGCGCCTGACGGCGGACGACGCACGCGAGGCCGGCGTGAACGTGCTCTCCGGCGGTACGGACGTGCACCTGATCCTCGTCGACCTGCGTGAGTCCGAGCTGGACGGCCAGCAGGCCGAGGACCGCCTCCACGAGGTCGGCATCACGGTCAACCGCAACGCCGTCCCGAACGACCCGCGTCCCCCGATGGTCACCTCGGGTCTGCGCATCGGTACGCCCGCCCTCGCGACCCGCGGCTTCACGGCCGAGGACTTCGCCGAGGTCGCGGACGTGATCGCCCAGGCGCTGAAGCCGTCCTACGACGCGGAGGCCCTCAAGGCGCGCGTGAAGGCGCTCGCCGACAAGCACCCGCTGTACCCGGGTCTGACCAAGTAAGTCCCCGGTGGGGCACCCTGGGAGGGTGCCCCACCACCCCCTGTTTACTGAGGAGTGACCGTGGCCATCTCGGTCTTCGACCTGTTCTCGATCGGCATCGGCCCGTCCAGCTCCCACACGGTCGGCCCGATGCGCGCGGCGCGCATGTTCACCCGCCGCCTGCGCAATGAGGGCCTGCTGGGCTCGGTCGTGTCCGTGCGCTGCGAGCTGTACGGCTCGCTCGGCGCGACCGGCCACGGCCACGGCACCCCGAAGGCCGTCCTGCTCGGTCTGGAGGGCGCCTCGCCGCGCACGGTGGACGTCGAGACGGCCGACGAGCGGGTGGCGGGGATCAAGGAGTCGGGCCGCATCTCGCTCCTCGGTGAGCAGGAGATCGCCTTCGACTTCGACCGGGATCTCGTGCTGCACCGCCGCAAGGCCCTGCCGTACCACGCGAACGGCATGACGATCTGGGCGTACGACGCCGAGGGCGCCGAGCTGCTGTCGAAGACGTACTACTCGGTCGGCGGCGGCTTCGTCGTGGACGAGGACGCGGTCGGCGCGGACCGGATCGTGCTGGACGACACGGTCCTGAAGTACTCCTTCCGCACGGGCGACGAGTTGCTGCGCCTGACGAAGGAGACGGGCCTGTCGATCTCCTCGCTGATGCTGGAGAACGAGCGGGCCTGGCGCACCGAGGACGAGATCCGCGCCGGTCTGCTGGAGATCTGGCGGGTGATGCGCGAGTGCGTCCAGCGCGGCATGTCCCGCGAGGGCATTCTCCCCGGTGGCCTCAAGGTCCGCCGTCGCGCGGCCGTCTCGGCCCGCCAACTGCGCGCCGAGGGCGACCCGTTGGCGCACGCGATGGAGTGGATCACGCTCTACGCGATGGCCGTGAACGAGGAGAACGCGGCCGGGGGCCGGGTGGTGACGGCCCCGACCAACGGCGCGGCGGGCATCATCCCCGCGGTCCTGCACTACTACATCAACTTCGTGCCGGGAGCCGACGAGGACGGAGTGGTCCGCTTCCTGCTCGCGGCGGGCGCGATCGGCATGCTCTTCAAGGAGAACGCCTCCATCTCCGGCGCCGAGGTCGGCTGCCAGGGCGAGGTCGGCTCCGCCTGCTCGATGGCGGCGGGCGCGCTCGCGGAGGTCCTGGGCGGGTCCCCTGAGCAGGTCGAGAACGCCGCCGAGATCGGCATGGAACACAACCTCGGCCTCACCTGCGACCCGGTCGGCGGCCTCGTCCAGATCCCCTGCATCGAGCGCAACGGCATGGCCGCGGTGAAGGCGGTCACGGCCGCGAAGATGGCGATGCGCGGCGACGGTTCCCACAAGGTGTCCCTGGACAAGGTCATCAAGACCATGAAGGACACCGGCGCGGACATGAGCGTGAAGTACAAGGAGACCGCCCGGGGCGGGCTCGCGGTGAACATCATCGAGTGCTGAGGAAACAGGCCCTGACCTGCGTGTTCGTGCCTTTCGGCGCTACCAGGTCCTTCCTTGCTCACGCGGCGGAAAGTCCCGCGACACGGCGGTGCCCGCGCCTCGGACACCTCTGGGCGGACACGACGTGCGGCCGACCCCAGCGTGGACCCGGCGCCAGAACTGCGGCGAACAGCAGAAGCACCTGAGTCCAATAACAACAATTTTGTTAAACTTGGCGTATGGCTACTTCTCCCGCCCCTGGCGAAGGCCCTGTCCGCCCGGTCTCCGTCTCCCTCCACGAAGGCACCATCGCAGCCCTCAAAGCGCGTACCGGCAAGCGAGGCATGTCCGCCTACGTCGAAGCCCTCATCCAGCGCCAACTGGAACGCGACCGACTGCGCGAACTCATCGAGGACGCCGAAGCCGAGCACGGCCCCGTCGACCAGGCTGCCGTCGAGGCCAAGCGAGCCCTCCTGCGCGGCGACGCGGCCGATTCGGCGGACGCCGCGTGAGCACCCTCGTCCTGGACTGCGAAGGCCTGTCCAAACTCGTACGACGTACCCCCGAACTCACCGAGTGGCTGGCCGCGGCCGAGGCTGAAGACATCCGCGTCGTCACCAGCTCTGTCACCCTCGTTGAAGCCCGCGACCCCAAAACCAATCAGGCCCGTTTCGATTACGCCGTGTCTCGCGTGAACGTCATCCCGCCCACCGAAGCCATCGCCCGCCACGCCAGCAAACTCCTCGCCGCAGCCGGGCTGCACGGCCACAAGTACGCCCTCGACGCCATCGTGGCTGCCACCGCGCTCGCCTCACCCTCCCCGGTGACGATCCTGACTTCAGACCCCGAGGACCTCCGCATGCTGTGCGGCACCGGCACCCGAGTGATCAAGGTCTGAGCCAGTGGGATGCCGTGCCGGCATCGGCTGCCAGCTCGATCCATTCGGGTGGGCACCCACCGTGCCGGCGCGCGGAAGTGCGCTGTCTCTCCACGACTCACTCCTCGAGAGCAGCGTCTCTTGCTGGTCGGCTTTCGTGCGCCGCGAGTAGGCCTCTTAGCTGGTCCAGGGCTCTCTCGTCGGGACGAGCTCCTTCGAGTGCCGCGAGCAGGGCACGTCGGGCTTCCGGGCCGCCTTCACCGAAGACGTACCTGGCGATCGCCCGTAGGTGGTCACGCGCAAGATTGTGATCCGGGATCGGAAGCAACCGGTCCACATCCATGAGTCGCTGCATATCCCGCACGATGCCCTCGCGGAATGCATGGCTTCCCATGTCCTGGAAGGCTTCCAATGCCTTCACGAGTTCGGATTCCGCAAACGTGGGTTCGGAAGGCACGGCAACGCCAGCCAGGATGGCAATGACCTCATCGAGGTCCACCGGAGTCCATGTCGCCGCAAGGCAGTTGGCTCGTGCCGACACCAGCGCGGCTCGCAGATTCAGACGGGTGGGAAAGTCGGCCGCCAGAGCCCTCACATGATCGACCGCCTCAGGACTGCCGGCGTCGGCGTCCGGAATCTCATGTTGTTCGTCACCGAGCGCACGGTCAAGGCGCATGTGACGCGCATACTCGCCAAGCTGCACCTCGACTCCCGACTGCAGGGCGGCCTGGTGGCCCAGGCCTATACGCACCACGTCGCATCCGCCCCGGGGCGGACTTGCGGTGAACATCATCGGGTGCTGAGGTAAACCGTGTGACGGGTGGGGCGGTGACGGGCGGGGCGGCGCGGTTGCGCGTGCCGGTGGGTGAGGACGCGGAGCGTTGGGTCACGCGGGCCGGCTGTCGCCGTGTCCTGTTCGTCGTGCACAACGTGACATCGGCGACGCGCCTGCTGGACGTCCTCCCGCTGTTCTCCGGCGACCTGCGCGTGCAGATGTTCGCCACCTGCACGGGTTCGTCCCCGTTCCTGGCCGGAGTGCCCGAGCTGCTGGCACGGGCCGGGCTGCCGGTCCTGCCCTGGGAGCAGGCCAGGGAGACGCCGTTCGACCTGGCCGTGTCCGCCAGTTACGGCGGTGAGCTGGCCGCGATCCAGGGCAAGTTGGCGGTCCTGTCCCACGGCGTCGGATACAATAAGAGGCTGGCGACACCGGACAACACCGGACAACACCGGACAACACCGGTCTTCGGTCTCTCTCCCGACTGGCTCCTGTCCGACGGCCGCCCCCTCGCCGACGCCACCGTCCTCTCCCACCCCGAACAACTCGAGCGGCTGCGCTCGTCCTGTCCGGAGGTGGCGCCCACCGCGGTGCTCGCGGGGGACCCGTGCTACGACCGCATCCTCGACGCACTCCCTCAACGCGCCCTCTACCGACGGGCGTTGGGCGTGGGCCCCGGACAGCGACTGGTCGTCGTCAGCTCCACCTGGGCACCCCGCTCCCTCTTCGGCAAAGCCGCGGAGCCGGCGGCGGACGACCTGCTCCCCTGGCTGCTGTCCCGGCTGGCGACGGAGCTGCCGGCCGACGAGTACCGGACGGTCGCGGTCCTGCACCCGAACATCTGGTACGGCCACGGTCCCGGACAGGTCCGTGCCTGGCTGGACACCGCGCGACGGGCCGGCCTCGACGCGATCCCTCCCCTCGACGGGTGGCGCCAGGCCCTGATCGCCGCCGACTGCGTCCTCGGGGACCACTCGAGCGTCACCTACTACGCGGCATCCATCGGCATCCCCGTCCTCCTCGGCGCGTTCCCCCAGCAGGACCTCGACCCGCTCTCCCCCGTCGCCGCCCTCGGCCGCACGGCACCCCGGCTCGTCCGCCGGGGCAGCCTGCGCGCCCAGATCGACCGGGCCGTCGCGTCCCACAACCCCGGCCGGTACAAGGAACTCACGGAGCAGACCAGTTCGTCCCCGGGGGAATCGGCCGCTCTGCTGCGCCGCCTGTTCTACGACCTCATGGACATCCCCGAGCCCGCGGCACACCCCGCGCTGCTCGACCCGCTGCCGCTGCCGCCGTACCTGCCCGCCCGTCGTACCGCCCCGGTGCGCGTGCTCACCGGCGGCATCGGCACGGATCCGGCGGCGGTCACCGTCGCCCGGTACGCCGTCGCCGGTGCCGAACCCGACCCGTCGGACGAGTCGGCGGCCTGGGTGGACTGCGCCCACACCCTGGTCGACGAGGAGACACGGGACACCGGTCGGCTGCGCATCGCCGACATCGTCGTACGGTACGCGGCCGAGGACGACCCGCGGCTCGGCCCGCCGGCCGCCTGGACGGCGGAGGCACTCGACCGCTACCCGTACTGCGGGCTGGTCGCCTACGTCGACGGGCCGGACCGCTGCGTCGTCCGCACCCGCGAGGGAGACCTGGTACGGCTGTCCGCCGCCCCGGGCCTCGACGGGCGAGCCGACCTGTGCGACCCGGCCGCCTACGCCTCCGCCCTCTACGCCTGGCTCACGAGCGGAAGGGGCCTGGACCGGGCCGTGCCCGGGATCACCGTACGCACGGGTGAGGCGGCACACGCCGTCACCGTCGAGCCGCTGTCCCCTGCCGGGCCGTGAGCCGCCGGCTCACTCCAGCTCGGCCAGGCGCGCCCGCACCCGTGCGAGGCCGAGGTGGTTCTCGTGCTCCTCGTACCGCGCGGCGGCGGTGCGCAGGTCCTCCGCCTCCTCCGCGCGGCGGCCCGACGCGCGATGGCAGCGGGCCCGTGCCTCGACGGCGTCGGCCAGTTGCAGCCCCGCGCCCGCCTCGGTCATCACCTTGACGGCCTCGTCGAGACACACCCGCGCCTGCTCCGCGTCTCCCGCGTCCAGGTGGGCGTCGCCCAGGCTCATGTAGACGCGGCCCGCGTTGTAGGTGTCGCCGCCGCCCGGCAGCCGGCGGAACTGCGCGAGGGCGTCGTTCAACCGGCCGACGGCAGAAGGGAAGTGCCGCTGCCTGGTCAGGGCGCGGCCGATGTGGTGCTCCAGCAGGGCCGTGGCCCGGGGCACGTCCGCCCAGCCGTCCTCACCCGGGCCGATCCGGCGCAGCACCTCCTGCGCCTCCTCGAAACACTCCTGGGCGCCGGCGAACTCCCACTGCTTGAGGCGGAGCAGCCCCAGTGCCTCGACGGCGGTCGCCTCGCCCCGGTGGTGGCCGCAGTCCCGGTCAGCGGCCCTGGCCCGTACGAGGGCGTCCTCGGCCTGCGCCACCTGACCGGCCCCCATGTAGCCGAAGGCGAGCTGCGTCCACATCCGGCCGACGGCTCGTGGGTCGCCGAACTCCTCGGCCACGCTGCGCCGGGCGGCCTCGACGCCGAGCAGGTGTGTGTCGATCCACTGGGCGTGGAAGCCGAGCAGCAGATGCAGGCCCCACATGGCCTCGCACAACTGCCAGACGTAGTCGTGGAAGCCGTGGTGCGCGGCCGCCCGGATGACGGCCGCGAGGTTCTCCCGCTCGGCGCGCAGTTCGGCCAGCGCGCGCTTGCCGTCCGCGGGGTCGCGCGGTTCCGGCAGGACGAGTCCCCGATAGGCGGGGCCGAGCCGCCAGCGCAGCGGCATGACACGGAAGTCCGCGGCAGCCGCGAACCGCAGCTGCGCGACCGCCACCCGGCGGACCGCGGCGGCCATGCGGGCGGGCCCGTCCTCGGCCTCCGCGAGCGCGCGGGCGTGCGCCCGGGTCAGGTCGTGGAACCGGTAGCGCTCCTCCCCGACCTCCTCCAGCAGATGCACCCGGGCCAGCTCCTCGAGCAGCGCCCGCGCCTCGTCCTCGCGGATGCCGGCGGCGTGCGCGGCGCACAGGAGGGTCACGGTCGGCCAGGGCCACACCGCGAGCGCGCGGTAGAACGCGGCGCAGTCGGGGGCCAGTTCGGCGTAGGCGGCGTCCTGGACGCGCCGGACGGGATCGGCCGTACCGTCCGGGGCGTCCTCGTCCACGGCGGCGCCTCCCCGGTCGCGATCGCGGTTCCGGTCGGACAGCTGCCGCGCGACGCGCTCCCAGGTCAGTTGGTGCCGTACGGCCAGACCGGCGCCCGTGGTACACACCGCGAGGGGAATCCCGCCCGTGCCCTCCGCCACGGCCCGGACCACGGCGTCCGGGGCGGCCGGGCGGTCGCGCCCGGCGACCCGTCTGATCAGCGTCACGGCGTCCTCGGTCGACAGCGGCCCCAGCTGATACGGCCGGGCACCGTGCTCGCCCACGAGGCGCCCCAGCCGGTACCGGCTCGTCACCAGGACGAGGCACTCCGGCGAGGCCGGGAGCAGCGGAATGACCTGGGCGTCGTCATGGGCGTTGTCCAGTACGACGATCAGGCGCCGGTCGGCCGTGCAGTCGCGGTACAGATCCCGCTGGCGCCCCTCGTCACCCGGCACCATGGCGGACGGCACCCCGAGCCGCTCCAGGAAGCGCGCGAGCACGTCGGAGGGTGCGAGCGCCGTACCGGCCGAGGCGCCCTTCAGGTCCGCGAACAGCACCCCGTCGGGAAACCGCTCCCGCAGCTCGGTCGCACCGTGCACGGCGGCGGCGGTCTTGCCGATGCCACCCGCACCGGTGAGGACGGCGACGACGGGCGCACCCGGTCCCCGGCCCTCCTCGTCGAGCAGGGCCGTGAGCCAGGCGAGCACCTCCGTGCGGTCGGTGAACACGGCCGTCGTCGGCGGCAGCATCCGCGGCCGCGAGGCACCGTGCGCCACGGCGGGTACGGCACGCGGCGACAGCCACGAGGCCTCACGGACCCACTCCGTCACCTCGCGGGCGAACTCCGGTGATCTGCGGGCGAGTTCGAGCAACTGCCGGGCCGCCTCGGTCTGCTGGCGCTCGGTGACGGGGAGGGCGGGCCGACTCGAACCACCCTCCGCCGACCCGGAGTCGTCCCCGGCACGCCCCCGGCTCAGCAGGTCGTAGAGCCGCTCGGAGATCCGCCTGCCCGCCTCGCCGCCCGCTCCGGAGAGGGCACCCGAAGCGACCGTACCGACAGCCGAGAGTGCCATGCCCATCAACGGTTCCACCGCGGAACTCCCCCCAACTCGCCGTACCCGCCATCGTATCGACGCGTCCGGTCGCGGCCGGCGGCTGCTGGACTTCCCCGCGCCTTCACCGGCCTCCACCTCCTGGAGGCCTGACGTGCTCGCCCAGGCATCCCCCTGGTACGTCCACGCCCTTCAGCAGGCCACGGCCAGCCCGGCCGAGCCGCTCCGTCCCCGCGCGGACGGAATGGGCAACGCCGCCCACGTCACCGGCATCGACCTCGTCACCCGGCAAGTCCGCCGAGCCACGCCGACACCGGCAGCCCAGGAGGCAAGCCACAGAAAGCAGGTTCACCACAAAGAGCTACTATTCGATCACATACCGCTACCATCAGTTCGGTGACCGACCTGTACGCTGCGCTCTGGGGACTGCTGGGCAGCAGTGTCGCCGAAGCGCTCAACCTCTCCGCGCTCATGCGACCGAACGGTCCGCGCAGCCGCTGGCGCTGGCCGTGGCGCAACCGCGCCGACCGCCCGGTGATGCTGGTGGCCATCGGCCTACGGCTGTTCGCCGGCTTCGGTCTCACCGCGGCGCTGGGGAACTCGGGCCAACTGCCCAACGCCACGGCTGCCTTCGCCGTCGGCGTGACGACCCCGCTCGTCGTGGCCAAGTTCTTCCAGTCCATCCCCGTCACCGGCCCGGGTGCGCCCCAGCATCCCGAGTCCCCGCTGCCCACCGCGCGGCAGGCGGGCGAGGACGACGAGGCACTGTCGCGGCCCAGGGGGTCCAATGCTGCGAGCTGACACTCCCTTCGGCCGCCTGGTACTGGCGCTGGGGGCTCATCCTCCGGATGCACCGCCGCCGGGGCGGGACCGCCCCGGCGCCCGGCTGGTGACGGCCCTGGCCGCACGCCCACTGTCGGCGGGGGTCGCCCCGGTTCTGGCACCGCTTACGCGCCCCTGCCGAATGTCCTCGCGGACGAAATGGCTCCCCGGGCTGCTGACCAGTTGGCTCGTCGTACTGGCATGCCTCACCTCCGCCGCCGTACAGGGGACGCTGCCGTCGCCGTGGCAGAGCGTGGCGCCGGAGCACGGGGACGCAGTACAGCCGGAGCAGTGGCGGCCGGACACCGGCCGGCTCGGGCGAGCCGGTACGGCGGCGTTCACGCCGGACGGCCGGTTGCTCGTGACGGTCAGCGGCTCCTCGGTGGACACGTGGGACATGGCGGACCCCGAGCATCCGGAACGCGTCGGCCTCGGGGACGGCGTGGCGGGGGCAGGGGTGACCGCCCTCGGCATCAGCCCGGACGGCCGGACACTCGTGACCGCCGGGACGAACGGTATGCGCGCCCTGGCGGTGGGATCGGGACTGCCCCAGTGGTCCTTCGCTCGCACCGTCGGAGTGGTGAAGGCCCTTCGCGTCACGGGGCGCGGTGTGCTGCTGGTGGCCTCCGGCCCCGGCGGCCCCACCCAGGTGATGGAACTGCGCCTCGACCACGGCAGACCGCTTCCTCCTGTGAGACTGAGCAGCCTGCTCGACGCCCCACGGTCCGCGCAGTTCTCCCCCGACGGGCGCATCCTCGCGCTCGCCGACACCGCCGGAGCCGTGCGCCTGTGGAACCTCGCGGACCCGCGACATCCACAGGCGGCGCCCCCCTTCACCCCCGGCGGCGAGAAGACCGACGGCCTCGCTTTCAGCGCGGACGGCCGACTGCTGGCCACGGTGAACGACGGCGGGACTGTGCGCCTGTGGGATGTGACCGTTGCCGCACACCCCCGCTACCTCGGGCGCCCGTTCACCGGCGCCAGGCGGGTCACCGGCGTCGCCTTCAGCCCCGACGCCCGGCTCGTGGCCACGGTGAGCGGCGACGGTACGGCGAGTCTGTGGAGGCGCAGGCCCGAAACCAGCGCCGCATCCGACACCGGAGGCTGATATTCCTCCAGGACCTGCCGGGTGGTAACCGATCAGGTGTCGGCCAGCAGCAGATCCTCCCCCGTGGACGGCCGCAGGCCGTCCGGCCGGCCGGCGAAGTACCGCTCGGCGAGGGAGGTGCCCGAGACGTGCCGGGCCTCCTTGAATCCGGCCTCTCGGGCCAGTTCCAGCATCTCCTCGGGTGTGTAGAAGCTGAGGAACGGCGTGCCCGCGCTTTCCGCGCCGGCCTTGCTGCGGCGCAGGCCCGGGCGGTCGGCCTCGGCCACGAGGTCTTCCGGCAGGAGGAAGGTCATGGCGAGGGTCGAGCCGGGGGCCAGGCCGGCGATCTGGCGCAGGGTCGTGGCCGTGGCGTCCTTGGTGAGGTACATCGTGACGCCGACGGAGGCGATGACCGCCGGCCGGCCGGGGTCGAACCCGGCCGCCGTGAGCTGCTCCCGCCAGGCCCCGCCGCTCGCCTCGAAGTCGACCGGCACCAGGTGCAGCCAGTCGGGGATGTCGTAGCCGAGTTCGGCGAGGCGCCGGCGCTTCCAGTCCTGCGGGCCGGGCTGGTCCACCTCGAAGACGTGCAGCCGGGACGCGGCCTCGGCCCTGCGCTGGGCGAAGGTGTCCAGCCCGGCGCCCAGGAGGACGTACTGGTCGACGCCGTGTCCGGCGGCCCGCTCGGCGAGCAGGTCCTCGACGAACCGGGCACGGGCCACCATGGCGGCCCGGAAGGTGCTGGTGGCCGCCGGCTCCATGTCCGGGCGGTCGCGCCAGCCGTCGGCGGGGTCGGCGATCCGCAGGCCGATCTCGTCCTCCAGGACATGGGGCGGCGCGTCGACCCGGACGTGCATCGCCCGCCACAGGGCGCAGCGCACGGCGGTGTTGTCCGGGGTCCCGGGCGTGGCACCGTCACCCGTCACGGCTGGTCCTTCCGGGGAGCCTGGAGGGTCCACAGGCGGCCGTCGGGGTCGCGGACGGTCATCAGCCGCGTCCCGAAGTGGGTGTCCTCGAACGGGGTGACCACCTCGACGGCGGGGTCGGCGCGGAACGCGTCCGCGTCCGGCACCTTCAGCACGATCTGCGTCTGCGGCTCCCGGTCCCCGGGGACCTCGGCGATGAACACGTACGGCCCGTCGCCGTTGCGGAGCCGGCCGGAGTTGTGGTCGGTCTCGAACTCCAGGTCGTAGCCCAGTCCCTGGAAGAACCGGGCCGCCCTGCCCCAGTTGTGCGTCTCCAGGAAGACGGCTTCGATGCCCTCGGTAGCCATGTCAGGCCTCCTCGTCGGTCTGGTCTCCACGGGCGTCGTCGAGGTAGGCGCGCAGCGCGTCTGCGACCAGCGCCGACAGCGACATGCCCGACTCGATGGCGCGGTACTTCACCTGCTTGATCAGTCCGATCGGCAGGTACACGTTGAACTGCTTGACGTCCTCATCACCCACGGCCACGAGGCTAGCATGCTAGCAATCTAGCCGCCACGATTCGCACGACGACAGCGGCCGATGTTCCTCCAGGGGCTACCCGGCAGTAACCGCTTCCTCCTACGCTTCCGCCAACTCGACGGCAGCGAAAGGGAGTTCAGGCATGCAGGTGTTGAGACGGCTGGCGGCGCTCGTGGGAGCGGCGGCCGTGCTGGTGGCGGTACCGGGCAACGCCCACGCGGCGGCGGCGAAGTTCTCCGAGACGACGGCGATCGGCACGCACAACGCGTACGACAAGTCGAAGTACACGTACTTCGCCCAGGCACTGGACTCCGGTGCCTCGCTGCTGGAGATCGACATCTACGCCGACAGCCTGAACAGGCGCTGGCGGGTCAGCCACAGCAACCCGATCGGCAACAACAACAACAACTGCGAGGACGCGAAGACGCCCGGCGAGCTGTACAGCAAGGACCGCAACCAGGACTTCGGCAGCTGCCTGGACAACATCGCGGCCTGGAACCAGCTCCACCCCGACCACGCGCCGATCGTCTTCAAGATAGAGATGAAGGCCGGCTTCAACAACGACGTCGGCCTCGGTCCGGACGAGTTCGACACGCTGGTCGACCAGAAACTGGGCAGCAGCGTCTACAAGCCGTCCGACCTGCTGGGTTCGTCGTACTCCACGCTGGACGCGGCCGCGAAGGCGAACGCCTGGCCGAGCCGGGACTCCCTCAAGGGCAAGTTCGTCTTCGAGGTGATCCCCGGCACGGTGGAGATGAAGAACCCGTTCGACCACTACTGGACGGACCAGGAGTACGGCGACCACCTGCGCGACCTCTACGCGGCCGGGAACATCGCGCGGGCCGAGGCCTTCCCCGCGGTGCTGGGCGCGGCGAACGGGGACCCGCGGTCGAGCCGCTGGACCCCCGACGCCTCGATCCGCCCCTGGTTCGTGTTCTTCGACGGCGACGCGGCGACGTACGTCAACAACGGCTACGACACGTCGTTCTACTCCACGAACCACTACATCCTGATCATGACGGACGCCGCCGGCGTGTCCCCGGCGATCTCCTCGACCACTCCCACGGACGCCGAGGTGGCGGCCAGGCTGGCGCTGCTGGCCGGGGACCACGCGAGCATCATCACCTCGGACTGGTCGGCGAAGTCGGCGTCGGTACTCAGTTCGGTGGTCACCCGGAGCTGACGTTCCCCCGGCCGGGGGCGGATCGGGCGGGCCGTCGTGGGGCATCACTCAACCAGCAACGCCAACTCCTTACCCCCACCGGCACTTCGAGGAGTCCCCCACATGCTCCAGGGCATCGATGTCAGCGCCTTCCAGTCGTCCTCGTACGACACGAGCGGCCTCTCCTTCGCCTTCGTCAAGGCGACGGAGGGCCGCACGTACGTCAATCCCCATGCCACCGCCCAGGCGAACACCGCCCGCCACGCCGGCCTGGTCGTCGGCTTCTACCACTTCCTGTGGCCCGGGAACCTCACCGCCCAGGCCGAACACTTCGTGTCCGCCGCCCCGTCCCAGGCGGGCGACATCCTCGCCGTCGACTGGGAGACGACGGGCGACAGCACGCACGCCAGCAGCGCGGAGAAGGACACCTTCATCAAGAAGGTGAAGTCCCTACGGCCCACCCACCGGGTCATCCTCTACGCGAACCGCGATTTCTGGATCAACGTCGACGACACCTCCTACGCCGGTGACGGCCTGTGGATCGCCGACTACGTCACCGCAGGCAAGCCCCGCATCAAGGCGAAGTGGCTCTTCCACCAGTACACGAGCAACCCGCACGACAAGAACGTGGCCGACTTCGCGAGCACGGCGGCGCTGAAGCACTGGGCCGACGGCGCATAAGAGCTCACTTCTCCGCCCGGAGACGCTTGACGGGCGGATCCGCGAGGTACTGGTTCAGCACATCGAAGGTCCGAAGCCCGTTCGGAGACTCTCGTACCAGGCAACGCCGTAGGCATTGCAGTTCGAACAGACCAGGCCACGCACGCACTCACCACAGCTTCGCCTGCCCCAACAGCACGCGTGGTCATGGTCGATGTGCAGGGTCCGCCCGTCAGAGTCGGACGCGCTCAGCGTTACATGGTGCGGTGAGCGGAAGGCGGTTGACGTCAGCCACGGAAGGACGCCGGGCGCTCCGGGGAGGCTTCCGCGAGGGCCTTCCGGACGGCCTCCACGCCGGCCCGCAGGCCGTAGACCGGGGTGTCGGGCTGCTGGTGCCAGGAGTCGTCGATGCCGCCCGCGTCGACCGTGTCGAAGCCCAGTTCGTCGATCAGGGCACGGACCTTGGCCTTGGCCGCCTCATCGTCTCCCGCCACCGGGAGGGCGAGGCGGTCGGGGCTGCCCGCCGGGCGGGGGCGCTCCAGGATGTCCTGGGCGTAGGTGCCGTTGAAGGCCTTGATCACCGGGTGGCCCAGGTGCTGTTCCGTCCAGCGGCTCTCGGTCAGGCCCTCGTCCTCGATGGCCGCGATCCTGCCGTCCCGCTCCTTCGGGTAGTAGTTGCCGGTGTCGATCACCGCCACGCCCTCGGCCGCGCCGTCCAGCAGGCCCGACGGGAGGTTCGGTACGGCCTTGAGCGGAACGGTGACGACCACCACCTCGGCGCCCTTGGCCGCCTCCTCGGCCCGGACCGCGGTCGCGCCGGTCTCCTCGGCCAGCTCCCTGAGCGTCTCGGGGCCCCGGGAGTTGGCCACGGAGACGTCGTGGCCGAGGGCGGTGAGCCTGCGGGTGAGGTTGCCGCCGATGTTGCCCGCGCCGATGATGCCGATCTTCATGACACCCTCCACATAATCCATGCGTGTGCATGCTTCTTGTGATGGGCGTAAACCTCGGCGCCGACCGGAGTATTCCGGCGATGCGGCAATCGGGCGAACGGCGTCAGGGGCGTACGACGATCTTGCCCAGGTGCGTGTTCGACTCCATCAGGCGGTGCGCGTCCGCCATACGGTCCAGGCCGTCGTACACCTCGGCGATCACCGGGCGCAGGGTGCCGTCGGTGAGGCCGGAGCCGACGTAGTGGGCGGCGCGGCGGCGGCCCTCGGCGTTGCCGGTCAGGACGAAGTTGGCGTAGCCGTGGACCGTGACGGGCCAGTTCCGGGGCAGTTCGACGGGGCCCTCGGACAGCCAGCCGTAACTGACCATGGTGGCGTCGGCGGCGGCCGCTCCGCCCAGCTCCCGGAAGTACGAGCCGCCGATCGCGTCCAGGACGATCTCGGCGCCCCGGCCGTCGGTCAGCCGCCGGGCCTCCTTGACCACGTCCTCGGCGTCGGTGACGATCACGTGCTCGGCACCCAGATCGAGCAGCGCCTGCCGCTTGGCCTCGGTGCGGGTGGTCGCGATCGGGACCGCGCCGGCCCGCCGGGCCACCTGGATCGCCGCGGTGCCGACCCCGCTGGACGCCCCGGTGATCAGCACATGGTCGCCGGCCGTCAGGCCGGCCCGCTCGATCAGGGCGCCGTACGCCGTCGTGTACGTGAGCCAGACGGCGGAGGCGGTGACCGCGTCGACACCGGCCGGGCGCGGCACGACCGAGGTCTCGGACAGCAGGACGAGGTCGCCGTAGACGCCGTGGGTGCTGAGGTGCATGTTCGCCGCGCTGAGGACCGGGTCGCCCGGCGCGAACGCCGTCACACCCGCGCCGACCGCCACCACCTCGCCGGCGGCCTCGTAGCCGTTGCGGGAGCCCGGCAGGGTGGGCTGGTAGAAGTACGTCCCGGCGCGCAGCATCGCCTCGGCCCGGTTCAGCCCGAGCGCCTCGACCCGCACCAGCACCTCGCCCGGAGCGGGGTCCGGCAGTTCGGTCTCCTCGACCGTGAGGACCTCGGGTCCGCCGGTCTCGTGAAAGAGCACTGTGCGTGCGGTAGTTGTCATGCCGTCGACGCTATGCCGGGGAGACGAGACGCTCCATGCCCTTCCGTCTCGGTTTCATGTCCGTACGTCTTCCCGTACGTCTTCCCCTCCTGAACTCCCCGTCT
This sequence comes from Streptomyces sp. NPDC020192, assembly GCF_044388685.1. NCBI lineage: Bacteria > Bacillati > Actinomycetota > Actinomycetes > Kitasatosporales > Streptomycetaceae > Streptomyces > Streptomyces sp. NPDC020192. The sequence continues at coordinate 34,625 of NZ_JBIRXG010000008.1, read as the reverse complement.
AAGGTGGGCTCATGGACGTACTCAGCGATGTCGTCGCCGCGATGCGCACCGGGCGGCCGCACTCCGCGCGCCGGTACAAGTACGCGCCCTGGGGCATCACGTTCGCCGGCGCCGCCGAGGCCGGGTTCCATGTGGTGCTGCGCGGCTCGGCCTGGCTGATTCCGCGGGACGGGGAGCCGGTGGCGCTGGCGCCGGGGGACGTCGTCTTCCTCGCGCACGGGCAGGAGCACTCGCTGGTCAGCGCGCCCGGTGCACCCACGCACGAGGTACGGCTGCTGCCCGACGGCACCTGGACCAAGACGCCGCCCGAGGAGCCGAGGCCGGGCTGCCCGGACACGGTCACGCTGTGCGGGACGTACCAGCTGGACCGCGACCGCGCGCACCGGCTGCTGGCCGAGCTGCCGGAGGTGGTGCACCTGCCCGCCACGGTCGGCGGTCACCGCTCGCTACGGGCGGCGGTGGAGCTGCTCGGGATGGAGCTGGAGGAGCAGCGGCCGGGCACCGACGCGATCGTCACCTCGCTGCTGGACACCCTGTTGCTGTACATCCTGCGGGCCTGGTGGGAGGGCGAGCACGCGGCGGGGCGGGCCCGCGGCTGGGCGGCGGCGCTGGGCGATCCGGCGGTCGCGGCGGCGCTGCGCGCGATCCACGGGGATCCGGCACGCACGTGGACGGTGGCCGAGCTCGGCGCGGCCGGCGGGCTGTCCCGGGCGGCCTTCGCGCGCCGGTTCGCGGTGCTGGTGGGCGAGCCGCCGCTGACGTATCTGACCTGGTGGCGGATGACGACGGCGGGCCGGCTGCTGCGCCACGACGACCTCTCCCTGCGCCAGATCGCCGAACGCACCGGCTACACCTCGGAGTTCGCCTTCGCCAAGGCTTTCAAGAGGGAGTACGGGGTGGCGCCAGGACAATACCGGCGACAGGCATGACAAAGGGGCCCTCCCCTGGAGGGCCCCCTCAGCGCGTCACTTGCTCAGGTAGGCCCAGAACTCGTCGAACGACAGGACCTTGTCGCCGTTCAGGTCGCGCTGGTTGATGATCGCCTGGGCAACCGTCTCGGTGACGTTCCAGTCGCCCTCCTGGGCCAGCGCGTGCTTGAACTCGGCGGCGGTGATGAATCCGTCACCGTCCGCGTCGATCCGCTGGAACTCCTTGCGTGCTGCCTCGATGTCCGCCACCGATCCGCCCCTTTTACTCGTGTTTCTGATGCCGTGCTGGCGTACTGACGCAGGTCAGATTAACGGCCCGCACGAGCACGCAGTGCGGCGACCACCCAGGCGAAGTCCTCGGCGTGCGACGGCGCGGGCTGCCGGTTCACCAGGGCGATGAGTTCGCGGTAGCGGGCGATGCGCTCGTTGAACCCCGCCGTCATGCGTTCCAGCATGGCCTCCCAGTCGGTGTTCCCGAACAGTTCCGCCAGTACCTCCTCCGCCTCGGGCGCCGTGGGCTCGACGCCCCGCTCCCGCGCCGGGGCGGCCAGGTCCACGAGCCGCTTGGCGAACCACATCGCCTTGCCGCGCGGCTCCCCCGGCTGCCGGTCGGCGGCGTTGAACTCGACCGCGTGGCGCATCTGGGCCCGGAAGTCCGGGTCCTGGAGCATTTCCGCCAGCTCCACCCAGGCGTCGACCTCCTCGGGCGTCGGATCGTCCGCGAGGCGGACGGCGGTCTGCCGGATCCGCTCCTGGATGTCCGGGTCCACCGTGTCGAGACCCTGCAGGGTCTCGTCCACGAACTCTTCCATGATCCGCTGACGTTCCGCCGCGGACAGTCGCGCGAGCTTGTTCATCAGGGTCATCTCCTTTGCCGTCGAGCCTCGTCGGGCGACCGTCGACAGCACGGCCCGGGTCACTTTCAGCGCCCTGATCTGCGCGTCCAGCGCCGCCACATGGGTGGCCGCGACCTCGGCCACCGAACGCTCCCCGGCCAGCACCTCGCGCACGTCGTCCAGGCCGAGCCCCAGCTCGCGCAGGGTACGGATCAGCTCCAGGCGGGCGACGCAGGCGGCGTCGTAGAGCCGGTAGCCGCCCGTGGAGCGGGTCACCGGGGTGAGCACGCCCTCGTCGGACCAGTAGCGGATGGTGCGCACGCTCAGCCCGGTGGCCCGGGCCAGCGCGCCGATGGTGAGGAGTCCGGTGCCGTCGTCGGTCATGTCCGGGAGTCTGGGCCCTCCAGCGAGTGGAGACTCAAGGAGCGGGCCCGGGGACCCGCTCCGCGGCCGTCAGTGCCAGGGCTCGTAGTACGGGTTGCTCCGGCAGTCGTCCATGATCTCGATCTTCTTGACCTTGTCGACCGGGCAGACCCCGATGATGTACTGCTGGGCGACGCCGCCGGGGAAGGGGAGGGCTGGTTGACGAGGACGTACTTCTCGATGTCGTACTGGCCGCCCGCGACGTCCTTGGGGAGGAAGCCGACGGGGAAGACCTTGTCGGGGGAGCGGCTGTCGCTGCGGTAGAGGGTGCCGCAGGTGGTGCGCCAGGCGGGCGTCGGGGTGATCCGGCCGAGGTCCACGTCCCGGTCGGCGGCGGCCTTGAGCTTGTCCTCGAACTGGGGACAAGCCGGTGCGGCCGCCCTGGCGGGTGCGGCGGCCGCGTGCGGGGTCGCGGGGGTGGTGGCGGCCGTGGTGGCGAGGACGGCACCGAGGGACAGGACGGCGGCGACGACACGGCGCCGCATACGGGTGATGATCATGCGCAGCACGATGTCGGCTGACCGGCCGCGGCGCGTGGATCATCACCCGAAAGGCGGCGTGTCCCACTGACCCGTGTTCAACTGGGCTTCCTCAACTGAGCGCCGTTCAGCGGAAGATGCCCGTGTGGCCGAGGGAGTAGCGGCCGGGCTGGGGGTAGACGGCGAGGCCGTGCGGGCCGCTGCCGACCTTGATGCGGGCCAGTTCCCTGCCCGTCCGGGTGTCGATGGCGTACACCTCGGCGTTGTAGCGGCCGGAGAGCCAGAGGACCGTGCCGTCGGCCGAGACGCCGCCCATGTCGGGGCTGCCGCCGCCGGGCAGATGCCACTTCTTGGTGAGCTTGTTCCGGGTGAAGTCGAAGACGGAGATGGTGCCCTCGCCCCGGTTGGAGATGTACATCTCGCGGGAGTCGCGGCTGATGTAGAGGCCGTGGGCGCCCTTGCCGGTGGAGAGCAGGCGGGGCTTGGTGAACTTGTCGCCGTCGAGGATCCACACGCCGTTGGCCATCATGTCGGCGATGTAGAACAGCTTGCCGTCCGGGGAGATCTTGACGTCCTGCGGCATCGCGCCGTGGAACGGCAGCTTCTCCTGTTCGACGACCCTCATCTCCGCGGTGTCGACCTTGAGGATCTCGCCGCTGAACTCGCAGGAGACGATGAAGTAGCGGCCGTCCGGGGAGAAGTCGGCGTGGTTGACGCCGTAGCAGCTGACGGGCACGGACTTCACGACCTTCATGGTGTGCGCGTCACGGAAGACGAGTGCGCGGTCCATGGAGGCCATGACGACGGCGTACTTGCCGTCGGGCGTGAAGTACAGGTTGTACGGGTCGTGCACGGCGACCGCCTTGCCGGCCTTGCCGGTCCTCGGGTCGATCGGGGTGAGGCTGTTGCCGAGGTCGTTGTTGACCCAGAGGGTCTTCAGGTCCCAGGACGGCACGACGTGCTGCGGCTGGCGGCCGACCGGGATCGTCTCGATGACCTTGTAGGTCGCGGGGTCGATGACGGTGACGGTGTTGGAGTTGGTGTTGGGGACGTACACCCGGGACGGGAAGTCCTTGACGACCGGGGAGAGCTGGTTCGGGCGGTCGGCGGAGTAGAGGTCGGCCGGGTTCTCGACCGGGGGCATCCCGGGCAGCACGTCCACCCGGTCCTGGTTCTGGTTCGCCCGCGGCTGGACCGGGGCCTTGCTGCCGAGAGCTTCGTTCGCTCCCTTCGAGGATCCGGAACTGCACGCGGACAGCAGCGTCAGGGCGGTGAGGGCGGCACCGGCGGCCAGCAGGCGGGCGGCTTTCGTGGTTCGCATCAGCTGAGCAGCTCCGTGGTGGTGACCGCGCGCAGTCCGCGGCGGTCGAGTTCGTGAAGGACGTCGGGCAGGGCGGCGACGGTGTCCGGGTACCCGAAGTGCATGCTCACCACCGACCCGTTGCGCACATCGGCGAGAACCTTGCGGGTGACGGCGGCGGCGCCCGGGCGCGTGTAGTCGAGCGAGTCGACGTCGTACGACAGCACGTGCGGGTAGCCGGCCTCGCGGGCGAGCCGGGCGACCAGCGGGGAGGCGGTGGGCGAGCGGGAGGGGCGGAACCAGGTGCCGATGGATCCGGTGAGCCGCTTCAGGCGGTCCGCACAGTCGGTGATCTCCTTGCGGGCGTCGGCCTCGGCCATGTCGTTGACGGAGATGTGGCGCTGGGTGTGGTTGCCGAGGTCGTGGCCGCCGTCGAGGATCCGGCGGGCGATGTCGGGGTGTTCGTCCAGCCAGGTGCCGACGGCGAGCACGGTGAGACGGGCGCCGGCCTTCTCCGCCGTACCGAGCAGGGAGTGGGCGATGCCCGGATCCCCCTGGCCGTGGAAGGTGAGGGCGACCTGGGGGCGGGTGCGCGGGCCGTGGGTGATCTGGGCGGGCTGTCCGGCGTAGGCACGGGGGGCGGGGGCCGTCTGGGCGCTGGGCGTGCCGTGGCCGGCGGACGGGGGTACGGAGGGGGACGTGGAGCCCGGGGTGGTGGTCGGGGCGGCCTGTCCGGCACCGCAACCGGCGGCGAGCGCGCCGCCGGCGACGAGTCCGGCGCCCGCACGCAGCACCCCGCGTCGGTTGGTCGTGGTCACCCGCACCATTTAAGAGCGGACAGGTAAGAAAACCGCCGATTGGCCCGTTTGAGGGATGACTTCGGGTCGCGGTCGCCACCGGGCAGGCCGCTCGCTACCGGTCGGACACCCGCATCTCGAACCAGGTCGTCTTGCCCCGCGGCAGCAGGTCCACGCCCCACCGGTCGGACAGCTTGTCCACGAGGAACAGGCCGCGGCCGCTGACGTCCAGCTCCTGAACCGGCATCAGACAGGGCAGCCCGCGTGAGGGATCGCGGACCTCCACCCGGATCCAGCCGGGGCGGCGGCGCATGCGGAGGCCGAAGACGCGGGCACCGGTGTGCCGTACGGCGTTGCCGACGAGTTCCGACACGAGTAAGACGGCGTCCTCGGTGAGCTTGGGGGTCAGCCGCCAGGTGCGCAGGACGACGACCTGGGCGAGCCGGCGGGCGGTGGCCGCGGATTCCGGGCGGGACGGCAGCGGGACCTCCGCCTCCGTCGGGTTGCCGAACAGTTCGAGCGCCTTGAGCGCCTGTTCGTCCTCAACCCCGGGCGACCAGCGTGCCGCGGCAGCACGACTGTGTCCCCGCGGCTGTTCGATGCCCTCCAGCCCCGCCATGCCCCCATGATGGCCGTCCTGAGCCGTCTTTGGGGCCGTTCCGGCGGAATACGCCCCCCGCGCGCCCCCGTCTTCCCTCCTGCGCGCGGCATATGCCGAGGGCATGCCAGATGCCGGTGCGGCCCGGTTGACCTGCGCGAAGGGATCGCTTCCGGGCAATCGTCAGGCTCCCTCGACAGCGCGGGCTTAAGGTTGCCTTAAGGCTCCCATAAACCGCCCCATCGAGGGACCCGGATGAGACGACGCGTCAATTGCAAGAGGACCCACGGGAGTTACGGCGAACGTCACACCGCTGACACTCAGCGGAACTTGGCCTTGCCCGGCCCCTCCTCCACGAAGCTGCGCATGCCGGTCTCGCGGTCCTCGGTGGCGAACAGGCCCGCGAACCAGTTCCGTTCCACGGTGAGCCCGGTCTCGATGTCGGTCTCCAGACCGGCGTCGACCGCCTCCTTCGCCGCGCGCAGGGCGATCGCGGGGCCCTGGGCGAGCTTCGCGGCCCAGGCGTGTGCCTGCTCGTACACCTCGGCGGCCGGGACGACGCGGTCCACCAGGCCGATCGCGAGGGCTTCGTCGGCCCTGACCTGACGGCCCGTGAAGATGAGGTCCTTGGCCTTGGAGGGGCCGACCAGCCGGGGCAGCCGCTGGGTGCCGCCGGCGCCCGGGATCAGGCCGAGCAGGATCTCGGGCTGGCCGAGCTTGGCGTTGTCCGCGGCGATGCGGAAGTCGGCGCACAGGGCCAGCTCGCAGCCGCCGCCGAGGGCGTAGCCGGTGACGGCCGCGACGACGGGCTTGGGAATGCGGGCCACGGCCGTGAAGGCGTCCTGCAGGGCGCGGGCGCGCAGGATCATCGCGGTGTGATCCATGTCCTGCATCTCCTTGATGTCCGCGCCCGCCGCGAACACCCGCTCACCGCCGTAGATCACCACGGCGCGCACGTCGTCGCGCCGCGTGACCTCCTCGGCGAGCTCCTTCAGCCGGTCCTGGGTGGCGACGTCCAGCGCGTTCATCGGCGGCCGGTCGAGACGGAGGGTACCGACGCCTTCGGCGACTTCGAGATTCACGGTCATGCCCGCAGGTTAGCGGGGGTTAACGGGAACGGGCCCGGTGCCGTCGGTCACAGCACCGGGCCCGTCGGCCGGAGAAAGGTCACTTCGTCCAGTCGGCCCACGACATGTTCCACCCGTTGAACCCGTTGGCCGGGTCCACCGTGCGGTCGTCGGAGTGCTGGACGACGACCACGTCGCCGATGATCGAGTGGTTGAAGAACCAGGCCGCCGGGACGGAGCCGTCGTAGCCGCCGCGCACGTCTTCGAGGCCGACGCAGCCGTGGCTGGCGTTGTAGTTGCCGAAGGCGTCGCCGCCCCAGTAGTTGCCGTGGATGAAGGTGCCGGAGGTGGTCAGGCGCATGGCGTGCGGGACGTCCTTGATGTCGTACTCGCCGCCGTAGCCGACCGTCTCGCCGTTCATTCGGGTCACCGTGAGCTTCTCGCTGATGACCATCTCGCCGTTCCAGGTGTCGTAGCCGGGCTTGCCGGTGGTGACCGGGAGGGTCTTGATGACCTTGCCGTCCTGGGTGATCTTCATCGTGTGCTTCTTGGCGTCCACGATGGAGACCTGGTTGCGGCCGATGGTGAACTTCACGGTCTTGTGCTGCGAGCCGTAGACGCCGGAACGGCCCTCGACACCGTCGAGGTTGAGGTCGACGGTGACCTTGGTGCCTTCCTTCCAGTACTTCTCGGGGCGGAAGTCGAGGCGGTCGTTGCCGAACCAGTGGCCCTCGACGTCCACCGCGGGCGACGTCGTGATCCTGATGGCCTTCTCGACGGCCTGCGGGTTGGTGATGCCCCGCGTGAAGTTGACGGAGAACGGCATGCCCACGCCGACGGTGGAGCCGTCCTCGGGGGTGAAGTCGCCGAGGAAGGTGTTCTTCGGGGTCAGGGTGGTGAACGAGGAGTCCTCGGCGGCCTCGCGGCCCTCGGAGTCCTTCGCGACCGCATGCACCGTGTACTTGGTGGCGGCGGCCAGATGGGTCGACGGCGTCCAGGACGCGCCCCCGCCCGCGATGGTGCCGTCGACCTTCGTGCCCTTGGCGTCCTTGACGGTGACCTCGGTCAGCTTGCCCTTGGCGACGTCCACCTTCAGCGCGCCGCTCGTGTCGACGCCGGTGGCGCCGGACTTGGGCGAGATGGTCACGGCGGCCACGGACTGCTGCTGGCTGCCCTGCTGGGTGCTGGAGCCCTTGCCGTCGCCCGAGCCGGCGGACCCCTTGCCGCCTCCTCCGCCGCACGCCGCGAGCGACAGCACCAGGGCGCCGGATATCAGCGCCCACCCCTTGCTCCTACGGCCTCGCCGTCCCGCCGCCGACGCCCCCGATATTGGCCGCACGTTCAAGTCGTTCTCCCCTCGCCGGACCAGGTCAGGCCCGCTCCCCACCACATTGGTGCGCGCATATTAACCGCCTGGTTTTGAGCGGAGTGTCAGGTGAATGTCACCGTTCCGTCGCAAATTCCGCCCGCGGCCGTTGCCCCCTCCCCTGGTTACTTCACCGCGCCGCCCGCTTTCCACTCCTGCCAGGTCAAGTTCCAGCCGCCGAGGCCGTTGTCGGGGGCGACCGTCCTGTCGACGCTGTGGACGACCTCGATGACGTCACCGACGAGGCTGCGGTCGAAGAACCAGCCCGCGGGCGTGTCCGAACTGCCGCCCTTGACGTCCCTGAGCCCCACGCACCCGTGACTGACGTTGACGTGCCCGGGGGCGTCCGGCGACCAGTAGTTGCCGTGCACGAAGGTCCCGGAGTCGGTGAGCTTCATGGCGTGCGGAACGTCGGGGATGTCGTACTCACCGCCGAAACCGACCGTGCGGCTGTTCATGCGGGTGACGTCCAGCATGTTCATCACCACCATCTTGCCGTTGTACGTCGGGTTCTTCGGGGCGCCCGCGGTGATCGGCACGACGGCCATCAGCCGGCCGTCGCGCCGTACCGCCATGGTGTGCCGGGCCGCGTCCACCAGGGAGACCTGGCTGCGGCCGACGGTGAAGGCGAAGGTCTTGGCCTGCAGGCCGTAGACGCCGGGGGCGCCTTCCACGTCCCGCAGGTTCAGCTCGACGGTGACCTCGGTGCCGGGCTGCCAGTACTGCTCGGGGCGGAAGTCCAGGCGGCCCTTGCCGAACCAGTGCGGGCGGATCTCGACAGGGGGCCGCGCGCTGACGTGTACGGCGCGTTCGACGGCGGCGCGGTCGGCGATCTCCCGGCTGAAGTCGAGCGAGACGATCATGCCGGTGCCGACGGTGACGCGGTTCTCGGGGGTGACGTAGGCGATGAACCGCTCGTCGGGGACGAGGGTGGTGAAGGTGGTGTGCCGGGCGGTACGGCGGCCGTCGGCGTCGTCCGCCACCACGTCGACGGTGTACTGGGCGGCGAGCGCGAGCCGGTCGTCGTCCGGCTGCCAGGTCGTTCCGTCGGCGCTGATCCGGCCGGGCACCGCGGAGTCCTGCGCGTCCTGCGACCTGACGACGCTCACCTTCTCCAGCCGCCCGTCCGGCACCCGCACCCGCAGCCGCTCCCCCGGCGGGACGCCCCTGCCGCCGTCGTCCGGGGTGACATGGATGACGTCCTCGGGTGCCGGGGGCCTGCCGGCCGCCCCGCCCAGTCCCAGCGGGCCGGAGCCCCCCGCGGAACAGCCCGCCAGCAGCGCCGCCCATGTCAGTACGACCGCCAGCGCGGCCCCCGCGCGCCGTGCGCGTCCTTGTACGTGCCTCACGCGGGACTCAACGACCGGGCCTGCCCGGGGGAAACGTGAGTGCGACGCACGCACTGGGCAGAAGAGAGGGAAGGACGACACGCTGGGGAGCCGCCGCGCCCGTTCCTGAGCCGTAAGGGGCGCAGCCGTACCGGAGGGCCGAACGTGCTGCTCTCCGGTAGGGCGGACTGCGCCGCCCCCGGCCTGGAAGAAGGGGCCGACAGGTGACGAGCGCAGCGGAGCAGCGGGCACCGGCCGGGGAGCCGGCCGCCGGAGCCGGGCAGCCGGCGGCCGTGATGAACGGCGTCCGGCACGCCGTGCCACCGGCCCCGATGGTCTGGCCGGGTGCGCCGACACCGCTGGGTGCCCGGTTCCGGGTCGGCCCGGACGGGGTCACGGGCACCAACTTCGCGCTGTGGGCGGGCGGAGCGGAGAGGGTCCGGGTGTGCCTGTTCGACGAGCACGGCCGGGAGACGCAGATCCGGCTGACCGAACTGACGCACGAGATCTGGCACGGCTTCGTGCCCGGCGTGATGCCGGGCCAGCGCTACGGCTACCGGGTGGACGGCCGCTGGGACCCGTGGACCGGCGCCCGCTGGAACCCGGCCAAACTGCTGCTCGACCCCTACGCCCGGGCGGTGGACGGCGAGTTCAGCCTGCCCCCCGAGGTGTACGGGCACGTCCGGGACTGGCCCGAGCAGCACGTCGCCGACACCGTGCGCGACGACCGCGACTCGGCGCCGTACGTGCCGAAGGGCGTCGTCGTCGACGATGACGACGACTGGGAGGACGACCGGCGGCCGAAGACCCCGTGGGCCGACTCCGTCCTCTACGAGCTGCACGTGCGCGGCTTCACCAAGCTGCACCCGGGGATCCCGGAGGAACTCCGGGGCACCTACGCCGGATTGGCGCACCCGGCCGCCCTCGAGCACCTGACCGGGCTGGGCGTGACGGCCGTGGAGCTGCTCCCGGTCCACCAGTTCGCGCACGAGGACCACCTGCTGCGCAGAGGCCTCAGGAACTACTGGGGCTACAACTCGATCGGCTACTTCGCCCCGCACGCCGGGTACGCGGCCTCCGGTACGACAGGCCAGCAGGTCGGCGAGTTCAAGCGGATGGTGCGCGCGCTGCACGCGGCCGGCATCGAGGTCATCCTCGACGTGGTCTACAACCACACGGCGGAAGCAGGGGAGTTGGGGCCCACGTTGTCGTTGAAGGGCATCGACAACCGCGGCTACTACCGCCTCCAGGGCGACGCCCGCCGCTACGCCGACTACACCGGCTGCGGCAACACCCTCCATGTCGTCCAGCCTCAGGTCCTGCGCCTGATCACGGACTCGCTGCGCTACTGGGTGACCGAGATGGGCGTGGACGGCTTCCGCTTCGACCTCGCGGCGGCGCTGGCCCGCTCGATGCACGACGTCGACATGCTGTCCCCCTTTCTGGCGGTCATTGCCCAGGACCCGGTGCTCAGGCGCGTCAAACTGATCGCCGAGCCGTGGGACATCGGCTCGGGCGGCTACCAGGTGGGCGCGTTCCCCCCGCTGTGGACGGAGTGGAACGACCGCTACCGCAACGCGGTCCGGGACTTCTGGCGCCATGCCCTGCCCGACGTACGGGAGATGGGCTACCGGCTGTCCGGTTCCAGCGACCTGTACGCCTGGGGCGGCCGGCGCCCGTACGCCTCGGTCAACTTCGTCACCGCGCACGACGGGTTCACCCTGCGCGACCTGGTGTCGTACCAGCGCAAGCACAACGAGGCCAACGGCGAGGACAACCGCGACGGCACCGACGACAACCGCTCCTGGAACTGCGGGGCGGAGGGCGAGACGGCGGACCAGGAGGTACGGGCCCTGCGCCGCCGCCAGTTGAGGAACCTGCTGACGACCCTGCTGCTCTCCACCGGCGTGCCCATGCTGGTGGCCGGCGACGAACTCGGCCGCACCCAGGGCGGCAACAACAACGCCTACTGCCAGGACAACGAGGTCAGCTGGCTGGACTGGTCGCTGCTGGAGCAGCCGGGCTGGCGGGCGCTCGCCGACCTGACCTCCCGGCTGATCGCCCTGCGCCACCGCCACCCGGTGCTGCACCGGCGCGCCTTCTTCTCCGGCCGCGCGCACTCGGCGGACGGCCTGCGCGACCTGGCCTGGTTCACCCCGCGGGGCACGGAGATGACCGAGGCCGACTGGTACGCCCCCGCGGCCACGCTCGGCATGTACCTCTCCGGCCGGGACATCCCGGGCCGGGACGAGCGGGGCGCGCCGGTCGTGGACGACAGCTTCCTCGCCGTACTGCACGCGGGCGAGGGTCCGACGGCGTTCGTGCTGCCGGGAACGCCGTGGGCGGAGCGGTACGAGGTGCTCGTGGACACCTCCCGGGAGGACCAGGCGGAGCCGCCGGGCACGGTGCATCAGGCGGGGACGGAGATCACGGTGCCGGGGCGGTGTGTGCTGCTGCTCCGGGTCATCTCCTGAGTAGCAGACTCAGCCCAGGATCCCCCGGTCGTACCCCACCGCCACCGCCGCCGCACGGTCGTTGACGCCCAGTTTGGCGTAGAGGTGGGTGAGGTGGGTCTTGACCGTGGCCTCGCTGATGAAGAGTTCGCGGGCGATCTCGCGGTTGGACGTGCCCTTGGCGACCAGGGCCAGGACCTCGCGTTCGCGGGCCGAGAGGGGTTCGCCCGCCGGGGTGCGGGGTGTGCGGACGGCGTGGACCAGGCGGGAGGCGACCGCCGGGGACAGGACCGTACGGCCCTCGGCGGCGGCCCGCACGGCGGTGAACAACTCGTCGCGCGGGGCGTCCTTGAGCAGGTAGCCGGTCGCGCCCGCCTCGATCGCGGGGAGGGTGTCGGAGTCGGTGTCGTAGGTGGTCAGCACGAGGACCTTGGCGCGGGCGCCGCGGCCGGTCAGTTCGCGGATCGCGTCGACGCCCGAGCCGCCGGGCATCCGCAGGTCCATCAGGATCACGTCCGGGTCCAGGGCCGTGGCCCGGGCCACCGCCTCGACGCCGCTCGCGGCCTCCCCGAGCACCCGGAAGCCGGGCGCCGACTCGAACATGCCGCGCAGGCCGTCGCGGACCACCGGGTGGTCGTCGACGATCAGCAGGGAAATGGTGGTGTCAGCGGTCATCGCGTACCAACGGTACGCGAGCCGACACCGCCGTGCCGTGCCCCGGCTCGGACTCGATGGTGAGGGAGCCCGCGATGCGTTCGGCGCGGGCCCGCATGCCGTCGAGGCCGAAACCGCCCGCACGCGTGCGGGGCGGTACGGCGGCCGGGTCGAAGCCCGTGCCGTCGTCGCGGATGTCGAGCGTGACCTCGTCGCCCATGAAGGAGAGGGTCACCCCGACCCGGGACGCACGGGCGTGCCGGGACGCGTTGGACAGCGCCTCCTGGGCGATCCGCAGCAGCGTCGCCGCGACCTCGTCGTGCAGGTGCTCGGCGGTGCCCGTGACGGTGAACTCCGCGCGGATTGCGGTGCGTTGACCCCACTGCGTGACCGTCTTCTTCAGCGCCTCCGGCAGTCCGTCGGCGGCGAGAGCGACCGGCGCGAGATTGTGCACCGAGCGGCGGGCCTCGCCGAGGCTGTGCCGGGCCAGGTCGGAGGCGCGCTCCAGATGGGTGCGGGCGGTGGTCAGGTCCGGTGCGTTCGACACGACTTGAAGCTGGGCGATGATCCCGGTCAGGCCCTGGGCGATGGTGTCGTGGATCTCGGCGGCGAGTCGGCGCCGCTCGTCGGCGACGCCCGCCTCCCGTGCCTGGACGAGGAGTTGGGCGTGCAGGGCCGCGTTCTCGTCCAGGGCCTGCTGCAACGCCGTGTTGGTGCGCTCCAGTTCGGCGATGGTGTCGGCCTGGACGACGGCGCGGGCCTGCTCCTGCTCGGCGTACCGGGTGAACACGCTGACCATGCCCATGTTGACGGCCAGGACCAGGAAGAAGCCGATCCACAGGATCAGCCCGTGCGGCGGCCAGCCGCCGATCTCGCTGCCGGCCATGGTGACGGCGGTCAGGAAGAGACCGGGCATCACCAGCCGGCGCGGCAGCTCCCGGGCCGCGGTGTAGTAGCCGGTCACGGCGTAGAAGGCGAAGAACGGGTTGGCCCAGGTCAGCACGAAGGTGATGGCCCAGCGCAGGAAGTAGAGCCAGACACCGGTCCGGCTCGGGCCCGGCCGCTTCCGCTTCACCCTTCCCCAGTACAGCTGCAGCACGACACCCATGGGCACGAGTACGGCGGAGACGACCGTCCCGGGCCGGTCCATCGGGATCAGGGGGGCGGAGAGGGCCGCCGCGACGACACCGGTGACCAGCAGCGCCCAGGGTCCCCATATGTCGAAGGAGGCCCGGGGCGACTGTTGCGCGGCGTTCGTCATCCCACCAGTGTCCGGCACGGCCCGCTCACTCCCAGCGGAACCAGCGTGCCGCGGCCCCGGTGAGCAGCACCGTCCACGCGGCCAGCACCCCCAGATACCCCCAGCCGGGCCAGTCCCCGGCGGCGGCCTGGTCCAGGGCCCGGGCCGCCGCGCCGAACGGGGTCAGCTCGACCACCCGGGCCAGCGCGTGCGGCATGTTCCGCACCGGGATCCACACGCCCGCGCAGAACATCATCGGGAAGAACACCGCCGTGCCGATCGCGCCCGCGATCTTCGTGGTCCGGGACAGCGCCGAGACGACGCTGCCGAGGGCGAGCGCGGCGGCCGCCGCGAGCAGCAGGGCCAGCAGATAGCCGGCCGGCTGCGCGGGCAGCGTCACGTCGAAGGCGACGCGGCCGACCGTGAGCGCGAGCAGCGCCGAGGCCAGCGCGACCCCGCCCTGCACGGCCATCTGCGCCGACAGCAGGGCAGAGGGCCGTACCGGGGTGACGGCCATGCGGCGCAGGATGCCCCGCTCCCGGTAGCCGGTGAGGGCCTGCGGCAGCGTCTGCACTCCGGACATGATCAGGGCGATCAGTACGGCGATGGGCACATAGGCGTCGACCGGCCGCAGCCCGCCCATCGACGCGTCGGCCCGCCGGAACGACGGGATGGAGCCGAGGATCACCAGCAGCAGGGTCGGGAACAGGAAGATCCAGAAGACGGCGGCCGGTTCGCGGCGGAACAGCCGGAACTCGGTGCGCAGTACGGCGGTGTTCACGAGGCTTCCTCCTGGGTGCGGTGGTCGGTCAGGTCGAGGAACGCGTCGTCCAGCGTGGCGTCGACGACGCGCAGTTGGCGGGCGGTGATGTGGTGGCGGGCGAGCAGGGTGATGACGGCGTCGACGGTCTCGTCGGTGCCGGACAGGGTGATCCGGTCGTCCTTGTACTCGACCGAGGCGAGCGCGGGCAGCGCGGCGAGGTCACGCTCGTCCAGCGGCGCGGACGGGGTGAAGCTGATGACGGTGGCGCCCGCCGAGCGGCGGATGAGCCCGGCCGGGGTGTCCAGCGCGGCGACGCGCCCCTGGTCGATGACGGCGATCCGGTCGCACAGCCGCTGCGCCTCCTCCATGAAGTGGGTGACGAGCAGCACGGTGACCCCGCTCGCGCGGACGTCCTCGATGAGCTGCCAGGTGTCGCGCCGGGCCCGCGGATCCAGGCCGGTGGTCAGCTCGTCCAGCACCACGACCCGGGGATCGCCGACGAGCGCCAGCGCGATGAACAGCCGCTGCTGCTGCCCGCCGGACAGCTTCGCGAACCGGGTGCCCAGCTTGTCGGTCAGGCCGAGCCGTTCGGCGAGCGGCCGCCAGTCGGCGGGGCGTGGGGAGAACGCGGCGTACAGCTCCAGCGCCTCGCGCACGGTGAGCTTGGCCTGGAGTTCGCTCTGCTGGAGCTGGGCGCCGAGCACCCGGGCGACCTTCTCGTGGTCGGCGACGGGGTCGTACCCGGTGACCCGGATCCGGCCGCCGTCGGGGACCCGCAGGCCCTCGACGCACTCCACGGTGGTGGTCTTGCCGGCGCCGTTCGGGCCGAGGATCCCGAAGATCTCGCCCTCCTCGACGGCGAAGGAGACCCCGTCGACCACGGCCCGGCCGCCGTACGACTTGCGCAGATCGGTGACTTCGATGACGGATGGCATGCCATGAGAATCCCGGTCGGGCGGGGTCCGCCACATCGGCCGCCTCGCTCGAAGCGGCATCGTCCGATCGGTTGATGCCCGCCTACGACCCCCCGGGTCCTAGGACCAGCGACGGACCTGGGTCCGGCCGAAACTCAGTGGGCGATGTCAGTGCCGGTCCGTACGCTCGCGGTGATGCCCACGACACGTGCAACCACCGAGGACCGTTCCGCCGTACGCACTCTCCTGCGGCTGTGGCCGTTCGTACGCCCCGTGCGCGTACGGCTGTTCACGGCGGCCTTCGTCGCCATAGTCGCCTCCTGTACCGGGCTGGTCATCCCGCTCGTCCTGAAGTGGCTGGTCGACGGGCCGGTCGCCGACCGGGACCCGGGCGGGGTGTGGCTCGGCGCGCTGTATCTGCTCCTGCTGGGCATCGCCGAGGCACTGCTGTTCGGGCTGCGCCGGTGGCTGGTGGCCCGCCCGCTGTCCCACGTGGAGGCGGAGATGCGGGCCGGGCTGTACGGGCATCTGCAACGGCTCCCGGTGTCCTTCCACGACCGCTGGGCCTCGGGCCAGCTGCTCTCCCGGGCCACCACGGACCTGATGCTGCTGCGCCAGTTCCTGGCCTTCCCGCTGACGTTCCTGCTGGTCAACAGCGTGACCATCCTGGTCGGCGTGGTCATCATGCTGCTCCAGGACTGGGTGCTGGGGCTGGTCATCCTCGGTCCCACGATCCCCGTGATGTGGACCTGCGCGGTCTTCGAACGGCGATATGCCACGGTGGCCCGGCGGGCGCAGGACCAGGTCGGCGATCTGACGACGGTGGTCGAGGAGAGCGTGCTCGGCATCCGCATCATCAAGGGCTTCGGCCGCCACCGCAGCCAGGCGCGGGCGTTCCGCGAACTGGCGGTCACCCTGCGCGGCACGGAGCTGCGCAAGGCCCGGCTGCTGGCCGCCATCTGGGGCGTCATCGTCACGCTGCCCGAGCTGGCGATCGGGGTGGCGCTGGTGCTGGGCGCGGTGCAGGTGGCCGACGGGGGGCTGTCGGCGGGGACGCTGGTGGCGTTTCTGAGTACGGCCCTTGCGCTGCGGTGGCCGGTGGACTCCATCGGGTTCCTGCTGGCGATGAGTCAGGAGGCGGCCACGGCGACCGAGCGGTACTTCGAGGTGATGGACGAGGCGCCGGAGGACGGCTCGGCCACGGGCGGTACGACCGGAGCGGCAACCACCACGGACGGACTCCGCTTCGAGAACGTCCAGTTCCGCTACCCCGACGCACCCCCCGACTCCCCGCCCCTCCTCACCCGCGTCGACCTGCACATCCGCCCCGGCGAGTCCATGGCCCTGGTCGGCGCCACGGGCAGCGGGAAGACGACGCTCACCGCGCTGGTCCCCCGGATGCACGAGGTCACCTCCGGGCGGATCACGCTCAACGGAGTGGACATCACCGCCATGCCCCGCGACGAGCTGCGCGCCAAGGTCGCCGTGGCCTTCGAGGAGCCCACCCTCTTCTCGGCGAGCGTCGGCGAGAACGTCCTCATGGGTGCCCGAGCGGGCGCGGGCAAGCCGGAGTTGGAGCGCGCACTGGCCGTGGCCCAGGCGGACTTCGCGCACGCCCTCCCCCAGGGCGCCGACACCCGGGTCGGCGAGCAGGGGCTCAGCCTGTCCGGTGGCCAGCGGCAGCGCCTCGCGCTGGCGCGGGCGGTGGTCGGCAGACCGGAGTTCCTGGTGCTGGACGACCCGCTGTCCGCCCTGGACGTGCACACGGAGGCGGCCGTCGAGGCGGCACTGCGCCAGGTCCTGGCCGACACCACCGCCCTGATCGTGGCCCACCGCCCGTCCACGGTGCTGCTCGCCGACCGGGTCGCCCTGCTCTCGGGCGGCCGGATCGCCGCCGTGGGCACGCACCACGAACTGCTGCGCACCAACGCCGAGTACGCGCATCTGATGTCCGGCCTCACGTCCGGGGAACCGGAGGAATCCCGTTGACCACGACCACCGACACCTCCACGCCCACCGCCGAGGACGACGAACTCCCCGACTACCGGGGCCACCGGGCCGACGGACCGGACGACGCCTTCGACCGGGACGTCCTGCCCACCCCGCCCGGCGCCACCGCCACCCTCCTGCGCTCGCTGCTCGAGCCGATGAAGGCCCAAGCCGCGCTCACCACCGTCCTCCTCCTGCTCCAGCAGGCGGCCGTCCAGGCGGGCCCGCTGCTGGTGGCGTACGCCATCGACACCGCCGTACCCGCGTTCCGTGACCACCGCCACGGCCCGCTGATCGCGGTGGCCGTCGGCTATCTGCTGTGCGCGTTGCTCTCCGGCGGGCTGCAGGCCGCGTTCATCGAGACGTCGGCCCGCGTCAGCCAGGACGTCCTGCTGGATCTGCGCGGCCGGATCTTCCGGCACGCGCAGGCGCTGAGCATCGACTTCCACGAGCGCTACACCTCGGGCCGGCTGATCTCCCGCTCCACGACCGACGTCGAGTCGCTGCGCGAGCTGCTGAACGAGGGGCTCCAGGAGCTGGTGGCCGTCGTGCTGTCCTTCGTCTACATCTCGGCGCTGCTGCTGTGGCTGGACCTGGGTCTCGGCGCGGTCGCGGTGGCGTCCTTCGGCCCGCTGTACCTGCTGGTGCGCGGCTACCAGCGGCGCGCGGGCCGGGTGTACCGGGCCCGGTCCACCGCGATCGCCTCGCTGATCGTGAAGTTCGTGGAGACGATGAACGGCATCCGCCCGGTGCGCGCGTTCCGCCGGGAGGCCGTGAACGACGCCGAGTTCGCGGTCCTCAACCGGCGGCACGAGCGGACGAACGGCGACGCCCTGCTGGAGATGGCCCGCTATGTGGTCGGCTCCCGGCTGGTGGCCAACACGGCGGTGGCGGGGATCGTGCTGTGGGGCGCCTACCGGGTGGCGACGGGCTCGCTGGAGCTGGGCGTACTGGCGGCGGCGGTCCTCTACCTACGCCGGCTGTACGACCCGATCGACCGGCTCGGCATGTTCCTGAACTCCTACCAGTCGGCCGCCGCCTCCCTGGAGAAGATCGCCGGCCTGCTGGCACAGACCCCGTCGGTGCCGGAGCCGACGACGCCCCGTGAACTCCCGCCGTTGAAGGGCGAGTTCCCGGGCCGGGAGGTCGTCTTCGACGCGGTCCGGTTCGGCTACCGTACCGGCGGCGAGGTGCTGCCCCGCTTCGACCTGACCCTCCCGGCCGGCCAGACGGTCGCGGTGGTCGGCTCCACGGGCGCGGGCAAGTCCACGCTCGCCAAGCTCCTGGCCCGCTTCTACGACCCCTCCGGCGGACGCGTCCTGCTGGACGGGGTGGACCTGCGCGAGCTGCCGATGCCCGAACTGCGGCGCGGGGTGGTCATGGTGACCCAGGAGGCGTTCCTGTTCTCCGGGACGGTCGCGGACAACATCGCGATCGGCCGTCCCGACGCCGGCCGTGCGGAGATCGAGCGGGCGGCGAAGGCGATCGGCGCGCACGAGTTCATCAGCGCGCTGCCCGACGGCTACGACACCGACGTCCGCAAGCGCGGCGGCCGCATCTCGGCGGGCCAGCGCCAACTGGTCGCCTTCGCCCGGGCGTTGCTCGCCGACCCGGCGGTCCTGATCCTGGACGAGGCGACCAGCTCCCTGGACATCCCGGGCGAACGGGCCGTACAGCGGGCCATGTCCACGGTGCTGCACGGCCGTACGGCGGTCGTGATCGCCCACCGCCTGTCCACGGTCGAGATCGCGGACCGGGTCCTGGTCATGGAACACGGCCGCATCGTCGAGGACGGCCCCCCGGCCGACCTCGTCACCGGCACGGGCCGCTTCGCGGACCTGCACAGGGCCTGGCGGGACAGTCTCGCTTAGGATCTTCCCCGCGCGCCTGCCTGGAGGTGGAGAACAGTGCAACCGCCCGACGACGTGCGCTACGTCAAAGCTCTGCGGCTGCTGCCGGGCGATCCGCGTGGCTGGGCGGCCTCGACCTGGATCTACGTCGCGCTCGGAGACGTGCACGTCCGCCGCGGTGTTGAGCTGGGCGACCACGACCGGGCCGCGGATGAGCTGATGCGGGCCTACAGGGGCGGCGAACCCGACGTTTTCGCGGAGGACGCCCCCACGTACCTGGCGTTCCTGCGGACACGCGCCGACCTGGACCACGGCGGGTTCTCGAAGCCCTCAGGCGCGCGGGTGCCGAGGTAGGAGCCGAGTCATGCCGGAGTCCGACACTGTTCCCGGCACGCTGCGGGCCGTGCTGCTCGCTGCCGCGCGTGCGGCCTTCGCGGAGGTCGCGGGCGGGGCCGAGAGCGCGGAATACTGCGGCTACGCGCTGTATTCCGATGCCGACGCGGGTTCGGTCTGCTGCGCGGTCAACACCCGAGCCCATCTCGCTCGTGCCCAGGCGGGCGACCCCGACGACGCCGAGTACTACCGGTGGACCCCGGCCGAATGGGCACTCGAAGGCGTCGGCCACGAACACTTCGCCCCTCTGGGCCGCCGCCTGCTCGGCCGCTCGCCGACCGCCCGCGGCCCGGAACTCCCCGCCTGGCGCGAGGGAGTGTACGAGGCATGCGTCGCGACGCTGGAGACGCTCCGCGCCGAGGGCCTCTTCGGCCCGGCCCCCGACACCGTCGTGGTCTTCGCCGTCTCGGACCACGAGGATCCCGTACGGGAAGTGGAATGGATCCGCCGCCTCAACCCACCGTCCCAGGCCCGACGGTTCGCCCGTCGGCTCCACGACGCCTCGGCGCGGACATGAGAGAGGGGTTCACTTCGGGGCGGCCCTCGCCGGGCGCGCCTGCACGCCCCGTCCGTTAATCGATGGAGCCGCTCTCCCCGTCCCCGATAGGTTCGACGTTTCCCAGGGCGGGGCCGAGCCGATCGGGGGACGGATGATCGACGCGTACGAGGATCCGGGTGTGCCCGACACCAGGGGCGGGTGGCGGTATCTGTGGTGGCTGGTGTGGCGGCAGCCGGTGCGGTCGCTGGCCGGGGCGCTGTTCGCCAGTGTGTGGATGGTGCTGATGGCCGCGCAGCCGTACATGACGGCGCGGGCCGTGGACGACGGGCTGGTGCCGGGGCGGCTGGACGTGCTGGCCGCGTGGACGGTGGCGATGTTCCTGGTCGGGGCGGTGAACGCCTGGCTGAGCATCATGCGGCACCGCACGATGACCCGGGTGCGGATGGACGCCAACTTCCGCACGGTGAAGGTGGTCGTGGGGCATGTGGTGCGGCTCGGGGCCGCGTTGCCGCGCCGGACCGGGGCCGGGGAGGTCGTGACCATCGGGGTCGGTGATGTGCAGACGGTCGCACAGGCGCTGACCGTGGTGGGGCCGGGCGTCGGCTCGGTCGTGGTGTACGCGGTCGTGGCCGGCCTGCTGCTCACGGTCTCGGCGCCGCTGGCCGCCGTCGTCCTTCTCGGACTGCCGGTGCTGGCGCTGGTCACCGGACCGCTGACGCTGCGGCTGCAGGGCGCGGAGAGCGAGTACCGGGAGCGGCAGGGCGTGCTGACCGCGCGCATCGGGGACCTGGCCGGGGGTTTGCGCGTCCTCAACGGGCTGGGCGGCAAAGGGCTGTTCGCCGACGGTTTCCGGACGGACTCGCAGGCGCTGCGCGCGCAGGGGTACCGGGTCGGCGCGGTGGCCAGCTGGGTGCAGGCGCTCGGCGTGGGGCTGCCCACCCTGTTCCTGGCCGTGGTGACGTGGCTCGCCGCCCGGCTCGCGGCCCAAGGCAGCGTCACCGTCGGCCAGTTGGTGTCGGTGTACGGCTATGTCGCGGTGCTGATCGGGCCGGTGGCGTTCCTCGTGCAGATGGCCTACGACCTGAACCGTGGCGTGGTGGCCGCCCGCCGGGTCGTACGGCTGCTGCGGCTGGAGCCGGAGCCGGACGAGGGCACGCGGCCCGCGCCCGAGGGACCGGCCGAGCTGTACGACCCCGCGTCCGGCGTACGGATCGCGCCCGGCCGGCTGACCGCGCTCGCCGCCGCCCGGCCCGCCGAGGCCGCCGCCGTGGTCGACCGGCTCGGCCGCTTCACCCCGACCGACGTCACCTGGGGCGGGGTGCGGCTGGATGCCGTACCGCTCGCGGACGTACGCGCGCGTGTGCTGGTCGCGGACAACGAGGCCGACCTGTTCGCGGGCCCGCTGCGGGAGGTCGTGGCCGCCGAGGGCGCGGTCGAGGAGGGGGCCCTGCACCGGGCGCTGTACGCCGCCGCGGCCGAGGACGTCGTACGCGGCCTGCCGGACGGCGTCGACTCGTCCGTCGCCGGACAGGGCCGCAGCCTGTCGGGCGGCCAGCGCCAACGCGTGCGCCTTGCCCGGGCATTGCTCGCCGACCCGGAGGTCCTGCTCGCCGTGGAACCGACCTCGGCCCTGGACGCCCACACGGAGGCGACGGTCGCCGAGCGGCTACGGGCGGCGCGCGAGGGCCGTACGACGGTGGTGACGTCCACGTCGCCGCTGGTGCTGGACCGCGCGGACACGGTGGTGTTCCTGGCGGGCGGCAAGGTGGCGGCGAGCGGCCCGCACCGGCGTCTGCTGGCCGAGGAACCGGGTTATCGGGCGCTGGTGGCGCGGGACGTGGAGGCCGAGAACGCAGAGGATGCCGAGGACGCCGAGGGGGTCGTACGGTGACGGTGGGTGAGGGCTTGCTGCCGGTCGCGGACCGGGCGCGGGTGCGCCGGGCCGTGGTGCGGCTGGTGCGGGCCGACGGGCGGGCGTTCGGTGCCGCGCTGCTGCTGAACGCGCTGGCCGCGGGAGCCGGGCTGGTCGGGCCGTGGCTGGTCGGGCGGATCGTGGATGACGTGCGGGCCGGGCAGGGGGTCGGGGCCGTGGACCGGCTCGCGCTGTGGATCCTGCTCTGCTCGCTGGCGCAGGTGCTGCTGGCCCGCTGGGCACGGTACGTGGGCTACCGGTTCGGGGAGCGGACGCTGGCCCGGGTGCGCGAGGAGTACGTCGAGCGGGTGCTGGCGCTGCCCGCGTCCGTGGTGGAGCGGGCCGGGACCGGTGACCTCACCGCACGCGGTACGGCGGACGTGGCGACCGTCGGCAGCACACTGCGGGACGTCGGCCCGGACCTGCTGGTCAACTCCGTGCAGGCACTGTTCGTGCTGGGCGCGGTGTTCGCGCTGGACCCGCTCCTCGGGGCGTTCGGGCTGCTCGGGCTGACCCCGGTCTGGCTGGCGCTGCGCTGGTATCTGCGGCGGGCCCGGGACGGCTACCTGGCCGAGGGCGCGGCCACCTCGGAGGTCGCGGAGGTCGTCGCCTCGACGGCGGCCGGGGCCCGCACGGTCGAGGCGTTCCGGCTGCGGCAGCGGCGGATCACGGCGAGCCGGGACGCGCTGGAGACCTCCCGCCGTACCCGCTTCTACACGCTGTTCCTGCGGACGGTGTTCTTCCCGGCGGTCGAGGTGACGTACACCGTGCCCGTGGCGGGCATCCTGCTGCTCGGCGGCTGGCTGCACCAGCGGGGCTCGGTCGGGGTGGGCGCGGTGGTGGCGGCGGCGCTGTACCTGCGGCAGTTCACCGAGCCGCTGGACCAGATCCTGATGCGCGTGGAGCAACTGCAGAGCAGCGGCGCCTCGTTCGCGCGGGTGGAGGGGCTGGCGCAGGCGCCGCGCGGGGACGGCGCGGCCGGCTCCCCCATGCCGACGGACGACCGGATCGACGTGCGCGACGTGCGGTACGCCTACGAGCGCGGCGGCGAGGTGCTGCGCGGGGTGGACCTGACGGTACGGCCCGGGGAACGGCTCGCGGTGGTGGGCCCGTCCGGCGCCGGCAAGACGACGCTGAGCCGGCTGCTCGCGGGCATCGACCGGCCCGGGTCCGGCGCGGTGACGGTGGGCGGGGTGCCGGTCGCCGAACTGGAGCCGGAGCTGCTGCGCCGCCAGGTGGTGCTGGTCACGCAGGAACACCACGTCTTCCTCGGCACGGTCCGCGACAACCTCCTCATCGCCGAACCGGAGGCCACGGACGAGGACCTGTGGGCGGCGCTCGCCGCGGTGGGCGCCGACGAGTGGGTGCGTGAGCTGCCGGCGGGGCTGGACACCCGGCTGGGTACGGGCGCTACGGCCACCGACGGCTCCCAGGCGCAGCAACTCGCCCTGGCCCGCGTGGTGTTGGCCGACCCGCACACCCTGATCCTGGACGAGGCGACGGCCCTGCTGGACCCCACCACGGCCCGCCACACCGAACGCGCCCTCGCCGCCGTCCTCGAGGGCCGCACGGTCATCGCCATCGCCCACCGCCTCCACACCGCCCACGACGCCGACCGCGTGGCGGTCATGGAGAACGGCCGCCTGACGGAACTGGGCACACATGAGGAGCTGGTGACGGCCGACGGGGCCTACGCGGCACTGTGGCGGACATGGCACGGGGACACGGCCGGGGAGACGTGAGCCCCTCGCCCGCGCATACGTTCCCCATCCAACGGTCCGCATACCGAACTTGAACATCCGGTCAACGGACCGTTTTCCGGCCAAGTTTGTGACGCGGTCCTGACAGGCACACCGCTCCCCTGCCACTCTTCCCTGGCCGACTCACAGCAACCCCACGCCTTCACGTGCTCTCGCTGAGCCGGCCCGCACGTGGTTCCGCGCACGTCCTGCTCTGCCCGGACGCCCCAACCCACCGTCCGGTCTCCCCTGGCCGCGCGACCCGCGGCCATGCAGAAGGAGTCAGTGTTGAGACGCAATTCCTCTCGCGGACGCACCTCCCACACCCCGCAGCACCGCACCACGCACGGCCGTACCGCCACCCTCGCCCTGGCCGGTGTCGCCGCGCTGATCGCCGCCGCCGTACAGACGGGCGCGGCCAGTGCCGCACCGGCGGCCAAGCCGCAGCCCGGCAAGGCGATCCCGGCGCACATGGCGCTGAAGCTCTCGCCCTCGCAGCGCGCCGAGCTGATCCGCGACGCCGACGCCACGAAGGCGGCCACGGCGCGCTCGATCGGCCTCGGCGGCCAGGAGAAGCTGATCGTCAAGGACGCCGTCAAGGACGCCGACGGCACGCTGCACACCCGGTACGAGCGGACGTACGCCGGTCTGCCCGTCCTCGGCGGTGACCTGGTCGTGGACAGCCTGTCCGGCAAGACCATGGACGTCATCCGGGCCACGAACGCCACGGTCAAGGTCGCCGGTCTCACCCCGAAGGTGTCGACGGCCGCGGCCGAGAAGCAGGCCGTACAGCGGGCGAAGGCGCGCGGCGGCACCAAGTCGGCCGCGTCCGGTATCCGCAAGGTGATCTGGGCGGCGACCGGCAAGCCCGTCCTCGCCTACGAGACCATCGTCGGCGGCCTCCAGGACGACGGCACCCCGAACCAGCTGCACGTCATCACCGACGCGGTCACCGGCAAGAAGCTCTACGAGCACCAGGGCATCGAGACCGGCATCGGCAACACCCAGTACAGCGGGCAGGTCACGCTGTCCACGACCCAGTCGGGCTCGACGTACACGCTGACCGACGGCACGCGCGGCGGCCACAAGACGTACAACCTGAACCACGGCAGCTCCGGCACCGGCACGCTGTTCTCGCAGAGCAACGACACCTGGGGCAACGGCACCACGTCCAACGCCGCCACCGCGGGCGCCGACGCCGCCTACGGCGCGCAGGAGACCTGGGACTTCTACAAGAACACCTTCGGCCGCAGCGGCATCAAGAACGACGGCACCGCCGCCTACTCCCGCGTCCACTACGGCAACGCGTACGTGAACGCGTTCTGGGACGACAGCTGCTTCTGCATGACGTACGGCGACGGCTCGAACAACGCCGACCCGCTGACCTCGCTGGACGTCGCGGGGCACGAGATGAGCCACGGCGTCACCTCCAACACCGCCGGCCTGAACTACAGCGACGAGTCCGGCGGTCTGAACGAGGCGACCAGCGACATCATGGGCACCGGCGTGGAGTTCTACGCCAACAACAGCAAGGACGTCGGTGACTACCTCATCGGCGAGAAGATCAACATCAACGGCGACGGCACCCCGCTGCGCTACATGGACAAGCCCAGCAAGGACGGCAGCTCCGCCGACTCCTGGTACTCGGGCGTGGGCGGCCTCGACGTGCACTACTCGTCGGGCATCGCCAACCACTTCTTCTACCTGCTGAGCGAGGGCAGCGGCGCCAAGGTCATCAACGGCGTCAGCTACAACTCGCCCACCTCGGACGGGCTTGCGGTCACCGGCATCGGCCGGGACAAGGCGCTGCAGATCTGGTACCGGGCGCTGACCACCAAGTTCACCTCCACCACCGACTACGCGGGCGCCCGCACCGGCACCCTCGCGGCGGCCGGCGAGCTGTACGGCACCTCCAGCACCGAGTACGCGGCGGTGCAGGACGCCTGGGCGGCGGTCAACGTCGGTTCGCGCTCCGGTGGCGGCGGAGGCGGCGGCGGCACCGGCTCGACGTACGACAACAACACGTCGGTGGCGATCCCGGACAACGGGCCCGCCGTCAGCTCCAGCATCACCGTCTCCGACCGGACCGGGAACGCGCCGAGCAACCTTCAGGTGGGCGTCGACATCACGCACACCTGGCGGGGCGACCTGGTGATCGACCTCATCGGTCCGTCCGGCACCGCGTACCGGCTGAAGAACTTCAGCTCGTCCGACTCGGCCGACAACGTGAAGACCACCTACACGGTCAACGCCTCGGCCGAAACGGCCAACGGAACGTGGAAGTTGAGGGTGCAGGATCAAGCCGCGCAGGACACGGGCACGCTCAACGACTGGAAGCTGACGTTCCCGTAAGCCGCGGTTAGCGGGCCTGGGAACACGGCGCCGTCCGGGGGTCCGGCACCCTCGGACGGCCCCGGTTCATCTGCCTGCAATGTTTCCCTGGTTGTCGATTTCCGGCCAACATCACTTCAGGGTCCTGACATGTACGCGCCCCTGATGTCACTCTCTCTCCACCCGCCGCAGCAGCACCACGACTTCACAACCCCACACAGCCGGGCAGGTAACCCCACGCCGCCCGGACTCCCCACCAGAAGGAGCTTTGAGTGAGCCCCCTCTATGCGCGTCACAAGCGCACCACTCTGGCCGTCGCCACCGCTGTCGCCGCCGGAGCCCTGCTCTCCACGGGTCTGACCCCCAGCGCCACGGCCGCGAGCAAGACCCCCCTCGCCGCCACCCCGGCCGCGCTGTCCGCCGCCGCCCACACCTCGCTGATCCAGCAGGCGCAGGCGAACGCGACCGAGACCGCCCAGAAGATAGGCCTCGGCGCCAAGGAGCAGCTGATCGTCAAGGACGTCGTCAAGGACGTCGACGGCACCGTCCACACCCGCTACGAGCGCACCTACGCGGGCCTGCCGGTGCTCGGCGGCGACCTCGTCGTCCACACCGCGAAGTCGGGCAGGACCGAGGGCATCACCAAGGCGACCAACGCCACCATCAAGGTGGCCTCGCTCACGCCGCAGATCACCCCCGCCAAGGCCGAGAAGCAGGCGGTGGCCGCCGCCAAGACCCTCGGCTCCGCCCAGTCCACCGCGGACGGCGCGCGCAAGGTGATCTGGGCCGGCTCCGGCAAGCCCGTCCTCGCCTACGAGACGATCGTCGGCGGCCTCCAGGACGACGGCACCCCGAACCAGCTGCACGTCATCACCGACGCCGCGACGGGCAAGAAGCTCTTCGAGTACCAGGGCGTGGAGAACGCGACCGGCACCGGCAAGACGCTGTACTCGGGCACGGTCAGCCTCAACGTCAACCTGTCGGGCTCGACGTACCAGCTGTACGACACCGCGCGCGGCGGCCACAAGACGTACAACCTGGCCCGCAAGACGTCCGGCACCGGCACCCTGGTCACCAACTCGACCAGCACCTTCGGCACCGGCACCGCCTCCACCTCCTCCAGCAACCAGACGGCCGCCGCCGACGCCGCCTACGGCGCGCAGGAGACCTGGGACTACTACAAGAACACCTTCGGCCGCAGCGGCATCAAGAACGACGGCAAGGCCGCCTACTCCCGCGTCCACTACGGCAGCTCGTACGTGAACGCCTTCTGGGACGACAGCTGCTTCTGCATGACCTACGGCGACGGCAGCGGCAACGCCGACCCGCTGACCTCGCTCGACGTGGCCGGCCACGAGATGACCCACGGCGTCACCGCCAACACCGCGGGCCTCGACTACAGCGGCGAGTCCGGTGGTCTGAACGAGGCGACCTCCGACATCCTCGGCGGCGTCGGCGTGGAGTTCTACGCCAACAACGCCTCCGACCCCGGTGACTACCTCATCGGCGAGAAGATCAACATCAACGGCGACGGCACCCCGCTGCGCTACTTCGACCAGCCCAGCAAGGACGGCGGCAGCGCCGACTACTGGTCCTCGTCGGTCGGCAACCTGGACGTCCACTACTCGTCGGGCGTCGCGAACCACTTCTTCTACCTCCTGGCGGAGGGCAGCGGTTCGAAGACGATCAACGGCGTCTCGTACAACTCTCCGACGTCCAACGGCTCCACGGTCACCGGCATCGGCCGCGCCAAGGCGCTGCAGATCTGGTACAAGGCGCTGACCACGTACTTCACGTCGACCACCGACTACTCGGGCGCCCGCGCGGGCACCCTGTCGGCGGCGGCCGACCTGTACGGCTCCAGCAGCACCGAGTACAAGGCAGTGGCCGCGGCCTGGTCGGCGGTCAACGTCAGCTGACCCACCCGTAGTCGAGACGAAGGCGGCACCCGGTAGGAGGATCATCCGGGTGCCGCCTACCCTTGTGACCCATGTCCTCGGCGCCCTTCACCTACGAGCCGGCCGGCGCGACCCGCGACGACCTGACGTTCTGCCCGCCCGGCTTCCGCCCCCTCTTCGTCCGCACCCGCCTCGGCGAGGGCCCGAAACTCTTCCACCGCGCCGCCGATGCGGTCCTGACCTGGGAGATGCACCGCGCGATGGGCGTGGGCATCGACGCCACGGCCGACCGCGCGGCACCCGGCGTGGACGTCACGGTCACCCTGGCAGGCCTGCTGAAGGCCCCCTGCCGCATCATCTGGACGGTGGAGCAACCCCGCCGCGCCGGCTGGGCCTACGGCACCCTGCCAGGCCACCCCGAATGCGGCGAGGAGGCCTTCGTCGTCGACCGCACGGGCGACGGCACGGTCTGGCTGACGGTGGCCGCGTTCAGCAAACCGGCCAAGTGGTACGCGAAGGCCGGCGGCCCGGCGACGCGCGGCTTCCAGCACGCGTACGCACGGCGGTGCGGGACGGTGCTGAAGAGGCTGTGCGAGGGGTTGTCGGAGGAGTGACCTGACGGGCGGTGCTCGTTCACGGCGGGGGTAGGTATCCCGCCAACCTGCTCCGCTGACTCCTGTACCGCGTTGCTGTCGACAACGCGTGAAGGCAGCTTGCTCGTCGCGCGGCGAACGGTAGCTTTGGTGGGCGAGACGAGACAACCTCATCAATCACCCTAAGACAGCCTCAAGAGTTTCGAGTCGGAAACAGGAAAGGCCCTGACAGCGCTGAAAGGTACGAACGCGCTGACCAGGGCCTGTTTGGCGCCTCTATGCAACGCCGCCGAGGGAAGGCGAGTCTGGGGTGGCCCGGAGGGCCATCAATATCAGTCGACGCAGGAGTGGAGCGCGGCGGAGCGGGAGCAGTTTCTCCTTTACTCGGCTTCCCTCTATACCACCCCCAGCTCACACCACACATACTTACCCCGGTCCCCGAACCGGGCCGAGGGCTGCCACCCCCACAGCTGCGCACAGGCCGAGACCAGCCCCAGCCTCCGTCCGTCCTCCGACTCCGCGACCTCCTCCAGCGACCGCGGCAGATCCGGCGGCGCCGGGTCGGTATCCCACGCCCCGATCCACACCACCCCCTCCGCCGTACGACGTACCCTCAGCGCAGCCGACCCCTTCGTGTGCCGTACGGCGTTGGAGACGAGTTCCGCCGCCAGCAGCTCCGCCGTGTCCACCAGGCCGATGAGCCCGTGCAGGGTCAGGATCAGGCGCAGGGTCCGACGGCAGACGGTGACGGCTCTCAGATCATTCGGGATGTACAGCGTGTAGTCCCAGGTTTCGGCCATGCGTCATCAACTCCAGTGGCTGAGAAGCGGTTCTCACGCGCGGTGGCAATGCCGCAGCCGCCATGGCACGACGGAGCAGTGCGCTTCCGCAGCGTGTGCGATACGTCACCGACGGTTGAGCAAAAATTTTTCCTCACGCAAGCGGGTCGCGTAATCTGACGCCCGAACGAGGCACGACAGCACGGCGGTTGAAGGCGGAGGGGCGATGGCGCCGAGAAGCCAACCCACAGCACGGCAGGTACGCCTGGGCACCGAGCTACGCAGACTGCGGGAAGCCGCAGGCCTGAAAGCCCGCGAGGTGGCGGGGTTGCTCAGTTCGACGTCGGCTCAGATGAGCCAGGTCGAGGCGGGCCTCGCCGGCGTCAGCGAGGAACGGGTACGGCGGCTGGCAGCGCACTACGCCTGCGCTGACGGCGCGTTCATCGAGGCCCTGGTCGCGATGGCCAGAGAACGCGCGCAAGGCTGGTGGGAGGAGTACCGGGGAGTGCTTCCACCAGTGTTTCTGGACGTCGCCGAGACGGAGCACCACGGGGCGTTTCTGCGTGAGGTCGTCACTACCCATGTGCCCGGACTGCTGCAAACCCCCGACTACGCCCGTGCCGTCTTCGGTTACATGGTGCCGGAGCTTCCGGAGAGCGAACTGAAACCCCGGATCGAACACCGGATCAAACGCAGGTCCGTACTCGAGCGCAAGGTGCCCGTCCCGTACGAGACGATCATCCACGAGGCGGCGCTGCGCATCCTGGTGTCCGACCGCAGCACCGCTCGTGCTCAACTCCAGGAAATCCTGCGGACGATCGAATGCGAGCACGCCACAGTGCGTGTCATCCCGTTCGCAGGAGAGGGGTTTGCCGGTGCCGGGATCGAGATGATGTACGTGGGCGGCACACTTCCCCGGCTGGACACCGTACTGCGTGACGCTCCGCACGGCACCGCCTTCATCGATGCCGAATCCCAGCTGGCGCGCTACCGGGCCCTGCTCCATAAGGTGGAGAGAGCAGCACTGCCGCCCGTGGAGTCACGGGACTTCATCCACCGCTTGACGAAGGAACTGTGAGGCGCCCGCATGAACCAGGCCATCCGCTGGCGCAAATCGTCGTACTCCGGCGGAGGCGATGGCAACACATGCGTCGAAGTCGCTGACTTCGACACCCACATAGCCATCCGTGACTCAAAGGCCCCGGCCCGAGCCACCCTCGCCTTCCCAGCCGGTTCGTTCATCCTCTTCGTCGAAGCGCTGAAGACAGCAACCGGAGCCCAGTAGTCGCGCCGCTCACCCAGCACACCGACCCGTACCAGAACGTCAGTCTGGAAGGGGGTATCCACCCGACGCCGACGCGCGCTGCTCGTCCCGCTGCTGATGGCTGTCTCGGCCGGTCCGCTCGTCGCGCACCTGGCCTTCAGCTCCGACACATACCAGAACTGCAAGTACCTGGCGCCCTCGACGCGCATGTACGTCACCTCGTGGTCCGGTCTCGCCTGCACCCTCGGCGCCCTGCTGGCGTTCGCCACCCTCCCCCGCACCGAACAGCGGGGACTCGTGCTGGTGTCGGCCGTGCTCGGCCCGCTGTTGACGCTCGGACTGCTCACGACCGTCTACTGGCTGTACACCCCGGACCCGGCCGACGGGGACGACTGCTCCGGCCTGCACCTGCTCGTGCCGTAGCGCAGAACAGCCGTCCTCGGCTGGACACCTACCGCAACAACACCCCCGCCCCCTCCACCACATCCCCCACCGGCACCGCCACCAGCCCCGGCTCCGCGGCCGAGGCCAACAGGCGGTGTGCGGGCAGGACGCGGACCGTGTAGCCGTACGGGCCCGTGCGGTCCAGCGAGAGCGGGCCCTCGTACAGCAGGCGGCCCTCCAGATCCGGTGTGCCCGTCGGCTTCAGGGGGACCACCGTCGCGTCCGTGATGCGGTCCTCCGCGTCCACCCGGCCGGAGACCGCCTGGACCTCCACGTCGTCCGGGGTGAGATCACCCAGCGCCACCCGGACGCGCAGCCCCACCGTCGTGCCCAGTTCCGCCGTGGCCGTCGTCGCCGTCGTCTCCACGTGGTCCACGCTCACCCTGGGCCAGGCCCCCCGGACCCGGGTCTTCCAGGCGGCCAGTTCGCGAGCCGTGTCCGGGGTGAGGGCGCGGTGCGCCTGGGCGGCGGGGGCGTAGAGGCGCTCCACGTATTCACGGACCATCCGGCCCGCCAGCACCTTCGGGCCCAACAGGGTGAGGGTCTGGCGGACCATCTGGATCCAGCGGTCGGGCAGGCCGGCGCGGCCGCGCTCGTAGAAGCGGGGGGTGATCCGCTGTTCCAGGAGGTCGTACAGCGCCGCCGCCTCGATGTCGTCCCGCCGGTCGGCGTCGGTGCCCGCGCCGTCCGCCGTCGGGATGGCCCAGCCGAAGTCCGGCTGGAACCACTCGTCCCACCAGCCGTCCAGCACGGAGAGGTTCAGGCAGCCGTTCAGGGCCGCCTTCATGCCCGAAGTGCCGCACGCCTCCAGGGGGCGCAGGGGGTTGTTCAGCCAGATATCACAGCCGGGGTAGAGCTTCTGCGCCATCGCCATGCCGTAGTCGGGCAGGAAGACGATGCGGTGGCGGACCCTCGGGTCGTCGGCGAAGCGCACCAGCTCCTGCACCAGCCGCTTGCCGCTGTCGTCCGCCGGGTGCGCCTTGCCCGCCACCACGATCTGCACCGGGTGCTCGGGGTGCAGGAGCAGCTCCATCAGGCGGTCGCGGTCGCGCAGCATCAGGGTCAGGCGTTTGTACGACGGGACCCGGCGGGCGAAGCCGATCGTCAGCACGTCCGGGTCGAGGACGCCGTCGATCCAGCCCAACTCCGCTTCTCCAGCACCTCGTTGGCGCCAGGACGCGCGCAGCCGCTCCCGCACCTCCAGCACCAGCCGCTCGCGCAGGGTGCGGCGCAGCTCCCAGATCTCCTGGTCCGGGATGTCGGCGACGGAGTCCCAGCGCTCCGAGCCGCCCACCGTCAGCGCGTCCTCGGCCCGCTGGGCGCCGACCTCGCGGGCGCCGAGCCGCAGCACCTCCGGGGCCACCCAGGTCGGGGCGTGCACCCCGTTGGTCACGGAGGTGATCGGCACCTCGTCCGAGTCGAATCCCGGCCACAGGCCCGCGAACATGCCCCGGCTGACCTGCCCGTGCAGCAGCGACACCCCGTTGGCCCGCTGGGCCAGCCGCAGCCCCATCACGGCCATGTTGAACAGGTTCGGCTCGCCGCCCGGGTACGTCTCCATGCCCAGCGCCAGAATCCGCTGCACGTCGATACCGGGGAGTTCGGCCTCCGGCCCGAAGTGGCGGCCCACCAGCTCCCGGTCGAAGCGGTCGATACCGGCCGGGACGGGAGTGTGCGTGGTGAACACCGTGCCACCGCGCACCGCCTCCAGTGCCGCGTCGAAGTCCAGTCCATCGGCACTCAGTTCGGCGATCCGCTCCAGTCCCAGGAAGCCCGCGTGCCCCTCATTGGTGTGGAACACCTCGGGCTCCGGGTGTCCGGTGAGCCGGCAGTACGTCCGCACCGCCCGCACACCCCCTATTCCGAGCAGCATCTCCTGCAGCAGCCGGTGCTCGCTGCCGCCGCCGTAGAGCCGGTCGGTCACCCCGCGTTCGCCGAGGTCGTTCTCCTCCACGTCGGAGTCGAGCATCAGCAGCGGCACCCGGCCGACCTGGGCGAGCCAGATCCGGGCGTGCAGCGCCTTGCCGCCGGGCAGCGCGAGCGAGACCTGTGCCGGCCCGCCGTCGGACTCCTTCAGCTGGGTCAGGGGCAGCTCGTTGGGGTCGAGCACCGGGTAGTGCTCCTGCTGCCAGCCGTCGCGGGACAGGGTCTGCCGGAAGTAGCCGTGCCGGTAGAGGAGACCGACACCGATCAGGGGTACGCCCAGGTCGCTGGCGGCCTTGAGATGGTCGCCGGCGAGGATGCCGAGGCCGCCGGAGTACTGGGGCAGGGCGGCCGTGATGCCGAACTCCGGGGAGAAGTAGGCGACGGCGGCGGGCAGTCCGTCCGCCTGTGCCTGGTACCAGCGGTCCCCGGTCAGATAGTCGTCGAGATCGTCGGCCACGGCGGTCAGCCGACGCAGGAACCGCCGGTCCCCGGCCAGCTGGGCCAGCCGCGCCGGCCGCACCCGGCCCAGCAGCCGTACCGGATCCTGCTGGGCGGCGGCCCAGGCCTCCGGGTCGACGGACTGGAACAGGTCGCGCGTTTCCGCATGCCAGGACCAGCGCAGATTTCGCGCCAGGTCGCTCAGCGGCCGGAGAGGTTCGGGGAGTACGGGACGGACGGTGAACCGACGGATCGCCTTCACACAGCCACCTCGGACGCGTCGCGGGGGAGACGTACGGCGCTGTACGTCTCGTCGTCACCCTCGACGGTAGTGGTTACCGCGCGGTCGGTGGGGACGTACCGGGGTAGGGGTGTCGGGGTGTGGAGAGACGGTCGTCGGGCAGCTGGAGAAAAGGGGGCCGGTCTTGTGGGTGGACATACGCGTGAGTAGTTAACAAAGTGCCGGATTGCCCACCCGAGCACGG
This sequence comes from Streptomyces sp. NPDC020192, assembly GCF_044388685.1. NCBI lineage: Bacteria > Bacillati > Actinomycetota > Actinomycetes > Kitasatosporales > Streptomycetaceae > Streptomyces > Streptomyces sp. NPDC020192. The sequence continues at coordinate 938 of NZ_JBIRXG010000008.1, read as the reverse complement.
TGGGAAGGCTCCTCCGGTACACACCCCACAGACGCACCACAGCACCCCGCAGCAACCCGCACAGCACCCTGCAGGACCCACCTCCCCACATCCCTCCGCCCACACCCACGTTGACGCGGACAGGAGCGGTCATGCCCGCCACGCACCACTCGTCACCACCCCCGAAGCCGTCCCCGACAGCACCCTCGACAAGCAGCAAGGCCCCGGCAGCAGGAAAGAAGGCGGCGGCCAAAAAACCCGTAAAACCCCGCGCCGGGAAGGACGGCAAGAGGGGGTCGCCGCAGCCGGACACCACCACTTTCGGCCGCATCCCCGTCCTCGACGTCCGTCCCGTGGTCCAGCACGGGCGCAGGCCGGCCAAAGCGGTGACCGGTGAGTCGTTCGAGGTGTCGGCCACCGTCTTCCGGGAGGGGCACGACGCCGTCGCGGCGAACGTGGTCCTGCGTGATCCCAAGGGCCGCCCCGGACCCTGGGCGCCCATGCGGGAACTCGCCCCGGGCACCGACCGCTGGGGTGCCACCGTCACCGCCGGTGCGCCCGGCCGCTGGACGTACACCGTGGAGGCCTGGTCCGACCCGGTCGCCACGTGGCGGCACCACGCCGGCATCAAGATCCCGGCGGGCATCGACACCGAACTCGTCCTGGAGGAGGGCGCCCGGCTGTACGAGCGCGCCGCCGCCGGAGTGCCCCACACGCGCCGGTCCCTCCTTCGCAAGGCGGTGGCGGCCCTGCGCGACGACACCCTCTCGGTGACCGAGCGTCTGAAAGCCGCGCTCTCGGGGGAGGTGCAGGCGCTTCTGGCCCGCCATCCCCTGCGGGAACTGGTCACCGCCTCGGATACGTTGCCGTTGCTGGTGGAGCGGGAGCGGGCCCTGTACGGCTCCTGGTACGAGTTCTTCCCGCGCTCCGAGGGCACCCCGGAGCAGCCCCACGGCACC